>JAYTOL010000012.1:0-46420 GCA_043747815.1 Deltaproteobacteria bacterium
CGGGAGCGGGACGCTGACCGCTTGCGTTTGTTTGACATCGCCGGGCGCTAGCCGGCGCCCACCCGACCGTGAAGGACGTGGTCTGCGGAACGGGTACGCAAGTACGGCCTGCCCCTCCATCCAGAGAAAACTCAATTGGTACGATTCAGCCGTCCGAGTCGCAGGGTCCCGACCGGGGACGACGCGGCGCGGCCCGGAAGTTTCGACCTGTTGGGTTTCACGCACTACTGGCGTCGGTCCCGGCAGGGCAACTGGGTGGTGTATCGCAAGACGGCGGGGCCCCGTCTCAGCCGAGCGCTCCGAGCGACATCGCTTTGGTTGCGCCAGAACCGACACGAGCCGATAGAAGAGCAACATCGCGTGCTGGTGCTGAAGCTACGCGGCCACTACAACTACTACGGCATCATTGGGAACTTTGCAGCGCTGGACTCGTTCCGGAGCTGGGCCCGCGTGCTGTGGTGCAAGTGGCTTTCGCGTCGCTCCAGAGCCAGTCCCGGACCCACTGCGATGGGCGTGATCTTGGATGCGTACCCGCTTCCACGACCGCGCATCATGCACGCCGTCTGACCCAGCGCAGCGAAGCCGTGACCTGACGAGCCGGATGCGGGAACTCCGCATGTCCGGATCAGTGGGAGCCCCGGAGGAGCAATCCTCCAGGGCCACCCGGCAGCTGACGTGGCCCTCAGTCGCTGCGCTCTCTCAGGACCACGCAGCTTAATGCCAAGCCGTTGGACTGACGCGTGAGAGGCTCTGTGCGAGCCTGCTCGATACAGCGACGTATCCGAAGTGCGTTGCACCTGCGCTAGTCGCACCTGCGTGGACCAGCATGCGCTTGCTGCCGAGTCACCGAACTCGCTCGTCAATCTTGGGCGATCGGGGGAGACGCCGTCAACCCCGGCGCTGGTGCAGACACCCGCCGGTGTTGATCGGGGATGGCATAGGGCGGTCCGAGCTCGCCCCTTACGTCGGGAGCGGCGCCAGCATAACGGTGGCGCGCGACAGCGGAACGGGCGTGCCCTCGACAACGTGTTGGTTCGATTCCTTCGAGTGGCGGTCCGAGCCGGCTGGAGTGCCGAGATTTGTTCCGGCGTTCCGATGAATGCCCTCAGATTCCTGCTGCGCTGGGGCCTCGGAGCTGAGCCGTAACCTCTGGCCGCGCCGTGGGACTGCGAGTCCCTCCCAGGAAGGCTGACCCTGGCGGCGTAGCGTGGGTCGGGTCCTCGCTACGCCGTCGGGATACCGCTACGACCGTGCGAAAATCCGCCGGTTCCCGCCTAAGAGTGCCGCTTTGGCCATTCGCGTAGGCCGTGGTACCATCGACTCGATGGACGCAAAGCGAGTCATTGACGAGGCCCTGCGGCTTCCTGTCGACATTCGGGCTGCTCTCGCGGGCGAACTGCTTGCCAGTCTTGACGACTCCGAGCTCGAACCCGATCGCGAAGCCGCGTGGAGTACCGAGCTCCGGGACCGCATCGACGCTTACGAGCGCGGCGACGTGACCGCCGTGCCTGCCCAGCAGGCTCTTGCTCAGATCCGCGCGGTACGTGGCAAGGCGACTTGAGGTCCTCCCGGCCGCTATCCAAGAAGCGGTCACTGCGACCCGGCGTGCCTGGACCGAGACGAGCGAGTTGCCGCCGCGTACGAAGCCGAGCTGAGTCGGGTCTTCGACGAGATCGAGCGCGTGCCCGAGACGTGGCCCCATCATCATCATGGAACGCACCGCTTGCTTCTTCAGCGCTTTCCGTACGAGGTCGTGTACAAGATCTACTCGGACGTGGTGCTGATCATCGCAGTGGCACATTGCAAGCGCAAGCCCGGGTACTGGCGGCAGCGCTGAGCGCAGTCCAACTCGGACGTTTAAGCTGACGAAGCCCTCGGTCGCTGCGCTCCCTCAGGACTTCGCAGCTTAACGCCAGTCGAACGCCAGCCGTTAGGCGGAGGCAGCTACGTCATCGCGCGCTGAGCCAGTCCTCGAGGAGGAGGTCCGGCACGCCAGCCATGTGCTTCACGTTCGCGCTCACAAGAGTGGCCGCGTTGGCGACGGCGTGGGCGGCGATTGCGGCGTCGAAGTCCTCGATCGGTCGTCCTTTGCGCTCGAGCCGTGCCTTGATTTCTCCGAAGGCCGTGCTCACTGCATCGGTCCATTCGATTCGCTCGAATGTTCCCGCGATTACGCCGAAGCGCTCCTCGAGCAGATGCCGTCGCTTCGACCTTGGCAGCCGCGCGATTCCGTACGCAATTTCCGCCACGACTGGGTGCGGCACCAGTACGTCGCGCCGGTTCGATTCCTTCAGCCGCTTCAGCACCGCGGCATCCGACCTCATGACCGCGGAGACCGTGTTGGTGTCCAGGACGTACTTCATAACTTCGCCGGCCCCTTCGACTTCCGCCCCGCGCTGATGGCTTTCGACATGTCGTCGACTGCGCTCACGAGCTCGGCATCCGCTGTGGCGAGCTTGTCGAAGAATCCTGCTGGCCAATCTGCGCCCGCAGTTACCTCGCGCTCCAACGCCTGGACAATCAGCTTGTTTCTGCTCACTTTGAGCGCTCGAGCACGCCGGTCAACGGCCTCGAGCAGAGGTTTCGGGATGTGGACGCTGGTTGCCATGAATATATTCTGAAGTATACTCGTACGACGCGCAACCGCTCATTTTTGAGCCATTCCAAACCCCGCCTAGCTCAAAATTGCAGCTGACAATCGCCCTTCCTCGCTGCGCTCGGGCGGGCGCTTGCCGCTGAATTTCAGTCGTTGGACAGACGCCGGACCCGAGGGCCACCTGATCGCGCCCATCGATGCAGGCGCCCGTGTGGCCTTCAGCCTGCGACTGCTTCGACCGACAGCAGGTTGCCGTAGCGCCGGAAGTCTGCGGCGTTTCGGGTTGCCAAATGGCGGACGCCGTGCGCCATCATTGTGGCGACGATATTGCAATCGTGAACCTGCTTACCGAGAACATCGAACTGCCGAACGAGTCGGATACATTCCTGGAGGACGCTCATGTTCTCGTCCAAGACGCTGCATCCCGTCAACCAGACCTCCAGGGCAGCCAACGACTCCTGCAATGCAAAGATCCTGCCCGATACGGGTTGGCGCGTCAGCACGACCAGGAACTCGCGGCACACCTGCAAGCTGATGCACATCGGGCGCCCCTCGGCGACCTGCGAATCGACGAACGCAGCGGAGGCCGCGTGTCCTGGATGCGCCTCAACGGTCGCAGCAATGACCAGGCTCGTGTCGAGGAATAGCGGCTCCCCGATGGCTTCAGCGGCCATCGTCTCCGTAGAACTGGTCTCGCCTGAGATCCCCGCCAACCCACACGGTTCCGCCGGTCAGCTTGGGTATGATGAACTTGCCAGGTTCACGCGACCCGCTGAGACGAGCCGCATCTGCGAGCACCTTGGCGCGGTCCTCGCGAGTCAGCTGGGCTAGTTCCTGAGCAAGATGCGCAAGCTGTTCGCTGCTTCGGGAGGCCATCAGGGAAGAATAGCGCATTGGTACTCGAACGCCAAGTGGCCAGAATCATGTGCTGATCTGCCGATTGCCTCGGCGTTGTAGCTGGTCGGGGCAGGCCAATCTTGCAATCGAATGCCCTCCAGGAGAGCAGGCCAACAGCCTCTGCAAGGGGTACGGACGGGGCCGAGCCCAGACAGGGTTGTTCAGGCGTCACGCCCGCGCGCCCGGTGAAGAGCAGAGGCAATGCGTCGGACGTTGTATCATTGATGCTGCCGGTCTGCGTGTTGCCATGGTCGCGGAATGCCGCTGTCCAACTCGGCCGTTGCTGCTGACGTGGCCCTCGCTGCGCTCGGGACCTCGCAACTGAATGCCAGTCGTTGAGGGTGTAGAAAAACCCAGAACCGGCTTCAAAAACGCTGTCCCGATGGATACAAAGGTCGCCAGACGGCTTATCGAGGAGCGGCGACCATGGCGAGATACAAGGCGTACGACCTGAACCAGGCGAAGATGATTCCGCTGACCTACGCGGACCAGGTCGTGGAGGGCTCGTTCGAGCACGCTCTCAATGAAATCGTCGAGGAGCACCTCGATATGTCGGCGTTCGACGCGCTACTCCAACGACGAGACGGGGCGCCCGGCGTACGACCCGCGGATCCTGCTGAAGGTGGTCCAGTACGGGTACTACAAGGGGATCCTCTCCAGTCGAATGCTGGCCGAGGCGTGCCGCCGGAACGTGGTGTTCATGGCGCTGTCGGCGGATACGCGGCCGCACTTCACGACGCTGGCGGGCTTCGTGAGCGAGCTCGACCGTGAGATCGTGGGGCTGTTTCGGGACGTGCTGCTGTACGCGTCGGAGCTGGGGCTGATTGGGAAAGAGCACTTCGCGGTGGATGGGTGCAAGTTGCCCTCGAACGCGTCGAAGGAGTGGAGCGGGACGCACCAGGAGCTCGAGGAGCGGCGAAAGAAGCTCGAGGGGGTGGCGGAGCGCATCGTGGAGCGCCACCGGCAGCGTGATGAGGAAGAGGACGCCGGCAAGGCGGCATCGGAGACGAAGAAAGTCGAGAAGTTTCGGCGCAAGATCGAGCAGATCAAGGAGCTCCTCGAGGGGAGCGAGAAGAAGCTCGGGCCCTCGGGCAACGAGACGAAGAGCAACGTGACCGATCCCGACAGCGCGAAGATGGCGAGCTCGCGCGGCGTCATCCAGGGTTACAACGGGCTCGCGGTAGTGGATGATCGCGCGCAAATCGTCGTGCACGCAGAGGCGCACGGCTCGGGATACGAGGGGCACTTGCTCGCGCCGTTGCTGGAGGCCACGCGAGTGACGTTCGGCACACTGGAGCCCGGCAATGATGTGCTGAAGAATGCGAAGGTGACGGCGGACTGCGGATTCCACAGTCGCGTCGTGGTGGCGGAGGTCGAAGCGCTGGGCGCAGACGCTTACATTCCCGATGGTGCACAACATCGAGAAGATCGCCGGGAGGGCCCGGGCGATTTGAGGGCGCGGCGCCCTCGGGGCGCGGGGCTCGCGGGGGGGAACGAGAAGGCCAGGATTCGGACTTTTCTCGGCGAGGAGTGGCCCGCGGTGGCGAGGGTGGGCGGGGTGAGCGCGTGAACTGGGTTATTCTACGAGCTCGTTAGGCAGACAGTGGTCCACACCTGGGGGAAACAGTCGAGGACTGGACGACCCACCGGAACTGCTGCTGGACGCCCCACGGCAGCTCGTTGGGCCGTAGATGTCTGTCCAGAACCTCGGCCAGAAGCCTATCACCCGAACGCCCCCGTCGCGCGCCATGGTCCGTCAGATGGGGAGCGTGCCTCATCGCCCCGATGGCGCGGCATCGACGATCCACAGATCCGTATCCCTGGTGTCGTAACACAACGAAAACGTTACTGATTGGACAGCGACCGGCCTCTTCGCCGCGGTTTGCACTAGCAGGCGGCGCCTCTGGAACCCTGCACCTGACTAGGTTGCATCCGTTACCACCGGTGGTAACATGTCCGGGTGGGCAAGGTCCGCCGAGAGAACTACATCTTTCTGACGTGGAAGGGCGACCACAGCCCGCGCCATGTCCACGTTTACCGAGACGGTAAGCTCGTCCTCAAGTGGAATTTGGACGCGCACGTTCCCATGAAAGGAACGCCAACTGCACGACTCGTGCGGCTTATCAGGGAACTCGACAAGGAAGGCGTACTGTGAAAATTCGAAGCGTAGTCATCAACAATCGCAAAGGCCAACTCGAGTTGAGCGTGCGCGCCGGCAAAGTCTATCCATTCCCATATTCGAAGCTGTCGCCGCGCCCTTCATCGACGGACCGAATTCGAGAGGCCGTAATCGACAAGGAACTTGGAGGAGAGGCCGTAACGTACGTGCTGGAATCGGGGGCTGAAGGCTCAATTCATATCGACAGTGCGCTCGAGTACAACCAGGATCCGAGCTACCTTGCGGAACTCCTGAATCACAAGCTCACGATTGAAGCTCGCCACCGGCTAGACGAATCAGGTTTGAGCCGGCGTGAAATTGCTAGGCGGCTGAACACATCTGTCCCGCAGCTCTATCGACTGCTCGATCCAAGCTACTCTCGCAAAAGCTTGAATCAGCTAGTGGGTCTTCTTCATGTGCTCGACTGCGAGGTGGACGTGGTTGTCAGGCCGAAGGATGCTGCATAACGAGGTAGCGTTTTGGCGGTGACGCAGCGCGAGCGACCGCAGTGAGCGGCGGGGAGACCAGCGTTAAGACGTTTGTTGAACAAGCCCCGGGTGGGCGCGGGATGTCAGGTTGGGGTTTTGACGCTATCGGACACCGCGACGATGGCTGCGTGAAACGTGTGGAGCAGGGCGTTCGCGGTCGATGGATTGCTCGATGCGCAGCAAGGGCGGCGTTGCGGAGTGGCGGGGGCGGCGAAGATGGCGTCTGGCGGTGGGGCCTGCGCCGTGGCCTCGTAGGCCAAGCATTCGAGTGGGGAGAGGCGACGGACGCGGCGCAGAGTCGGGGTGTGGCAGTGAGGGCACTGGGGTTGCGGGCGCGGCGAGACGGTGGGGTCCGTGTCGCGCGCGGCGGGCCGCGCGAGTAGCAGCTGGAGGCGGTGCAGGACGCACGGACGACACGGGCGTCGTCCCGAACCCGTTGCCGTCGGCTTGCTCGTCGTCCGCGAAACGCTCAGAGTTCGGCAGACAACGGGACGTGCCGGCTCTGCAAGCAAGCTCGCATGTCATCCTGCAATGTTCCTCTCGACGTCCAATCGTGTCGCTCATGTATAGTTGTCGAATGCGTTCGGTCGAGGCCAAGTACGACAGGGCACCCTGAAGCCGGCCCAACCGCTGACACTGACGCCTGGTGAGCGCGTGCGCGTCATCGTCGTGCGACAGCCCGATCCGAAGCGTTGGGACCTGCCCAAGCTGAGGCGCGCGTATGCAACCGAGGATTTGGCGCTGGCTGAAGCCGGTCTGTCCGACTCGGACCAGGCGATCGATTCCGATCGGGAGGGCACTGGTTGAAGCGCGGCGAACTCTGGTGGGCGTCCGGCCCCGCTTTGTGTGGAGGCGCTGCCCGTGGGCTTGTCGCCCGGGCCGCACGGGCTCCAAATCCGAGCGGCGCCGCGAGCGCCGCGAGCTCGCGCACGGCAAGCGCACGCGCACGGCAACGTTTCCCGCTCTAGCCTCCCATCTCACCCCAGCCCGCGAGTCCCTAGAACGAGAAGATCGCCCCGGGGCATCACGACAGAGCGCGAGGGCCTACACCAGCGAGCGAGGAGCCAAGGGGGGGGCCAGCGCCAGGAAGTGCGTCAAAGAGCTCGTCGTCGGGTAGTTTGGGCAGGAAGGCAATCTCGGCATCGAAGCGTTCAGGCGGCATTGACCGCCGGAGCGGAGGAAGCGCCCTCTCGACTCAGCAGCAGGAGTGGACCTGGTGGAGCCCGTGCCTTGCGGACCGCTCTGGAGCGACTCATCCAATCAAATCAAGTGCTTGCCCCCACAAACTAGGTACGGTGCCGTGGCCAGCCGCCATCGGGGACTCATGGCACTTTGCGCAGGAAAGTGACCCGGTCGAGGCGCCGAGGCGTTTGGATGCGGCCTTTTTCGCAAATAGCGGTATGGTGGCTGGGCCCGCAGCAGAGCATGCCCGTCCGGATTCTCCGAGCGGGCCGCAATCTGGAGCTGTGGCTTCTCACGGTGGGAAGCACGTCGGTAAAGGCATCGCGCCAGGCGCTTCGGCCGAGGGTTTTGAGGCGCAACGATCATTGTCAGGCAATTGTGAACGTCAAACTCTACGTCGGAAATCTTTCATTCTCTATCGGCGATCAGGAACTCCGTGAGGCGTTTTCTCCTCACGGCAACTTGCTCTCGGCCAGCGTCGTCACAGACCGCGAGAGCGGGCAATCGCGCGGCTTTGGCTTCGTGGAATTCGGCTCGAGCAATGAAGCCGAGGCGGCCATCGCAGCTATGAACGGCGCCTCGCTCGACGGCCGCGCGCTCAACGTCAATGTCGCAAAGCCACGCGAGGGCGGCGGTGGTGACCGTGGCGGTGGCGGTGGTGGTGGCCGTGGCGGCGGTGGTGGTGGCCGTGGCGGCGGCGGCGGTGGCGGTGGCGGCGGCGGCCGTGGTGGTGGTGGTGGCGGCGGTAAGCGCTGGTAAGTCGTCCACCCCTAACCCGTTGGAGCATCGAACCGCGCCTTTGGATCGGCCGCTCTAACGTATCGTAATCAAGCAGGGTGCGGCATCCTGCTTGATTACGGGCGCTCCACGTCCCCCTCCGGAATCACATTGCCCGTGCCCATGCAGCCCCCTGCACGAGGTTCGCCGGGCCGCGCAGGACCCATCTGATTCAATGGACACGACCGGAGCAGCCGTCGTTCTCGAACCGGTCACCTGCGACAGCGCGTCGACTCTCGGCAACTTGTTCGAGCTGTACGCCTATGACTTTAGTGAACATATGCCACTCCGGATCAAGGCTAGCGGGCGCTTTGAGCTTGCTCCCGGCGATGTCTGGTGGACCCGAGATGATCACTTCGCGTACTTCATAAAACTGGGTGGGGAGCTGGCCGGATTCGCGCTGCTCCGAGCGGGTTCGCGCGTGACCAAAGCATCCGAGGTGATGGATGTGGCGGAGTTTTTCGTCCTGCGTAGCATCCGCGGTAAAGGCATCGGGAGGCTCGCTGTGCACGCCCTCTTCAGGGCATTCCCTGGAGCATGGGAGGTCCGAGTGAGGCGGACGAACGTCGCCGCAATGCAATTCTGGTCCAGGGTAGCTGAAAGCTGGGTGCACCAGCCGGTGTCGAGTAGCCCGTTCTCCGTCGAAGGGATTGATTGGGACCTGCTGCGTTTCGTCGTTAGCGCCCGCAAGGGTATCCAAGCACATGGACCTCGCCCTCTTTGACTTCGACGGAACGATAACGAAGCGGGAAACTATGCCCGGGTTCATGCTGGCGGCCGTTCGCCCGCGGCGCCTCGCTTTTGGCAAGGTTCTTCTGTTGCCTCTGGTGCTTGGCTACAAGCTCGGGATCGTGTCCGGCAGCGTCGTTCGTGCAGGCATCTGCCTTTTCGGGTTCTGGCGAATCCCTGCCGCTGAGCTTGAACGGCGCGGCTTAGCGTTCGCGCAGCAGGTACTGCCCAACACGCTCCGCCCCGAAGCGATGGAACGCATCGCGTGGCACAAGGCGCGCGGAGACAAGGTAGTTGTCGTGTCTGGCGGCCTCGACGTGTACCTCGAGCACTGGGCGCACGCCCACGGTCTCGAGTTGTTGTGTTCCTCGCTCGAGGAGCGCGGGGGTCTCCTGACGGGCTTCTACCGAGGTCGGCAATGCGTACGCGCCGAGAAGGCCCGACAGGTTCGATCCCGCTATCGCCTGTCTAGCTTCTCCAAAGTCTACGCTTACGGAGACACTCCGGAAGACCGTGAGCTGTTGGCCCTGGCGCACGAGCCGTACTATCGCTGGCAACGGGCGCCCCCTGGCCAACAGGGCGGGCGCTAACATCACCATGGCGATGTCGTCCTACTACCCTCGAAGCTCTCGCGTCTGCGTCCGCCCCCGAACGCGAGCCCGCGCCTCGACGGCGTTGTTTCGTTGTTTGGGGTGCAAACAACCCCCTGACGCGCGGTACTCCCTCACGGTGAGTGCGTCCGCGCATCCGCCTTCGAAGGTGCGCGTTACGGCCGAGATATCGGTCGGCAGGAGCCGTCGACAGGCTTGACCTGTGCCGCTAGGGCCCGGGCATTTTCTGGATTACGCTGTTCTGCATGACAGACGCGAGAGGTCTGAAGACCGTGCTGACGATTTCGCCCGCCATTGAAGCAGAAGCCAGCGTTGTGGCATCGCTCATCCGTCGTTCATTCCTGTGCCAGGTCGAGACGCTGGGAATTCGTGAAAGCGATTGTCCCAGGCACGGCGTGACGAGGAATGCGTCGGGACCATCAGCTGGTGGCCAGGCGTTCAAGATCCAACGTGTGGCGACATCATGCGCTTAGCGGTAATTCCGTCGCAGCGTGGGAGCGGTTACGGATGTCGCCTCATGGCTTATGCTGAAGAGCAGTTGGTGGGTGCCGGTGCATCGGTGGCCAAGCTCAGCGTCGTGGCCCAATTCACGCGACTGGGCGAATACTATCAGCAGCAAGGTTATGCCCCGGTGGAGGTAAAGCGGGTTCCCAGCTTACCCTTCGAACTGATGTTTATGCAGAAGACCTTGACGCGCGATCGGCGTGCAACCTGATAGGGTTGGGCGGCCGCACCAGGGCCCTCTATACAATGGGCCCTCGACTGGGCGCCTCGCGTGCAGTGAACATTGGTATGCAACACCTCAGGCTTGCCCAGGCCCCGGCTGGCAACTTCACTGTCTTGTCCCGGACGTCCCGGGCTCAGTAGACAATTGGGACAGCATTGGGGCACTTTCAAAGCCGTAGAGGGCCCCTTGCCACTGGGCCTACCAGACGAGACGGGCCTCGCGGGTGCCAGCTCCACCGGATGTTGAACGCGCCCCCATCGACATCGCCAGAACCTGCTAAACGTCTGTGATGCTTCCCATTCGAGCCATCCTGTTCGATGCCGATGGTGTCGTTCAGCACTCGAGCAGCGATGACATTCCCGCGCAGCTCGAGCGCATCCTTGGTTTCACTCCGGCGGACCTCGATACGTTCAAGCGAGAGGTCTTTCAGGCGGAGCGACCTGCCTTGACCGGGCAAGCGGATTTTGCTGAGCTGCTCGTTCCGTTGCTGGCGAGGTGGGGAGCCCCGCATGCTGCGGAAGAGCTCGCAACGAATTGGTGGTGTGCAATTCAGGCGGATCAAGCCGTACTGGCGTTGGTAGAACGGCTCCGTCAGCGGGGCCTTCTTTGTGCTCTTGCCACGAACCAGCAGCGATACAGAGCGAGGTACATGGAAGATAAGCTCGCCTACAGCACCAGGTTCGACCGCACCTTTTATTCGTATGAGCTTGGGCTCGCGAAGCCGGACGTCCGCTACTTCAACGCGATTGTCGCCCAGCTCGGGTTGGCCCCAGAACAGGTCATTTTTATCGACGACGGGGAAAGGAATGTGGCGGCCGCTCGAGAAGCTGGGCTGCACGCTGAGCAATTCGTTCTCGTGAGAGATGGTGAGTCGGTCGCAACGGTCATCAAGCTGCTCGAACGGTACGCAGTGTTGTAGCGGCTGGAATCAGTATTGGATGTGGGGGGATGCGCCACTGGCGACGGGTGGGGGCCACGAGGGCACTATGGAGCTGCTGAAGGACTGCCTCCAGGGAAGCGGCGTCCTGTCTCGCTGAGCTGAACGACTTCGAAGCGGGGCTCGACCCGTGGAGCATTGCATTAGCCTATCATCACGGCCATGACCGCGTGGTCTGGAATGTGACGAACGTAGTGAACGACCGGGGTGTACAAGGCTACTCGGGCGAAGTTCTCACCGTCGACGCGACAGACGGCGGCGTGCTGTCGCGTAGCTCATACAGCGCCACGCCGTGATACGGGTCTCGCCGCCCGAGTTATGCCTGCTGGCCACCCGCTACGCCTCGATCAGGCCACCAAAGTACTCGAGCGCGTAGGCCTCGACGTTGCCGACCTCGATGACCTCGCGACCAGTGAAGCGGGCGACGTTGCCGGTCGAGTTGTCGCGGTACGTGCCGTGCGCGCCGATCCACTCGAAACCGCCGAGAAAGCGGCCCTCTTGGTACATCGCGGCCAGCGCCGCCTTGATGGTCGCGCCGGCGCGAGCCGCGTCGATCAGCAGAGGGCGAATGACGTATCCGTGGTAGCTCATCGCCCAGACCGCGTCCCCCGAACACCAGACCACCTCCTGCCCGTGAAATTCGGTGCCCCCGAAGTAACTGTCGCGGTAAGTGAACGGGCCGGCGGCAAACGTGAGGTCGTGCGCGCCGGGGCGGCTCGGTGCGGAGGGCTGGCCTTCGCCGACGTACGTGGCGCGTTTGGCAGCGACGATAAACGCCGCGAGGGCATCGAGGTCGAGGTGCATCGTCGGGCCATACCACGTAGCAAGTTGCCGCTTGGCGGTCACGGCCGCTGGGGGCAGACTGGCCGCATGCGAAAGGTCGTGATCTTCGGAAATTCCGGCGCGGGTAAGACGACCCTGGCGCGCAAGCTGGCGCGCGAGGAGGGGCTCGCGCACCTCGATCTCGATGGCTTGGCGTGGGAGCCCACGTCGCCTCCCACGCGACGCCCCGTCGAGTCCAGCGCGGAGGCTATCCGGCAGTTTACAGCACGCCACGATCGTTGGGTCATCGAGGGTTGCTACTCCGATCTCCTCAGCCTGGCGGCACCTGACTGTACCCAACTGATCTTCTTGAATCCCGGGGTTCTCGCCTGCGTCCAGAACTGCCGCTCGCGGCCCTGGGAGCCGAACAAGTACGAGAGCCAAGCGGCACAGGATGCGAACCTGGAGATGCTGATCGAGTGGGTTGGCGCCTACGAGACCCGGCAAGATGAGTTTTCGCTCGAGGCCCACCGGCGGCTCTTCGACGCGTTCCCCGGGGCTAAGATCGAGCTCGAGACGCTGGCGTAGCTGCGCGAGCTCGAGGGCGCAGGTGGCGCTGCCGAGTCGCGGGCAGGGCTGGGCGCGCTCCCGAGAAGAGCCGTCGCCGACTTGCGCTTCTGCCGTAGCCCCACGAGCGGCTGCAGCCGTTGCGAGAGCTGGCGCCGCCCGTTGGGCGAGGTTAGGGTCCCCGGCGTGTGGCACGAGGCTTCGCCGATGCAAGCAGGCGGGCCCGTCCACCCGAGCCTCGTCGGGCTCTTCCCGCGGCCGCAGCGTTTGCGCGTGCACGAGGGCACGTGGGTGCTGCCCGCCGAGCTGAGCTACCGTGCTCCGGAGGGCGCCGCAGGCAGCGTGGCGCTCGAGTGGCTCGGGCAGGCGCTCTCGGCGCGGGGTCACCAGCTCGCGCGCGCTCTCGAGCCCGGCGTTGATGCGGCTCTCGTGTTTCGGATCGAGCCGATCGACTTCGGGGAACGGGGCCTCGATGAGTCGAGCGCCGAGCTCGTTCCGAGCCAGGCCCTGGCCCAGGGCTACACCTTGACGATCGGCGCGGGGGCGATCTCGATTTCGGCGAGCGGCGCAGCGGGGGTGCAACACGCGCTGTGCACTCTCTTGCAGCTGATCGCGCTCGCTCGCGGCAGCCCAGGCCAGCTCGAGCTGCCTGCCCTTGCCATCGCGGATTGGCCCGATTTTGGGCAGCGGGGTGTGATGTTGGACGTGAGCCGCGACAAGGTGCCAAAGCTTTCGACTCTTTACGCACTCATCGATCGCCTGGCGAGCTGGAAGCTGAACGAGCTGCAGCTGTACATGGAGCACACGTTCGCGTACGCGGGCCACGCAGAGGTGTGGCGTGGCGCGAGCCCGTTCACGCCGGAAGAGATCCGGGCGCTCGACGCCTATTGTGCCGAACGGCACGTCGAGCTCGTACCCAACCAGAACAGCTTTGGCCACATGCATCGCTGGCTCGTGCACGAGCCTTACCGCGCGCTCGCCGAGTGCCCTGACGGCTTCGACCACCCGTGGAACTGGTCGGGGGAGCCGTATGGTCTGTGCGCGACGGATCCGGCGAGCCTGGTGTTTCTGGAAGGGCTGTATGATGATTTGTTGCCCAACTTCACGAGTCGAATGTTCAACGTGGGGCTGGACGAGACGATCGACCTCGGCGCGGGGCGTTCCAAGGCGGCTTGTGAAGCCCGCGGCACCGAGCGTGTCTACCTGGACTTTCTCGAGCAGGTCCACGCCCGCGTTCGAAGCCGCGGTCACGTCATGCAATTTTGGGGTGACATCATCGTCAAGCGTCCAGACTTGATTTCAGAGCTGCCGCGCGACGCGATCGCGCTGGAGTGGGGCTACGAGGCCGAGCACCCGTTTGCCGAGCACCTGGCGCTGTTCAAATCGGCGAGTCTCCGCTTCTACGTGTGTCCGGGCACGAGCAGCTGGAACTCGATTGCCGGCCGCACCGACAACGCGATCGAGAATCTGGCTCGCGCGGCGCGAGAAGGCCGAGCCGCGGGCGCGGCGGGGTTGCTCATCACCGATTGGGGTGACCACGGTCACCTGCAACCTTTGTCGGTCAGCTACCTCGGTCTCTTGCTGGGTGCGGGCTTTGCCTGGAACGTGTCGGACGCAGAGCGCCCGTTCGAGCTCGACGTGCCCCGCTTGCTCGACACGCATGTGTTCTGCGACTCGGCGGGCGTGTTGGGCCGCGTCGCCTACGAGCTCGGCAACACGTACAAACACGCGGGCAGCTTGCGCACGAACGCATCGGTCTTGTTCTGGAGCCTGCTCAAGCCCGAGCGGTTGTTCTCGCCGCCCGGTGTCACGCGCGAGACGCTAGAGAACGCCCTGGCGCACGTCGAACGCGTGGCGGAGCCCTTGGCTCGGGCGCGCCCCGCCACCGGCGATGGCCCGCTGCTGCTCCGGGAGCTCGGCTGGGCCCGAGACCTGCTTGCGTTTGCCTGTCGTCTGGGCATCGCGCGTTGTTCGCTCCGACCGGACGCGCCGCTCGCCGAGCTGCTACCGGAGCCGCGCGCCGAGCTCGCGCTGGAGCTCGAGGAGCTCATCCAGCGTCATCGCCTGATTTGGTGCGAGCGCAACCGTGACGGCGGCCTCGACGACTCCGCGCGTCGCCTGGAGCAGACGCTGGCTGCGTTGCGGCCAGGCCCCAGGTAATTTGCGGGCGCGAGCACGCGAACTGCAGGGCTGCTAGAGGATGACCAACGCGCTCTGAAACAGCGCGTGTTCCGAGCAGTAGACGTAGGCAACCAAGCTGGTGGTCGGGGGCGGGAGCTGAAAGCGGAGGCTCGGGGCCACGCCGACGAGCTCCGGAAAGGGCTGCTCGCGCCCGAACTCGCGCAAGGCGATCACGCCGCCGCTCTGGTCTCGAACGTACATCACGTGCAGCCAATGGGCGGCGGTCATCGGATGGGCGCGCTTTGTACGCACGCAAATTTGGCTGCCACCGAGCACCTGCACCACCGGCAGATGATCGTCTCTCGAGCTCGCGCTCCCGGGCTCATGGCCAGGCTCGCCGCGCTCGGCAGCGCGTTCGAAGCGGGCGGCGAGCTCGTCCCAAGCGGGGCCTGGTGCGACGGGTGACACGGCGCGTGGGGTGGGCCTGAGGGGGCGCTTGGGGCCGGTCAATGAGACGCGGCAGAAATTGGAAAAGAACATGCTCGAGGGCTCGATCTCATTCTGTCGGCATGAGCCGAGGGAAGGTGTCGCTACTACGCTGCAGAACGGCGTCTAGATCACTTCCTCCTGAAGACGCCTCGAGCTTTTGGAATATTCCGAGCGAGTCACTGGCCGCGCTCGCCCATCTGGCGGATTTGCCGCCGGAACGGTCAAATCCAGAGTCGCGGCCCGTGGCTGCTCCGGGCAAACGTGTTAGCATCCACCGGTGATGGTGCCTGCGCCCTTGCCGCCGTTCGCCGGCGGAGCGCGCGCGGACCGCGGCGGAGCCGTTGGAGGGGAGGGGGCTTCAGGGGTCGGTGCTGAAGGCTGCGGTGCTGAAGGCTGCGGGCGTCGCCGGCCGGCGGTGCTGGGCGGTTGACGGCCTGCGCACCGGTGGCGGCGGTCATGTCGGCGGGTGGCCGGCGCGGCGTCTTGCGCAAGCCGAGCTTCATCGGCCTATTGCTCACCAATTTCGTGCTCGGGCTCACCAGCGCGTTCATCGTCCCGTTCGGATCGATCTGGGCGACCAAGGAAATCGGCATGAGCTCCCGCGGCGTGGGCGCGTTCATGACCATCAACTCGCTCAGCGCGATCGTCATCAGCATGACCCTCGCACGCTGGTCCGATACGCACGTGTCGCGGCGTCGGCTGCTCGTGCTCGGGGCGAGCGCCGGGGCCGTCGGCAATCTCGCCTTCGCCTATGTCAAAGATCCGATCTTCTTGACCTTGATCGGTTCGTCGGTGCTGGCTGTCGCCTCGATCAATTTCGCGCAGCTGTTTGCGCACGTGCGTGAGGAGCTAGGCCGTGCCGAGCACGCGGGCACCGATGTACCGTTCGTCATGGGCGTGCTGCGCGCGTGCTTCGCCCTGGCCTGGATGTTGGGTCCGCTGCTCGGCGCCGAGATCGTGAGGCACTTCGGCTATCGTGGCATCTTCTTGGCGGCCTCCGCGGCGTTTGTGCTGTTTCTCGTCTTGGTGTTCGGGTTCGTCGTCGAGCGCGCCCACGGGCCAAGAGCCTCGGCGCCGAGCCCAGCGCGCGGCGAGCGCGAGCCCGCCCTGTGGGGCCTGGGTCAGCCGCGAGTGCTCGCCCATGCGGCGGCGTTCGCGCTCATGTTTGCGGCGTTCACCATCAACTCGCTCAACCTGCCGCTGTTTTTGACGGAGAAGCTCGGCGGGACGGAGCAAGGCGTCGGCATCGCGTTCTCGATCTCACCGCTGTTCGAGATGGCGTTCATGTTGCTCTTTGGGCACCTCGCGGCGAAGGGGCACCAGCTCACCATCATTAGATTGGGCATCAGCGCAGCGGTCCTCTATTTCCTCGCGCTGCGCTTCGTCACGGCGCCGACCCACGTGTATCCGCTGCAGATCTTGAACGCGGCGGCGGTGGCAGTGACGACCAGCGTCGCCATTCCCTTCTTTCAAGACCTGATGCCCGGTAAGGCCGGTTTCGCGACGAGCCTCTACTCCAGCGCCTTGAAGGTGGGCAGCCTGCTCGGCTTTGCGGCGTTTGGGTTATTGGCGAGCCAAGTGGGCAACTCCGGCCTGTTCTGGGTGTGTGCAGCGCTCGGCGCGACCACACTTTCCATCGTTCTCCTCGCCCGCCCGGCCGTGCGGAGCCCGCGCTCGGCCTAGACGAGGCCGTCGGCGGGTGGGCGCGGCCGCATGGGGCAGAGCAGCCTTTCGCCGGTCGACATTCCCGAAGGCTTTCGACATATTGGCTCTTCCTTACCCGGTCGCGCCGAGCCCACCTTCCAAAAACTTCGCGGGCCATGTCGAGAAAACGCGGCGGGCTCCGACGTCCTATGAGCGGGCCCGGCGGGGCGCGCAACCGAGGAGCCACGAGATGAAATACATGCTGATGATGAATGCGCCGAGAGGTGACGGGGATTGGGCTGTCGGCGATTGGAGCCCGGAGGACCTGAAAGCCCACATGGGATTCATGAAGGGGTTCAACGAAAAGCTCCGAGCCGAGGGCGCGCTCGTCGGCGCGGAGGGTCTGGCGCCGCCGGGGCAGGCCCGTATCGTGCGGGCTGGCAAGGGCGGCGCACCCGAAGTGACGGACGGCCCGTTCGCGGAAGCCAAAGAGTTTCTCGCGGGTTACTGGATCGTCGACGTCGAGACGCCGGAGCAGGCCTACGAGATTGCCGCGCGCGCGTCAGCGGCACCGGGCCCTGGCGGCAAACCGCTGAATCTCCGCATCGAGGTGCGCGAGGTGATGAGCGGGCCTCCCGTGGAGCCGTGAGCGAGCCTCCTGTCGGCGCGTCGGGCGAGCAGCTGTGGCGCGAGCTTTCGCCGCAGGTGCTCGGGGCGGTGGTCCGGCGCTACGGCGACTTCGCTGCGGCGGAAGACGCCGTCCAGGAGGCGCTCCTGGTCGCCGCCAACAAGTGGCCCGAGCAGGGTGTGCCGGAGAACCCACGCGCCTGGCTGATCCAGGTGGCCGCGCGGCGCATGACGGATCATCTGCGGAGCGAGCTCGCTCGCAGGCGCCGCGAGACCGCGGTCATCTCGCAAGCCTTGCCCGACGAACGGCTAGTACCCGCCGCAGACAGCGGCGAGGAACCGGAGCGCGACGACACGCTGCAACTCCTGTTCATGTGTTGCCACCCCGCGCTCACTCGCGCTTCGGCGATCGCGCTCACCTTGCGCGCCGTGGCGGGCCTCAGCACGGCGGAGATCGCCCACGCCTTCCTCGTGCCGGAAGCGACGATGGCGCAGCGGATCAGCCGTGCCAAGCAGCTCATCAAGAAGTCCGGCGTGCGATTTGGTCTGCCCACTGGCAGCGAACGCGCCGAGCGGCTCGAGGCCGTCCTGCACGCGCTCTACCTGCTCTTCAACGAGGGGTATGCCTCGAGCGCGGGCTCGAGCTTGCAACGCGTCGACCTGTCGAGCGACGCTATCCGGCTGACGCGCAGCATGCACAACGGGCTCTCCCATGAGCCCGAGGTGGCGGGCCTGCTCGCGCTCATGCTGCTCACGGACGCGCGCCGCCTTGCCCGCACCGGGCCCGACGGCGAGATCATCCCGCTCGACGAGCAAGACCGTAGCCGCTGGGATCGCGCGGCCATCGCCGAGGGCGTCGCGCTGATCAGCCAAACGCTCTCCCAGGGCGCCATTGGCCCCTATCAGCTCCAGGCCGCCATCGCCGCCGTGCACGACGAGGCGGCGCGCGCCGAAGACACCGACTGGCCGCAGATCCTCGCCCTGTATGGCCTGCTCGAGCGCATGTCCGAAAATCCCATGGTGACGCTCAATCGCGCCATCGCCGCGGCCATGGTGCACGGGCCGAGCGTTGGCCTTTCGATGCTCGCGCCGCTCGACGCGGATCCTCGCCTGAGGCATCACCATCGGCTGGAGGCCGTCCGCGCGCATCTGTACGAGAAAGCCGGCGACCCGGCGGCGGCCATCCGCCACTATCGTAGCGCGGCGGAGAAGACGTCCAGTATCCCGGAACGAGACTATCTGCTGCTGAAGGCGGCGCGGCTGGCAGCGGCGGCGCCAGGCCCAACGGGTCTGTCGACGCGGCGCCAGGGGGAGGCCGGCTGAGCTAGAGCCGATACGAGACCCGCGAGCGGTGGCTTTCACGGGTAAAAGCGGCAGTCGCTTCAAAAGTGCCGACTGGGGTGATTGGCGGCGCCTGGCCCGGGGCCACGAGTTCAGCTATGCGTGAATACGGGGCCCGCCAGCGCCGAGAGCTCGCTCATGATTGAACCAACGCTCCGCGAAGTCGTCAAAAGCGACGCGGGTGATCTCACCCAGCTTTTTCTGTATTGCTTCAACGGGCCGCCGTGGAATGACGGCTGGTCGCGGGAAGCGGCAGAGGAGCGCCTCGATGGCCTGATGACGGCTCCGCACTTTCGAGGTTACCTGGCCGTTTACGAGTCACGCGTCGTCGGCATGTTGCTCGGGCAGAAAGAGCGCTGGGTCCATGACTATCACTTCAACTTGCAGGAGATGTGCGTCTTGCCCAGCATGCAGCGTTCGGGCGTGGGCACAGCCCTGATGCGGCACGCGCAGGGCGCGCTGCTCGGCGAGAACGTCGACAAGGTGTACCTCATCACCGCTCCCGGCGATGCTGCCGAAGCGTTTTACGGTAAGCTCGGCTTCTACAAGAGCCGAGGGCGTATCGTGATGGGCTTCCCACTGCGAGGGCCATGAGCTCGGGTGGCGTCGCCGTCCGCCCCGCGCACCAGGGTGAAGCCGAGCTCGTCGCCTCCGTGCTCGAGGAGGCCGCGGAGTGGCTTCGGCAGCGTGGCGATCCGCTCTGGTCGGCCTCGGAGCTCGAACCGTCGGTCATCAGGCGCGACGTGGACGCGGGGCACTACCTCCTGGCGTTCGCGGCGCAGCAAGTCGTTGGGGCGGCGCGGCTGACGCTCGACGATCCCGTCTGCTGGCCAGAAGGTGTCGCGGGCGAGGCGGCGTATCTACATCGACTGGCGGTGCGCCGAGCCCATGCGGGCGGCACCGTGTCGCGCGCCATCATCAACTTCTGCTGTGCGCGCGCGCGAGCCCTCGGTTGCAGCTCCCTGCGGCTCGACTGCGAGGCGGGTCGCCGGCGCCTGCGGAGCCTGTACGAAGGCGTGGGCTTCGCCTTCCACAGCGAGCGAGTCATCGGCCTGCACACCGTGGCCCGCTACGAAAAGCGCCTGCCGAAGTTGAGCGGGCCGCCGGTACTGCCCGGCGCCGATACGCGCGGGTTGTAGCTTCGGAGACCTCGGGATACTGTCGCCGGGTGCCCCCCGCCGCAGCCTGGTTCATCGATGGCGCGTACCTGTTCAAGGTGTGGCAAGGCCTGAGGCGCGCCGACAAGTTGGACTATTTGAAGCTCCGCACCTACCTCGAGTCGACGTACGCGGAGCGCATCGAGGACGCTTACTACTTCAACGCCGACACCGATCCACCGACGGCGAAGATGAGCGCGTTTCACAGCGCGCTCTCCTACCCACCGCCAGCGGGTCCTGGCATCCGCGTGAAGCTGTATTGGCTGCAGAAGCGGCCGCTGTTCTGGCCTATCAGTTGGGGTGGGGGCCCGGTGCTGCACCCGGAGACGTCCCGGCACTACGAGCTCACGCAGCAGAAGGCCGTGGACGTGGGGCTCGCGTTCCATTTGATGCGCTCGTTCGGGCATCGCCAATGGAAGAAGCTGTTCCTCGCCGCGGGCGACAGCGACTTCCATGAAGCCGTGCAACACCTCGTCGAGAACGAGGACGTGGAGCTCGTGTTGATTGGCAGTGGTAACACGATCAGCGGCGAGCTCTTGCCCTATGCTCGTTCCGTGGTCAACGTCGGCGAGATCGCCGAGCAGATTGCCCGCGTCTGAGGGTCCAGAACATGCGTGACATCGTGCAAGCGCTCATCAATCCGGTCTTCGTGGCGGGTCTTTGTTTGGCCATGGCCTGGCCTCGCCCCGCATCGGCACAGGCACCAGCCGCACTGGCACAGGGCAAGATCATCCGCGATCTAAAGTTTGCGAGCGTCGGGGACGCCTCTTTGCTGCTGGATCTCTATCTGCCCGAGGGCGGGGCCAAGCCCGTGGGCTTGATCGTTTGGGTGCACGGGGGCGCCTGGCGCGCCGGCTCTCGCAGCTCGGTGGATCTGGCCGGCATGGCGGCCCGCGGCTGGGCCGTGGCGAGCGTGGACTATCGGCTCTCGCCGGTCGCGAAGTTCCCGGCGCAGGTGCACGATATCAAGGCCGCGATCCGCTACCTGCGCGCGCATGCGAAAGAACACGGTTACCCGGCCTCGCGTTTCGTCGTCGCGGGCTCGTCCGCTGGCGGCCACCTCGCCGCGCTCGTTGGAGTGACCAACGGCGAGCGCGAGCTCGAAGGCGCTGTCGGCAGCGAGCGTCAGGTCTCCTCGGACGTACAAGCGATCGTGAGCCTGTATGGCGCGAGCAACCTGACCAGCATTCTCAGCCAGTCCACGCCGCATGGGCTCAGCGTGCGAGTGCCCGCGTTGGAGCTGCTGCTGGGCGGGCAACCGCAAGCGGTGCCTGAGCTCGCGCGCCTCGCCAGCCCTGTGTTTCACGTCGACGCTGCTGATCCGCCGCTCTTGATGCTGCACGGCGATCAGGATAACCAGATGCCGATCAACCAATCGCACGAGCTCGCGGGGGCCTATGCCAAGCTCAAGCTGCCCGTGCAACTGGTGGTGGTGCACGGCTCGGGTCACGGCGGCCCCGCCTACACGAGCCCTGCGAACCTGCAGCTGATCGACGAATTTCTTCGCAAGCACCTCGGCGTCGGCGCGGAGGCAGTCAACGCCTCGAGGCATTGACACGTGGCGCTAAGATCAAGCACCGCCGCGCGCGCTCTCTGGGCAGGCGAGTGCCAGCTGGCAAATCGAGCGTGCGAGCGCCTCTGGCACCGCCAGCTCCGCGTCGAGCACGTGGCTCGCTTTATTGAGGAACCCCAAGGCGCTGGCAAATCCGCGGTACAATACTCGTTGTAGCTCCGGGTCTCGGCTGGCCACGCGGTTCGGATCGCGATCGGTCAGAGCACGCCGCAGGGCCTCGGGCGCCGAGACGTGCAGCGTGACGAAAGTCTTTCGCACCTTGGAGGCCAGGCCAGGGTTCGGCCGCCGCCGTCGGGACGGCCACGGTGGGGTTAGAGGTTGTTCCTTCGCGCCGATCCGGCCTACATTCCGTGGCTCATGCCCGACGGCTCCAAGACCCCGATCATCGTCGTCTATACGGATGGCGCCTGCAGCGGCAACCCGGGACCGGGGGGTTGGGCCTGGGCGGTGGAGGGCGGGCAATTCGGGACGGGCGCGGTGCCTCACACGACCAACCAGCGCATGGAGCTCACCGCGGCGTTCGAGGCCGTACGGGCGC
Source organism: Deltaproteobacteria bacterium (assembly GCA_043747815.1). Taxonomy (GTDB): domain Bacteria; phylum Myxococcota_A; class Polyangia; order Polyangiales; family Polyangiaceae; genus SZUA-265. Next base: position 21,922 of record JAYTOL010000012.1, read on the forward strand.
TACCGGGTCGGCTCGAGGTGGTGAGCGACTCGACGTACCTCGTCAATTGCTTCAAACAGCGCTGGTATACGGGTTGGCTCGCCAATGGCTGGCGCAACAGTCAAAAGAAGCCCGTCGCCAACCGCGACCTGTGGGAGCCCTTCATTTCGCTCGCCCTCGCCCGGGAGGTGTCCTTCCGCTGGGTGAAGGGGCACGGCACCGACCCCATGAACCAATTGGTGGACGAGCTAGCGGTGCAGGCGGGCCAAGCGGGCAAGGGGCAGACCGGCAATTCCCCGGCGCTCCGGCGCTGACGCGAACAGCGCCTCGCGTAACAAGGGCGCCGCGTGGAGCTAGCCCGTCGCGGCGGTCAGAGCTTCCAGAGCCGGCACCACCAGTGCGCGTCCACTGGGATGGGCAGCTCAGGCAGGTCGCACCATTTGCGGTTCGGGTGGTAGTAGATGCATTCTTTGCAGCGCTGGATGTCTTCACCCTCCCCCATGCTGTAGTTGGTGAAGCCCCCGATGCGTAGGCGGGCGATCAGATCGTTCTCGTGCAAGGCGCGTAGCTCTTCGACGATGGCCAGGAACTCGTGTTGGGTCTTGGGAAAGGGCTCGATGATGGGATCGATTCCGAACGCCAACAAGCCGTCCGCCCAGACGCGCACGGTGTCATCGGTGGCTCGGTTGAGCAGGCTCAACACCAGGCCTTGATGGGCAACTTGCCGGTCGGCGATCACGAACAACAGGTGCTCGGGGTCGAAGGTGAGTGTCGACCAGCTGCGCAGGCGTGAGGCCGTCGACAGCTGCGTGGTCAAGATGTTCAGCCGCTCCCCGCTGCGCCGGGTAAAGACCGCGGGCACGCGCGGCGCGGAGCGGTTGAAGAACTGCGCCAGCACCGCTGCCATGCCGTCGTCGAAGGCGAACTCGGAGCGATCTCCGTAGCGCTTGTAGGTGTGCACGAAGCTCGGGACACCCGGGTCCAAGATACCGGCAGCGAGCACGTCCCGCATCTGTTCGAATTCGGGCGCGTCGCTCTGGGCAGCAGCCGCGACGGCCTCCTTGACCAGCGCCAGCGTCGACCCGAGGTTGCGCGCCGAAGAGACGGCCAGTACCAGCACGCGCTCCCCCACCAGCTGCGCGAACAGGCGCTCGCTGCGCGTGGTCCAGAACGCCGACTCCACCTGTCCTAGGCGAGCGAGGGCGCCGGCGCGCGCGTTCGAGTCGGCGAGGTCGGCGGGGGGAAACAGCCACTGGCTGAGCGCGATCAGCTGTGACAGCTCGGTGTCAGGTGCCTGTTCGGCGGCTTGCCCTCGCAGGCAACCCTCGCCATACCGGACGTTGACCAGCCCCGCCGCCAGCGTCCCTGGCGTGCTGGCGACGCCTCGGTCCAGGAGGTTACTATAGACCGGGTCTTCCAGGTTGGTGCGGATCTGCGATTCCCATTGGCTCATGACCATTCCTCCGTTCCTGCTCGTCTCGATTTCAATTCTGGACCAGGGCTGCGCGGATGCTGTCCAGCAGGGTATCGGGAAGCCGTCCGACGGCCTTGCTGGAGAGCTCGAGGAGCAGCAGCTCCGTGCTCACCGCTGGCTCGGGCGAGTCCCGCCACTTCTTCTGCAACGCGTCCGCGAAGGCGGCGTCGCTGTCCTCGCACGCGCTAGCGAAGGCCGCTCCTGTGTCGGGCATCAGCCCCGCGTAGACGCTCCTGCCATCGCGGCTGCCGAGCGTGAGCAGCGACAGCGGCAAAGGCTCCGGTGCCTCTGCGAAGCTCTCGCGTGCCGTGAGGTAGTCCTCCGCCGCCTCGATCAACGCGTCCGCCATCGCGCTCGGGCCTTCGCCGAGCGCGAGCAGCCGACCGAGGCTGGCTCCGAGCGTCGGCACCCGGCAGGCGATCTGCCAGATCCAAAAGCGATCGGCCTCCTCGGTGAGCGCGAGGCAGCGGGGCTCGGAGAGGTAGCGGGAGAGGCGGCGGTGGCGCAGCACCGCCTCGGCAAAAGCGCGGCGCGCGGCGCGCGAGTCCGTAGCGCTGCTCAAGGTACGCGCGTACCAGCCCGGTGCGAGCTCCCCGATCCAGCGCCCGTGAGCGTCTTCTAACGCGCGCCCCTCCTCGGTGATCTGCGTCTCTAGCGCGCGCCAGGTCGTGCGCCGCCACACCGCGCTTGGCGCTCGAGCTTGCCCGGGCAGGCGCGGCGCGCCCGCGCTGTGGGCCGTGCTCTCGCCAGCGGAAAAGATGCGTGGAGCGGCGCTGCCGGTGAGCCCACGCAGACCGGGGGGAGTTTCGGGGATCCAGAACGACTCGCTCGGCTCGAGCAAAGTGCCGTCGGAGGGCGCGTCGATGGGGAGCTTCTCGAGCGCCGCTGAGGGCAGCGTCGGCGGGTCATCGAGCAGCGCCGGCGAAGCGGATGCGCCCGATGCCGCGGCTGGCATTTGCTGCAGAGCTCGCCACGCGCTGGCTGGCATGACCGCGGGGCGACCCTGCCTCTTGGCGCTCGGGACCTGCGCCTGCGGCGCGCCGATGCCCGTCGAAAGCGCCGAGCCTTTGCCCAACCAGGCGCTCGCCGGCATCACGGCAGGCCGCTTCACTAGCTCGAGCGGAGTGCGCGCCGGAGCAGCGGGCGCTCGTGTATCGGCACGCGGCTGCGGTGGGGAGCCGCCCGCGAGCAGCCGCATGGGCACGCGCGATGTCCCCGTTTGGTTCGCGGCCTGCGCCGGATGCGCCGAGAAAGTCCGGGGCACGGAAGAAAGTGGCGCGTCGGTCTGGGGGGCGCCGGTGGACGCAGCGCTCGCGGCGGAGCCGAGCGACGGGGCTCCGTCGTGGACTGCGCTCGGCTGGAGGCCAAGCGCTGCCCGCCAGACACTGGCTGGCATCACCGCGGGCCGCGCTCCGGGGTCCAGACCTCGCCTCCCTGGCGTTGGCTTGGCCGAAGGGGCCTTCACATTGAGACCGGCTCGCGCGGGTGAAGGGGAGGCAGCGTGGGCGGCGGGCATCGCCGTCAGAGCGTCTCCCGAGCGATTGCCCGTCGTGCCGTCTCCCGCGCTGCCGTGGCTAAGCTTGCCGTCCGCCGCGGCGCCAATGGCTCCGAGCGCTGCGTAATACGCGCTGGCGGGCATGACTGCGGGGCGTGCACCAGGGGAAGGGCGGCGCCTGGGTGCGCTCTGCGTGCTCGCGGGTCTTGCAGCCATTGCATCGAACGGGCTCGACGTGAAAGCGTTTACATCCGGTGAGCGCTCGGCTGGAGGGAGCGTCGCGAAGTACGCGGCGGCGGGCATCACCGCGGGGCGGGTGCCGCCCGGGACATAGGAGGTCGTTCTCGACAGCGCCGGCGCCGTCAGTGCGTTGATGTTGCCTTGGCTCTGCGGGGCGCGCCGATCCGGCGTGGCCTGCGCTCGCCGCGGAGCCAGTGGCGTTTGCACGCTCGCTCCGGGCTCGTATGCCGGCACGACCAGAGCGTAATAAGCGCTGGCCGGCATCACAGCGGGACGCGCACCGCTCTCGGGCCTCCACGCTCTCGCTGCCTTTCCTGCTGGGTCGAGCCGCAGCGTCGCCTGCGCCGCGGCCCGCACCTCGATGATGGCGGGCAGCTCTGGTGCTTTGGATTCAATCAGCAGTGAACGGGTCGGCGGAATGGCGTGCCGCGTCGACGATTGGGGGGCGCGCTCCAGAGCCGCCTCGGCACGCGCCGCTGCCTGATCGTCCCGTGCCGCTGCGCGGTCGCCGCTCACGGGCAGCGGAGCCGAGAGCGCCGCGGGCGAGCTCGTTCGGGTGGCCGCGGCAACCGCGGGTATTGACGCTCGCGGTGGTTCCGTGGGTACGGGCCTCGGCGCTGACGCAACGGGCGTCGAGGCGGGCCGCTTCGTGGAGGGCCGTGACGCAACGGGCGTGGAGGCGGGCGGTGCCGCAGCGGGCGGTGCCGCAACGGGCGTTGACGCAGCGGGCGTTGAGGCCGGCGTTGACGCAATGGGCGCTGACTCGGGCGCCGGAACGTTGGCATTCGTTGCTGACGGTGCAGCGCTCGGTGCCTCGGGGGGCCTGCCGCTGAGCAGCCGTGACCATGGCGGGCGGCTCGTGGGCGCCGAGCGTGAACGAGCCGCCGCCCGTACGCTGCTGCCCGCCGTGCCTTGGCTGGGCGCAGAAGATAACACGCGCCGCGTCGTGCGCTCCGAGGGGGGCGAGCTGCGGAGGGATGGGGGCGTGCCGTGCGGGCTCGCTAAGCTCCTCGACGCCGCGTCGCGCTGCATGAGCTCGTACAGCTCTTCCCCCGTCCGCACCGCCGGAGCCGACAGCACCTGCCCTTTGGCGAGCAAAGCGCGAGCGCGCTCTACGGCCACGCGCACCCCCGCGACGAAGGCGGCTCGCAGCCCTTTGCCGGTGCGGGCGGAGGTGGGGTAAACCTCCTTGCCGAAGGGCAACCCGAGCGCCTGCGACAGCTCCTCGGGCGGGACGCTGCCTTCCAGATCCTGCTTGTTGCACGCGAGCAACACACGAATCGGCGTGTCGCCGCCCGCTTCCTCTAGCCACGGTGCCATCTCTTCGTAGCATTGGAGGGCGCGCTCGATGGCCTCCAGCTGTGACTCGACGACCAGGATGACCGCGTCAGCGGACCTGAGGATCAGCTCACGTCGGTCGCTCAGCGCGACCTGACCTGGAGTCGAGATGATCTGGCAGCGAATGGGCCGGCCCTCGAACGCGCCGCCCTCGTAATAAGCCCAGTCGAAGAACGCCGTGCGGCCGCGCCACTCCCCCGGCGACATTACGCTCTCGCTGGTGCCCTTGCCGTTGAGCAAAGGCAAGAGCGCCCGCACGGACTCGGTCTTGCCCGCCATCGGCGGCCCCGTGTAGGCCACGCGCACCACCAGGTGATCGTTTTCCAGCGCTGCCATCAGGCCTTCCCGAAGCCGTCCCGGATTTTGGCGATGGTCATCGTGATCATCCCGAGTTGAGCCTTCTTGTCGCATGCGACCACGATGGCGGCAGCATCACTTTGCGGAAGCCGCGCGAACATGAACACGGTCTTCTCGCCGACGACGATCACGTCCTTGAGCTGCTGCCGGTCGTTCTCGCCGACGAAAGACTGGCGTAAACCTGTCCCCACCGCGCCAAAGAAGAGCTCGCGCGCGGAGATGGCCAATAAATCCAGCTCGCGTTGTGGCAGGTTGCCGGCCTCGATAGCCAGAAACATGCCTGTGGTCATGTCGACGACCCCGGCCAAGCGCGCGCCGGGTACCTGAGAGAAGGTGAGGGAAGCGAGGGTATCCATGTCCATCACTTCGCCGTCCCCGAGCACGTGAAATGGTCAGCCATGGTGAGCGATGCTTTCCAGAGCGCGCACCCTCAGGCCTTGCGCGGCGTGGGTCGTGGCACGGTCAGCGCCGAGAGCTCGGCATCCCACTCGGCGACGAGCTCGTGCGCGTCGCCGTCATCCAGATCGAGCGCGCGCAGCAGCTCCCGGGCATGCACCACGCGGTCGCCGCGTGCGTTGCGCACTTTCGCGAGCGACCCACCCACGCTGCCCGGAGCGAGCGGGAAGACGGCGATCCGATGCTCCCGCTGCATCACGCCCACCGAGTCCCGGCCCCGGAAGTGCGTGTCGTAGAGCTCGGCGTCGAGGTACAGGCTGCCGTTCTGAATGCGGATGGATGGCTTGTCGACGCTTTTCACTTCCACCCCTGCTCCGGCGTCGGCTCGCGGACGAGACCCCCCGGCGACGGGCCCCGCCGCGAGAGCCCTCTCTGGATCGATGGCCTGCAGCCGATTGATGATGATCTCCACCACACGTGTTACCGCCCGCTCGACGGGCTCGGAGAGCCGGAGGCCCAGCTCGAGCGTTTGCTTTTCAATCAGGTATACGGTCACTCGATCAGGAAACTCGTGCCTGAAAATCCTTTTGCCCGCGTGCAGGGCATGGTCCCAGCGGAACCCGTGCGAGCCGTGGCCCGGCTCGGGCACGCTCGCTAGCAGCTGACCGGGCACGTCGAAAATCGAGCCGGGCTCTGAATTGCTGGAGCTCGCGTCGACCAGGATGAGCTCGCTCGCGCCTCGCGCCTTGAACATCACTTCCATCCCGGCCGTCCCGGCGTCAAAAATCCGTGAGCCCTTAGGCGCCTCGTTACCGAGCCGTTCGAGCAGGCGCCGAACCACGGCGACGCCCGCACCGTCGTCGCTCCGATTCGGATTTCCGCAACCAATGATCGTCAGCATAGCGCCCCAGAGCTCCTGCCAGTTTTAGCGCAGACAGCCCACGGCGCACGCACTTGCTCGAGCCCGCAGGGTGTGGACTGCCGCGACAGCCTGCAGGCGTTGCAGGGCGCTGCCCCCGGCGCTCCTCGGAGCGCACGAGAGCATCCCTCAGGCCGTCTTGAATCTCGCCAGCTCTTCACCGGTCCTCGCATCGTGAGCGTGCACCGTGCACACCAAACACGAGTCGTACGAGCGCGCGACGTGCCCGACCTCGACAGGGTCGTTCTGGTCCGCGATGGGTGTGCCGATCAGCGCCTCCTCGATCGGTCCGCGTTGCCCGCCTGCCGCTCGCGGGCCCACGTTCCAGGTGGTGGGCGCGATGATCTGGTAGTTTTTGATCTTGCCACCTTTGATCTCGATCCAATGACACAAGGCTCCGCGGATCGCCTCCGTCGCGCCCCAACCTTGCCCGTCCTGCTCCTTGGGCTTGACGTAAAACGGCTCACTGAGCTTCAGCTCGCGCAGACAACGCTCGAGCTGGCGGTAGATGGTCTTGAACTCGTGCATCCGCGCGAAATGCCGGAGCAGCACGCTCGCCCCCCCCATCTTCTTGTACATGTCGAGGACCAGCCCGTCTTTGTGTTGCCAGCCCAGCATGTGGTTGCCGCCCACGATCAGCTGGCGCGCCAGCGGCCCCGCCTCGAGGTGGCCAAAGTCGCCGTGCAGCACGGCCGTGGCCCAGGTGTACTTGTTCTGGAAATCTTGCGTGTTTTTCGCGGTCGGAGTGGTGGTGCGCTGGAAGGGATGTTTGGCCCCGCCACCCTCGTCGTACCAAGCGTGCGAGATATCCTCGAGCGTCTTCTCCTGCTCCATCAGCCGATGTGTGTCGGACGAGCCATCGTAGACACCGCTCGGCATGAGCACCGCGGCGTTGCGCCCAGCGATGGTCGGCTTTTGATACTTGTCTTCATGCGGCAGGTAGCCCCAGGACAGGTACTTACCGATGCCCGCGCCGTACCGGTCGAGGCCCACGTCGAGCCCCATTCGCCACATCAGGCCGAGGTCGGAGTTTTGATGCTCCGGCTTCTCGTCGAGCCAGGCCCTGAAGTCGTCATACGTCTTGATCTGCTCGTAGCGTTCGATCGAGCAACCGAGCCAGACCGGCTCGATCCAGTTGGTCCGAAAATACTCGAGGAGCGACCACGACCGGGTGACGTCCGTCAGCGTCGGCGCGCACATCACGCCGCCCGGCACCATGTAGCTCGAGTGCGGCCACTGGCCGCCGAACAACGCATAGATCTCGACGGGCTTGCCAGAGATCGTGATGCCGATCTCGTAGTTCGTGCCGGTGAAGGGCGACCAACGCTTGACCGCCTCGGCGTAATATTGGCTTTTTTGATAGTTCTTGTTGCACAGATCTATCATGAACAGGCCGTAGTGGTGGCGTGGTAAGCTTTGCAGGCTCTCCGCCAGTTGGCCCAAGTTGCGCGTGATGATGGCGTTGCGCGGCACGGTCGTCTGCCACGCGGTGTCGAGCGCCCAGGCCGCGCAGGTCAGGTGCGAGGCCCCGCAAATGCCGCAGGCGCGCGGTGTCACGACCAGACCCGCCTGCGGATCCTTGTCGCGCAGGATGATCTCGAAGCCACGAAACAGCTCCGCAGAGGTCCAGGCGTCGACCACCACGCCGTCCGCGATGTCGACCCGGACGTCCAGGTCCCCTTCCACGCGGCCAACGGGCGAGATGTCCAGAGTTTGAATTGCTTGTGTCATGCTCGATTTACTCGCCACCAACTACACGACAAAGATGTCTTCTTCGGCCCACGCGGGGGCGGCTGCCTTGGCCGCGGCGCTCAATTTGAAATAGCCGCTCTTGTCGACACCCGCGGGCAGGTCCTTCGGGACGCCCATCACGGTTTGAGTCTTGAAGACCGTGCCCGGAGCCAGATCGAAGAAGGGGAACTCCGGCTCGGTGCAGCCGATGCAGGGCATGCCTGCCCGCGTCTTCGAGGACTGCCGGTTCCACAGGATACGGTTGCAGGGCGAATGCGTCATCGCGCCGCGGCAGCCCAAGTCGTAGAACAAGCAGCCCTTGCGTTGCCCAAACTCGGTCGCCGAGACCTTGAACGCGAAGTGCATGTTCCGCGTGCAACCCGTCTGAGTGAAGCTCTGAAAGAACGTCTTGGGGCGGTGGAATTGATCGAGAGTCAGATCTGCCGCGCGGCCCGTTGCGATGGCGACGAGGATCTGCGTGACCCAGTCGGGGTGGCTCGGGCAACCCGGGATGTTGATCACGGGGAAGCCAGCCCGGCTCTTGAAGGCGCTGCCGAGCGAGCCGCCCGGAGCGCGCTTGAGGAACTGCAGCCCCACGGAATCGCTGGGATTGGGGGCCGTTGCAGGGATCCCGCCCCACGTCGCGCAGTCCCCGATCGCCACGACGAAGTCCGCCGCGGCGGAGAGCTCCTTCACCCAGTCCTTCATGGGCCGCCCCGCAAAGCGGTTCCACTCCCCCGTGCCGTTGGGCGCGTTCACCACGGTGCCTTCGAAGACGAAGATATCGAGCTTCGTCTGACCGGAGATGCAGTCTCTCAGCATCTGCTTGAGATTATTGCCCAGCTCTACACCGAGCGACGGATGCCAGAGGATGTTGATACCGAAATCCGTAACGAGGTCACAGGCGCTCGGCTCCTCTGCGTTGAGGAACGACATCGTGTTGCCGGAGCACGCTCCGCCCTGCAACCACAGTAAGTTTGCCAAACTCTCTCCTTGATTCGGATTTACGTGTGCGCGCTCGAGCCCGCACGCCGCTGTTATCCCCCGGCAATCCCCGCCAAGTCTCTGCTGACTATCGCTGTTACAGCCACCGACAGTTGCACTCGGGTGCACTCACGTTGAAGCACCTCCACCAGCTCCCTCCGCTCTTGCACTCCGCCATCGGAGACTCCGCCATCGGAGACTCCGCCATCCAATAGTGCCACTCGCCAATCGTACTTGTCGATCAGCACCCTCATTTCCCCACACGCACCACACGCTTTGGCCAGCGTGTCCTTCCGTAGATATACGGCACGTGAGTTCATGTCAACGCTCCGCCAAGGGTGATGCACTTCGCCCGTCGGCGGCGACCTCATGTGGCTTGACAGGACGCACCACGAGCGTACCGTTCTAGCGGCTATGGGGGGCCGCGGCGTCGAGAGGGCAGCGTCTGGCTTTACCACGTGGTGGGCAAGCTCGAGGAGAGTGTGAGTGAACGACTCGCAGGCAGAACATGAGTTTGCGCAGGCGTTAGCGAGCATCGACGCGGCTCTCGCGACCCCGCTCGAGAAGGTCGAGATGCTCGCCGAAATGGCGCTCGGGTTGCAGCAAAAGCCGAAGAACGCCACGCAGTTGCACTACGCGGTCAGCCTTTACGATCACGCGATCGCAGAGTGCCCGAGCTGTGAGCCATTGATCGTCGCGCGGCTGCGTGCGCGCAAAGCGACGGCGCTGCGGGCGATCCCGGGCCCGGGTATCGAGCACCTTCTGCTCGCGAGAGCGGAGCTCGAAGCCGCACTGCCGCCGCTCGGCGAGCTCGGGGGGACTTCCGAAGAGGTCGCTGACGCGGAGATGTCGCTCGGGGTGGTGCTGCACGCGCTCGCTGGGCAACACGCGGCCAAGCTCACGGACGCCATCGCCGCCTATCAACGCGCCACGCGCGTGTTCGATCGCCAGCGTTATCCGCGTGAGTTTGCGATCTTGCAGAACAATCTCGCCACCGCCTACCTCTCCATCCCCGCCGTGGACGAGCGCGCCAAGCTGCGCGAGGCGCTGGCCGTGCAGGCCTTCACCGAGGCGCTCTCGGTCGTCTCGATCGTGGATGACCCGGTCGAATACGCGATGTTGCAGAATAACCTAGGCAACGCTCTGCAGTATGCGGCGAGCGGGCACCCCATCCAGAACGGCCTGCGCGCGTTGGAAGCGTATGACGAAGCGTTGAAGGTGCGTAACGCGCGGGATACGCCCGTGCAGTACGCCAATACGCTGGCCAATAAGGCCAATTGCCTGCGCAACTCGCTGGACGAGCCAGCCCACCCCGCGAGGGGCAATCGGCGGCGCTTGCTCGAGGCCGCCGAGCTGTACGCGGAGGCGTTCGCGATCTTCAGCCAACACGGCGAGCCCGAGAAGGCCGAGCTCGTGGCGCAGGCGCGCGCGGAGATCCTGCTCGAGCTCCGTGAGGGGCAGCACGCGCAGCCCGCGCTGAGCTCCGATTTCGGGCAGTCGCGGATCGGCAACGGTTAGGGTCACGCTGAGAGGGTGGGAGATGCAAGCGATCGTCGTGGAGCTGAGCCAGGGAAATATCACGTGGGCCACCGCGGCCATCCTGTGTGTTGGCGCGCTCTTGCTCGGCGCCCTGGGCGGCGCTCTGGGCGGCATCCTGGTGGGCGGCAAGCACATCGGTTACGGGGTGGCGGCAATGATGGGCACGTTCTTCGGTCCAATCGCGGCGCTGCCCGGGGTCCTGATCGCGCTGTGCGCGCTCAACTGGTTGTGAGGTCCTTGCGCTGATGTTCGATATGTTCTGGCATTCCGTGGTGCTGTTCGTGCGTGGCAAGCTGTTTCAGAGCCCGCTGCACGTGCTCAGGCAATCGGCGATCGGCGTGCTGCTCACGGCCTTCGGCTGCGTCGCGCTCGTCAAGCTCTTCGGCATGCTGTGGCCCGCGGTGCTCGTGAGCGCCCTGCTCGGCGGCGCGCTCCAGCCCTTGCTCTTCAAGAACCTCAAGTACAACTGATGTCTCGTCGCACCCTAGAACCTTCGCCGCCGGCTGCAGCCGCGTCGACCGTGAGCTCTCGTCGGGAGGACGGGGGCATGCTGCAGCTGCGGGTCCTCGGCGCACGAGATCGCGCGTCCGATGGTTCGTCGGGAGCCGAGCCGGGTCTGCGTGCGGCATCGCCTACGACGCGGCAGCTCACGCCGCCCGAGACGTCGGAGCCCCTGCCGCCGCCCGCGGCGTCAGCTCCGGCGACGACACCCCTCGCGCCTCTGCTCCGAGACATCGAGTCGCTCCAGGCGCTCGTCGCCACCTGGGGCGAGCACGAGCGCTTGACCGCCCTGGCGTTGCAACGCGCCATCGATGCGCTGCACAAGGAGGCGTTATCGCGCATGATCCGCGCGCTCAAGGCGAACCCGGTGGCGGCCGCGGCGCTGCGCGAGGTGGCCTCTGACGAGGTCGTCTACGCCGTGCTCCGGCACCACGAGATCCTGCGCGCCTCGCTGCACGAGCGGGTGGAAGCGGCGCTCGAATCGGTGCGTCCCATGCTCGACAGCCACGGCGGCAACGTCGAGCTCGCCTCGATCCAGGCCCCCGACGTGGTGAGCGTGCGTCTGTTGGGCTCCTGCGATGGTTGTTCGGCCGCGGGCCTCACGCTGCGAGCGGGAGTCGAGAAGGCGATCAAGGAGCAGTGCCCGGAGATTTTGCATGTCAAGTTGGCGGGCGGCGGGCTCGGGTCGAAGGGCAGTAACTCTGCAGGCAGTGTCCACTCGGTGAGCCCGTTCGCAACGGCGGAGCAAGGTTGGGCGGTGGCCGCCCTGTTGCAAGACGTGCCCGACGGCGGCCTGCTCGCGCTCGAGCTGCTCGGACATTCGCTGCTGCTCTCCCGCGCGGGAGAGCATGTGAGTTGTTTCGAGAACGCCTGCGCGCACCTGGGGATGCCGCTCGATGACGGTGAGGTGAAGGACGGCGTGCTCACCTGCAGCCATCACGGCTTCCAGTTCCTGCTCGAGTCGGGTGAGTGCTTGACCGTCCCCGAAGTGCAGCTTCAGACGCACTCGGCGCGGGTCACGGGCGAGCGCGTCGAGGTCAGGTTTTCGTGAGCGCCGAAGCGCTCGTCAGTCGTACGACGCGCGTCACCGCCGCGTTGCGCCCGGCCTCCGCCAGCGTGGCGCCCGCGCATCGCGCGCTGCTCGGGGCCGAGCCGCTGGTGGTGCTCGGCGCGGCGCGTGTGCCGGAGCTCGTGACGGAAGGCGTGCGGGCAGATCGGCACACGTGTTTTGGCCCACGCGGCGCGCTGCTGCTCGGCGAGGGCGGGCCGCTCTGGGTGTGTGACACGGGCCATCACCGCTTGCTCGGCTGGCGCCGCTGCCCCGAGCGCGACCAGGCCCCCGCCGATTGGGTGATCGGGCAACCCGGCTTCGAGCACGAAGGGCGCAACGCTCGAGGAGGGGTCAGCGCGCAGAGCCTCAACGTGCCCACCGGCATCAGCGCCTTCGGCGCCCGCGGGCTGGCGGTGGCGGACGCCTGGAACCACCGCGTGTTGCTCTGGACGTCGGCACCCGAGGCGAGCTGCGTGCCTCCGGACGTGGTGCTCGGGCAGGCGGATTTCGAGGGCTCGGACGCCAATCGGGGTCGGGCCCTGCCTGCGGCGGACAGCCTGTTCTGGCCTTACGGCGTGGCCTGGGTCGGGGGCAGTCTCTTCGTTGCCGATTCGGAGAACCGGCGCGTCCTGATGTGGCGCGGCATGCCCGAGCGCAACGGCCAACCCGCGGACCTGGTGCTCGGTCAAAGTCAGTTTGATCGCCGCGACGAGAACGCGGGCGCCGCGCCGGATAGTGCCAGCATGCGCTGGCCACACGGTATCTGCTCTTGGCGCGGGAACCTGTGCGTGTCAGACGCCGGTAACAACCGCATCATGGTCTACCGAGGTCTGCCCTCGGAGTCCGGTCAGGCGGCGAGCGTCTTGTTGGGCCAAGTGAGCGGCGAGCGGGTCGATCACAACCAGTCGTTCTACTGGCCGCGCCCCAGCACGCTGAACATGCCCTACGGGATCACCGCCGCGGGGGATTGGCTCGCGTGCGCCGATACCGCCAACTCACGGCTGCTCGGCTTTCACATCGACGATCTCGCCACGGGGCAGAGCGCGCGAGCGCTGACGGGCCAGTTGGATTTTCATCAAAAGGGTGACAACCGCTGGCGGGCCGCGGCCGCCGACAGCCTGTGTTGGCCCTACGCGCTCTCCGCCTGCCCCACGCCGCTCGGCGGCGCCAAGGTCGTGGTCGCCGACTCGGGCAACAACCGCGTGAGCGTGTGGGAGCTCGGGGTATGAGCCTCCCCTTGCGGAGTGAACGCATCCGAATTCGCGGCGTCGTGCAGGGGGTGGGTTTCCGTCCCACCGTGTTCCGCGTCGCTCGCGAGCACGGCGTGCGCGGAGAGGTGTGCAACGACGGTGACGGCGTCTTGATCCACGCCTGGGCGGAGGCCTCGACGCTCGACGCCTTCGTGGAGGCGCTCGAGCGAGCCTGCCCGCCGTTGGCTGCCATCGATGGCATCCAGCGCGCCGCGTCGGGCTCGAGCCATCCGCCTGCCGCCTTCACGATCGCGGAGAGTGAGCCGAGCGGCGCCCGCACCGGCGTCGCTCCGGACGCCGCGGCTTGCGCGGCCTGCGTTGCGGAGTCGCTCGATCCCTTCAGCCGGCGCTACCGCTACCCCTTCACCAACTGCACGCACTGCGGCCCGCGGCTGTCGATCCTCACTGGCCTGCCTTACGATCGCCGGCACACCAGCATGGCGAGCTTCGCGCTGTGCGAGCCGTGTCGGCGCGAGTACGACGAGCCGAGCGATCGGCGCTTTCATGCTCAGCCGAACGCCTGCCACGCCTGTGGGCCCAGGGCCACTCTCGTGCGCAGCGACGGGCGTGCCCTCTGCACGACCACGCTCTCGCAGCTCGACGACGTCGACGCCACGTGCACGCTGCTCAAACGGGGAGAGATCGTGGCCATCAAGGGCATCGGTGGCTATCACCTGGCCTGCGACGCCACGCGCGCCGAGGTCGTGCAGCGGCTGCGCGAGCGGAAGGGCCGCGATCGCAAGCCCTTCGCGCTGATGGCGCGGAGCCTCGAGGTCGTGCGCCGTTACGCCGACGTCAGCGACGCGGAGCAGGCGCTGCTCACGAGCGCCGCCGCTCCGATCGTGCTGCTCCACGCCGGCGGCGCCGAGTCGCTCCCGAGCGAGGTGGCGCCGGGCCAGAACACGCTCGGCTTCATGCTGCCGTACACGCCGCTGCACCACCTCTTGCTGCGGCGCATGGAGCGGCCGATCGTGCTCACCTCGGGTAACCGTTCGGACGAGCCGCAGTGCATCGACGACGGCCAGGCACGGGCTCGGCTCGGCGCCATCAGCCCCTACATCCTGTCGCACGATCGGGCCATCACCACGCGCGTGGACGATTCGGTGGTGCGCGTCATGGCGGGCGCGCCACGGCTCTTGCGCCGGGGCCGCGGGTACGCTCCGCTCGCGCTGCGCCTGCCCCCGGGCTTTGTCGCGCAAGCGCCGAGCCTGGCGCTCGGCGGGGAGCTGAAGAACAGCTTCTGCGTCGTCCAGGGCGACACGGCCATCTTGTCGCAGCACATCGGCGATCTGGAAAACGCCGCGACGTACGCTGACTATCGCGACAACCTCGAGCTCTACCAGAAGCTGTATCAGCTCGAGCCCACGCGGCTCGTCATCGACGCCCACCCGGAGTACCTGTCGAGCAAGCTGGGCGAGGAGTGGGCCGCGCGTGCCGGGTTGCCGCTCCAGCGCGTGCAACACCATCACGCGCACATCGCGGCCTGCCTCGGCGACAACGCCTGGCCCCTGCACGCCGGGCCCGTGCTCGGCGTCGCGCTCGATGGGCTCGGCTACGGGGAGGGCGGCGAGCTCTGGGGCGGGGAGTTCCTGCGCGCGGACTACCGGGGTTACGAGCGCCTCGGCACGTTCAAGCCCGTGGCGCTCCTCGGCGGCGCCCGAGCCATGCGCGAGCCGTGGCGCAATACCTACGCGCATCTGCTGGCGGAGCTCGGCTGGGCTGATTTTCTGATGAACTTCGAGGGGCTCGAGCTGTGCCGCTTCCTCGAGCAGAAACCGCTCGCCGCGCTCGGCGCGATGCTCACGACCCCCGGCCTCGCGCCGCTCGCCTCCTCCTGTGGCCGGCTCTTTGACGCCGTGGCCGCGGCCGTCGGCGTGTGCCGTGAGTCGGTGAGCTATGAGGGGCAGGCCGCCATCGAGCTCGAGGCGTTGGTCGACACGGCGACCCTGGAGCACGAAGACGACGAGCTCGCGTATCCGTTCACAATACCTCGGCTCGGCGGCAAGGGCCTCCGCTACATCGAGCCGCTCGCCATGTGGCAAGCCGTGCTCGGCGATCTCGTGCTCGGTACCCCCAGGGGGGTGATGGCGGCGCGCTTCCACAAAGGCCTCGCCAAAGCCATTGTCAGCATGGCGGTGAAGTTGAGCCGAGAGGATCCGGAGCGCCCGCTCGCCACGGTGGCGCTGAGCGGCGGGGTCTTTCAGAACAAGACGCTGCTCGAGCAGGTGGCAGCGCGTCTGTCGGCTCAGGAGTTTCGTGTGCTCATGCACGAGCAGGCACCGATGAGCGACGCGGGGCTCGCGCTCGGCCAAGCCTTGGTGGGCCTTGCTCGAGAGCAAGAGGCGCAGCAGCGTTCCTGAAGGGATTTCGAGAATGTGTTTGGGGATACCCGGTCAGATCGTCGAAGTCACGGACGTGAGGAGGAAGCTCGCGCTGGTGAACGTCGCGGGGGTGAGGCGCGTGATCAACGTCGCCTGCGTCGCGCGGGACGAGCGCGAGCTCGAGGAGTGCGTGGGGGCATGGGTGCTCGTGCATGTCGGCTTCGCCATGGCGCGGATTGACGCGGTCGAGGCGCAGAAGACATTGGATCTGCTCACCGCGCTCGGTGAAGCGCAGGCGGAGATCGCGGCCCTGACGGGTCCGTCGGCGTAGCCCTCTGAAGGAGTGAGCATGACTGAGGCACACCTTCGAGAGCTCTATCCCTTCCTGCATGGCGCGCGCCGCGCAGACGGGCCAGAGCAAGCTCTGCTGCTCGACGCGGGGTTGCTCGAGTCCGTTCGGCAGAAGACACGACACGGCCAGGCCGTGGCGCGGGCGTTCTTCGAGCAAAACGCGGCGCACGTGCTGTCTGCGGCGCGCGCGCTCGCCAAGGTGTTTGCCCGGGACGGTAAGATGCTCTGCATGGGTAACGGTGGCTCGAGCTGTGACGCCGCGCATTTCGCGGTCGAGTTCCTGCACCCGATCACCACGGGGCGCCCGGCGTTACCGGCGCTCAACCTGGCGATGGATACGGCCATGTTGAGCGCGGTCGGCAACGACATCGGCATGCGGCACGTCTTCCGGCGCCAGCTCGAGGTCCACGCGCGCCCGGGGGACGGGGTGATCGGCTTCTCCACCAGCGGCAACTCTGAGAACCTGCTGTCCGCGTATGAAAAAGCCAAGCAGCTCGGCCTCGTCACGCTGGGCCTGTGCGGCGGGAACGGGGGGGAGATGAAGGCGAGCGGCCTGGTAGATCACTGCCTCGTCGTGGAGACTGACTCGGTGCATCGCGTCCAGGAGGTCCACGTCGCCACCTATCACGTGCTCTGGGATCTGACGCATACCTTGCTGGCCGACGACCGCGGGCGGCTCGAACGGCGGGGGCCGGAGAGCGAGCCATGAAGTACGTCGACGAGTTCCGCGATCCGGAGAAAGCCAAGCTCCTGGTCCACGCCATCCAGGCGCTGGGGCCGCGCCTCGAGCGGTCGGGGCGGCCCGTGCAGCTCATGGAGTTCTGCGGCGGCCACACGCACACGATCTTCCGCTACGGCCTGTCGCAGCTCTTGCCTGACTGGCTCGAGCTGGTGCACGGGCCCGGTTGCCCGGTGTGCGTCTTACCGATGGGTCGCGTGGACGACTGCATCGCGCTCGCGGAGCGGCCCGAGGTGATCTTGACGAGCTTCGGGGACGCCCTGCGCGTGCCCGGGTCCCGCGGCAGCTTGCTCGGCGCCAAGGCGCTCGGCGCCGACGTCCGCGTCGTGTACTCGCCGCTCGACGCGCTCGAGCTGGCACGCAAAAACCCGACGCGGGAAGTCATCTTCTTCGCGCTGGGCTTCGAGACGACCATGCCCAGCACGGCGCTCACAGTGCTCCGCGCCGAGCAAGACGGCATCAGTAACTTCTCGCTGTTCTGCAATCACATCACCACCCTGCCGACCATCAAGGCGATCCTCGACTCGCCCGACATGTCCATCGACGGCTTTCTGGCGCCGGGCCACGTGAGCATGGTGATCGGCGCGCGGCCCTTCGACTTCGTCGCTCAGCGCTACAAGAGGCCGATCGTGGTCACCGGCTTCGAGCCGCTCGACATCCTGCAGTCGATCTGGATGTTGCTCGAGCAGCTCGCGGGCGGGCGCGCCGAAGTGGAGAACCAGTACGCGCGAGCGGTGGTAGATGAGGGCAACGCCGTCGCGCTGGAGGCGATCGCGCGGGTGTTTCAGCTCCGCGAGTTCTTCGAGTGGCGCGGCCTCGGCTCGATTGACCACTCCGGGGTGGGGATGCGTCCGGCCTATGCTGCCTTCGACGCGGAGCGCAAGTTTGGCGTGAAGGACTTGAAGATCGCCGACCCCAAGGCGTGCCAGTGCGGTGAGGTGCTCAAGGGCGTGATCCGTCCCTGGGAGTGCAAGGTGTTTGGCACGGGCTGCACGCCGGAGGCGCCCATGGGCGCCTTGATGGTGTCCTCCGAGGGCGCTTGCGCGGCGTACTACAAGTTTGCCGACGTGGAGCAGTTGGTGCGCCGGCGTCGAGCCCCGAGCGCAGCGGGCAGCCAGGAGCAGGTCGGAAAATGAGCGCCAACCTCGAGCGATCTGGTCGGCGGCCGTCGCGGCTCAGCGCCAAGACCATTACCCTCGCGCATGGCAGCGGGGGCAAGGCCATGCGCGACCTGATCGAGGACGTGTTCGTCAGTGCCTTCGACAACCCCGAGCTCGGAGCCCTGGAAGATCAGGCGCGGATCGACCTCGGGAGCCTTTCGGCGCGCGGGGACCGCCTGGCGCTGACGACCGACTCCTACGTGGTCGACCCGCTGTTTTTTCCCGGCGGGGACATCGGCATGCTGGCCATCAACGGTACGGTCAACGATCTCGCGGTGGGCGGCGCCATCCCGCTGTACCTCACCTGCGCGGTGATCATCGAGGAGGGGCTCGACGTCAGCGTGCTCCGGCGCGTGGCCGCGTCGATGAAGACAGCGGCGGCGGCGGCCGGCGTGAAGGTCGTAACGGGCGATACGAAGGTGGTCGGTCGCGGCGCCGCTGACAAGCTCTTCATCAACACGGCAGGTGTCGGGGTCATCCCGGCGGGCATCCAGCTCGGTGCGGCTCGCGCGAGGCCGGGAGACCAGGTGTTGACCAATGGTTACATCGGTGATCACGGCGCCGCCATCGTCGACGCGCGCGGGCAGTTCTCACTCGAAAATAGCATCGTGACCGATTGCCAGCCCCTGCACGGCCTGGTCCAGGCGATGCTGCGGGTTTGCCCCGACCTCCGTTGTCTGCGTGACGCCACCCGCGGCGGCATCGCCGGGGTGCTGAACGAGTTTGCGGAGCAGAGCCAGGTGGCCATCCGGCTCCTCGAGCCGTCCATTCCGCTGCGCACCGAGGTGCGTGGCATGTGCGAGCTCTTGGGGCTCGATCCCTTGTACCTGGCCAACGAGGGTAAGCTCGTCGCCATCGTTCCGAAACAGGACGCAGACGCGCTGCTCGTGGCAATGCGTGCCCACCCCGCTGGTGAGCACTCCGCGCGTATCGGCGAGGTCGTCGCAAAACGCGCCGGGCGCGTGATCCTGCAGACGGCGTTTGGCGGTGAGCGCATCGTCGACGTGCCGTTTGGCGAGCAGTTGCCGAGGATCTGCTGATGCACGAGCTCGGCATTACCCGTAATATCGTCGCCATCGTGACCGAGCACGCCCACGGTGCGCGCGTGAAGCGCGTCGCGCTCGAGATCGGCAAGCTCAGCGCCATCATGCCCGACGCGATTCGCTTCTGCTTTGACGTTTGCAGTCGGGACACCGTCCTCGAAGGAGCAGAGCTCACGATCCGCGAGGTGCCGGGCCGCGGCGCTTGCCGGGACTGCGGCGAGGAGCTCGAGCTGCATCAGCTGTTTGGCCGCTGCGCGTGCGGCTCACGTCAGATCAAATGCATCGCCGGCGAGGAAATGAAGATCAAAGAAATGGAGCTTCTGTAATGTGCGCCACCTGTGGTTGTTCCGCCTCCGCCCGACCCTTGATCACCAGCCTACAGACGGGCGAGGCCCTGGGGCTCCACGAGCACGGCCACGCTCACGGGGCGGGCCATGAGCACGACCATTCCCACCCGCAGGGTCACGACCATTCCCACCCGCACGCCCACGGCCACGCTCACCACGAGCCGACAACGTCGCACGCCGGCGCGGCCAGCCTCGTCGCTTTAGAACGCCACCTGCTCGAAAAAAACGACAAGCTCGCGGAGCGCAACCGCGGCTGGTTTCTCGGTCGCGGCATCCTCGCGCTGAACCTCGTGAGCTCTCCCGGCGCCGGCAAGACCAGCTTGCTCGAGCGCACCCTGCGAGATTTGAAAGGTGAGCTCGTCATCGGGGTGATCGAGGGCGATCAAGAGACGTTGAACGACGCCGAGCGCATCCGTGCCACGGGCGCCAACGTCGTGCAAATCAACACCGGTACGGGCTGCCATCTGGACGCGGAGATGCTGGCGCGCGGCCTCGACACCTTGAACCCGCCGCTCGACTCGGTGGTCATGATCGAGAACGTCGGTAACCTGGTCTGCCCCGCCCTCTTCGACCTGGGTGAGCATTGCAAGGTGGTGATCGCGTCCGTGACCGAGGGCGAGGACAAGCCGCTCAAGTACCCTCACATGTTCCGGGCCAGCGAGCTCATGATCCTGAACAAGATCGATCTGCTCCCGTACGTCGAGTTCGATGTGCAAAAGTGCCTGGACGCAGCACGCCGGGTCAATCCTGACATCGAGATCCTGCAAGTCTCCGCCACTCGTGGCGACGGGCTCGAGGCCGTTTATGCCTGGCTGCGGCGCCGGGTCCTCGCCCAGCCCGGTCAGACAGCGAAGCGCAGTCAGACAGCACAGCCCGGTCAGACAGCACAGCCCGGTCAGACAGCGAGGCCCGCATGAGCGCCACGTTCGCGTGCAGCGTGCAGCGTGCGCTTATTCGAACCGGCGAGCGCCCGTTGGCTAGAGGAGCCGCCCGGCGACCCCGTGCTGCAGAGCGGGGCGCGCCGTGGAAGCGAGCTTGGCATTCGTGCGCAGCCCGGCTCCGGGCGAGCATCTACTATTGCCCGAGGGGCGCATCACGCAGTCTAAGTATGACCGTCGAGGCTCACTTGCCTCGACGCGGCAACAGGTAGGGAGAAGGGAAAATGTCCGATATCAAGTCGTCCATTGAAAAGGCCTTGAACATCGACGGTTGCCTGGGCGCCGCGCTGGTCGATTTTGAGAGCGGCCTCTGCCTGGGCGTCGCCGGCAACCCGCCCTTCGATCTGGAGCTCGCGGCGGCTGGCAAAACCGAGGTCGTACGCGCCACGAAGACCATCCGTGACAAGCTGGGCCTCAAGGACAAGATCGACGACATCTTGATCACGATGACCGGCCAGTATCACATGATACGCATGGTCGGCACCTCGATGTTCCTCTACATCGCGCTCGATCGGCGTCGGAGTAACCTCGCGCTAGCACGTAAAGAGCTGGCGACGATCGATCGCGACCTCGACATCGATCGCCTGTAGCGGACGCGTGATGCTCTCGGCTCGAGCGCGCGGCGGGGGTGGGTGCAACGCCCACGCAGGTCGGGGCGCGCCTACATTTGAGCCACTGGCGGACGTCGCTCGGTGCGATGTGGTTTCCTGCGACGCTCTCGCGACGACGACCCGAGCCTCGCGCCGCCCTCCGCCGCGAAGTTGCGGCCAACCACGGAGGCGGGGAGAAACGCGGCCCTACGCCGTTACTCGGCCCGCCAGGGCGGACGTTGTCGAACGGAGCAATCTGACGTGAGTAGGGGAGGCAGTCGCATGGTTCGAGGGAGTCTGGAGCGCGGCACGGAACGGCCGCGTAACGAGCTGGATACGGGCGCTCGCGCAACATGGGCTCCCCGCATGCGCGCACCTACTGCATCCGCCAGATCCTGCGCGGCGAGCTCCTCCCCCGCCGAGAGCCCGCTCCCGCGAGCCTTCCAATCCGCGCCCATGGGGGTCGCGTCCACCAGCGCCTGTTCGGGCGGGTGATAGTGCGGCTTACGGGGGAAAGGGGGCGCGAGACGTGGTAGCGCAGATAGCCTCACCGGCGCCGAAGGTCATGGCCTCGATCCTCGTGGTCGACGACGATCTACAACTCGCCCACTCCCTGACCCGGAATCTGCGCGCCCACGGCTACGACGCCAGCTCCGCGGGCTCGTTGACGGAGGCGCTCCAGTGTTTGCGCGAGCGCGCCTATGATGTGTTGCTCACGGACCTGCGCATGGAGGGCGGGGACGGCATGGATCTGATCCTGGCCCTACGCGAGTCGTCGCCCGGGACCCGACCCGTGCTGATGAGCGCGCATGTCAGCGCTCGAGACGGTCAGCGCGCACTCGACCTCGGCGCGGTGCGGGTGCTGTGCAAGCCCTTCGAGATCGACGAGATGTTGGCAGCGGTCGAGCGGGCAGCAGAGTACGCGGGAGGGTTCTTGGCAAGCTTGCACGGCCTGACGCTGGTGGACACGCTGCAGATGTTCCACTACTCGCGCCGTTCGCTGAGCGCTCGCTTACTCGGTGGCGTGCCGGCCGCGTTCCATATGCAAGATGGGCAGTTAGTGCACGCGGAGCACGGCGCAGAGCGAGGCGAAGCGGCCCTGGCGGCGATCTTGAAGATGCCCGCCGGCTCCCTCCGGACTAGCGCGCTCGAGGCCGTGACGCCGAGCATCTTCCAGGATTTCCAGGGGCTGCTCCTCAATCAACTGCGGCAGCTGGACGAGCGAGAGCGGGACAGCAAGCTGCCTCCCTTGCCGGCCGCGCTGATCGACGCGGCCTTCTTCGATCTCGACGAAGAGCCGACGCAGTCGAGCACGCTTCCTGGCAAAGGGGTGGGGGCCGCTTCCCGAGCCGATCGCCCCAGCCCCACCTCCGGGGAAAGGCCTGCCGTGCGTGTCGTGGCGAAGGCGCAGACGCTGGAGAAGGTCGACATCGCCTGCGAGCGCGTGGTCAGCGTGGTCGAAGGCGGGGTCGCCTGCGGCGTGATCGATCTGGATACCGGCACCTTGCTGGGGAGCCACACCAGCGGCGGGTTCTCCGAAGAACAGAAAGACGTGGTGGCCTCCGCCATGGTCGACCTGTTTCGGGGTACGAACATCTCGCGCATCGACGCCATGGTGCGCGGGCAAGCGGGTGACGCCGGCAACGAGCCACACCATTTCGAAGAGGTGCAGCTCGCCTCGAAGCACAACCTCCACTTTGCCAAGACGCTGAAGGGGGGCCGGGCCGTGATCATGCTCGTAACGACCCGAGCGACCAGCCTCGGCATGGGCTGGGCGCAGCTCAGAGCCGCGATCCCCATCCTCGAGCGGCTCCTCCCGTGAGCGCCGGCAGCTCGCCCAGTGGGGGCTAGGGCTAGAGGGCCTAAGCGCTCGCCCCAGCATCCATCGCTCGGGCCAGCGCCCCGAGCTTGGCCACGGTGTTCAGGTTGCGCCCCGTGGCGAGCTTGGCAAAGGGTAGCAAGAGCTTCGAACGCCCCATGCCATCGGGGTAGTGGATGAAGACCTCGCGGCCATCGAGCTTTACCTCTTCACGCCCAGGGAT
Source organism: Deltaproteobacteria bacterium (assembly GCA_043747815.1). Lineage (GTDB taxonomy): Bacteria > Myxococcota_A > Polyangia > Polyangiales > Polyangiaceae > SZUA-265. The sequence goes on from JAYTOL010000012.1 coordinate 44,707, forward strand.
GACCAGATCGGCCAGAGCCCGAGCGGGGGGCGGTGCATCCAGGAACAGGATCAAGACCTGGCTGGGTGAAGCACCAACGAAAGGGTTGCGCGTGAGGATCTGCTCGAGCTCCGTGCGCGTCCGCACCAGCACACCGACGGGCTTGCCAATTTTGGCCGCCAGCAGAGGCTCGAGCTTGGCCTTGACCTTAGCCTCCGCCAAGCGGCTCTGGAACAGCACGTTGCCGCTTTGGATGTACGTCTTGGGGTTACTAAAACCGGCCTCTTCACATAGATCGCAGAGCTCCTTCATCGGCAGCTTGCCGGTGCCGCCCACGTTGATGGCGCGAAGTAGCGCGGCGAAGACCGTCACCCGACGAGCATAGCCGATGGTAACCTACTTGGCACTCCGATCTGAGCCGTGTAAAGGACGCCGTTTCGATGCCACACCGAACACGCGACGTTGCCCCGGGCGCTCACGCGCGCCAAGTATTGACGCCCGAAGGCGAGTCGCTGGAGGCGCCCGACGGTTGGAGCCTACTGCCTCCGGGCGACGCAGCGCTGAGCCGACGCGTCAAGGCCGATGGGCCCGCCTGGTGCGTGAAGGAAAAGCGCGGCCGCAAGCTGTTTTCACGCGGCATCTGGGCGCCTCGCGAGCGGATCGAGAGGCTCCGGGCCGAGCTCGAGGCCGAGCGGGTGCGCCCCGACTATCAACGCAAGCTCGAGTCCGGCAGGCGGCGGCGCGCGGTGGAGCAGCAGCTCTACGCCGGAGACTTCGAAGCCGCCGTGCTCGCCTTTCTCAATTTTCACGAGCGGCATCGGGCGCTCGCCCGCGTCATGGCCAAAGCCATCGCCGACCACGCCGTGCCCGTCGGCAGCGGGACCGTGGCGCGCACCCAGCGCATCCCGATCGAGCGGCGGGCTGAGGCCGCCTGCATTGCCTGGATGCGACACCAGACCACGGCCTACGACGACATGCACGTGCCGCGCGTCAAAGGCATGCGCCGCGAGGTGCGTCGCATGCTCGCCCAACGTTCGCGCGAGCTCCTCGGCCTCTACCGTCAGGGGCGGGCCGTCGGCGTCGAGTCTTGCCCACTCTCGCGGGCGCTCGGGCAGGCACGCGCGCCGGCCTCTGCGTCAGGCGCGGCGCCCGACGCGGGCGCTCTTTACCTGGCCGCGCCCAGGCCTCGGGTAAGCGACCTTCAGGAGCCTGGCGAGCGCGAGCCAGCGTCCGGCTCACGGCTCACGAGCAGCTCGAGGAAGAGCGCCTCGACCTTTTGACGCGCCCACTCTTCCCGGCGCAGGAACTTCAGGCTGGAGCCCAGGCTCGGATCATGGGTGAAACAACGGATCGGGATCTTGCGCCCGAGCTCCTCCCACCCGTAGTGAGCGTGCAGCTGCTCGAGCATGGCTTTCAGCGTGATGCCGTGCAGCGGATCGTTGGGGTGCGTTCGGGTCATGCGGATGCCGTCGTGAGGCTTGGCTCGAGGGCGCGATAGTATTCGCGGCTCCGAGTTGCGCAAGCAGTGCGTATCGGGCGCCCGCAGGGTCTGGAGGACCACGGGGTGGACCGTGGCTGCGAGCCGGGGGTTGCTTCAAAGACTTCTGTGTCGGACTCGATTCCGTTCAGCCGAGGTACTAGTGCCGCCCGGCAGAAGTTGCACTGGATTTAGCTTTAGCCCACGACTTGGGGCGGTACGACCACTTGAACGGGCGATCGTTCTGAAGGTACCAGG
>JAYTOL010000013.1:0-85550 GCA_043747815.1 Deltaproteobacteria bacterium
CCTGCGCGAGGTACTGCTGGAGCTCGGCGTCGCGTTTCTTGATCTCGGCGTCGCTCGCCCACGCGGGCGCGTGTTGCACCATGGCGATCCGCTCGAGCGCGCCTTCAACCCATTCGTGCAAAGGCACGTTGCCGTCCCAGACCCAATGAGTGGTCTGCCCGCGATAGGTCTTCTGGGTGCGGCGTCCGAGGGCGTCGTACTTGAACGCTACCTCTGTGCCGTCGGGGCGGGTCACGCTCGCGAGCATGCCGGCGCCGTTCCAGGCGTAATGCCACTGTCGCCCCTGGGGCTCGGTTTTGCGGACGAGGTTGCCTTCGGGGTCGTAAGCGTAGTGGGTGGTGCCGTGGGGGCCTTGGGCGGCGAGTATTTGCCCCGCGGGGCCGTATTTGCGGTCGGTTTGGTGTTTGGTTTTGTAGAGGTTGCCGACGGCGTCGGGGAGGCGGCGCTGGTGAGGGCCTGGAGGCGGTCGTTCGGTTGCCAGGTGTAGAGGACGTCGCGGTGGGCGCGGGCGGCGCCGTGGATGGTGTGGGCGCGGGGGCGCCCTAGGGCGTCGCGTTGCCAGAGGCTGCGGATGCCGCCCGGCAGGGCGCGTTCGAGCTCGAGGCCGAGGGCGTCGCGTTTGAATTGGGTTTGGTAGGTGCTCTGGGTTTCGAGCATGGACTCGACGTCGCCCATGGCGCTGCGCGCGATGTGGAGGTCGGCGCCGAGGGAGGAGCGGAGGTGGGTGCGGAGGCCGCGCGCGTCGTATTGGGTCTGGATCGTGTGGCGGCCCTGGGCTTCTTCGAGGACGCGGCCGAGGGGGTCGCGTTTGAAGCCGACGACGGCGTCTTGATTTTTGGCTTCGAGGAGCTGCCCGTCGGCTCGGTATTTGTAGGTCTCGAAGCTGCCGTCGGAGTAGTCGACTCGGGTGACGCGGCCCGCGGGGTCGTAGGTGTAGAGGGAGTGGCGCTCGCCGGGGCGGTCGATGCGGGTGACTCTGCCCGCGACGTCGCGGGTGTAGCGGCGGCGGAGGCCGTCGAAGCCGGTCTCTTCGTCGACGTGGCCCGTGGCGCCGAGCGTGAAGCGGTAGGCGTGGCCGTGTTCGTTGAGGATGGCGACGAGGCGTTCTTCGGTGTCGTATTCGAAGCCGACGCGGGTGTCGTTCTCGGTGCGGGACTGGAGGCGGCCGAGGCCCTGATAAGCGAAGGTGATGTGGTGCTGGAGGTCTTTGGCCTCGGTGACGTTGCCTTCGGGGTCGTAGGCGAGCTGGCGGGTGTTGCCGTCGGGCTCTCGCACTTCGATGACGCGATTGAGGACGTCGTAGCGGCGCTCTTGGCGGTTGCCCTTGGGATCGATGACGGCGGTGACGCGGCCGAGGGCGTCGTGCGCGTAGTGGGTGCTGGCGCCGTCGGGGGTGGTGAGGCGGGTGAGGATGCCGTGCAGGTCGTAGGCGAGAGCGGTGTAGCCGCCGGCGGGATCTGTCACGCCAATGAGAGCCTGAGCATCGTAGTGATACTGCGTGACGCGGCCGAGGGGGTCGGTGCGGCGTGACACGCGGCCCTGGGCGTCGCGGCTGAAGCGGTAGCTCCCACCGAGCACGTCGGTGGTCTCCACGGGGCGGCCGTGCTCGTCGCTTTTGATTTGGATGCGCGTGCCGTCGGGATTTTGAATCTGGGAGAGGTTGCCGCGCTCGTCGTAGGCGTAGCGGGTGGCGAGGCCGAGCGCATCGAAGGTGGCGATGATCTGATGGTCTTCGTCGTAGTGTGTTTGCGTGCGGTGGCCGAGCGCGTCGCGCGTTTCGAGCACCAGCGCGCCGTCGTGGTGGTAAGTGGTTTTCTGGCCGAGCGAGTTTTCGACGACGGTGGTTTGCTGGGCCACGTCGTAAGCGATCTCGTGGTCGTAGATGCCGCCGTCGCCCCAGGTGCGAGTGCAGCGCGCGCCCGGGCCCGAGTGGTCGTATTCGAAGTAGAAGCTGAGACCGTTGCGGTTGGTCTCTTGCACCATGAGGTGGCGCTGGTAGCGGTACGCAGCGCGATGGCCGAGCGCGTCGGTGGCGCCGGTGAGGTCGCCGTGAGCGTCGTAGTCGTAGCTCAGGAAGGTGACGCGGCGCTCGGGCGCGTCGGGGTGAGGGCCTTCGATCGCGACCAGGCACTCGGCGCGGTAGCGCAGCGTGAAGCGGCGGCCGCTGCTGTCGATGAGGGTCGTGAGCTGGCCGCGCTCGTATTCGAAGCGCAGGGCGTTGCCCATGGCGTCGCGCTGGGTCGTGAGCGAGAGTTGTCGCGGCACGCCACAGTCTGCAAAATGGAGTGAGGTGCCATCCGCACGCGCCACGGCGTAGCCCTCGCCCTCGCGCCGGAGGCTCAGCTTTTCGGCCCGATCGAAGTGCGTCTCAGTTTCTGCGAGCCTCGGCAGCGAGGTGAAGCGCCCGTCCGCGTGACGCAGCAAGAGCCCCTCGTCTTCGACGTGCAAGGCCACGTCGTAGCTGTGGTGCCAACCATGGCCGAGCGGGCCGCGGTAGCTCGAGGTGCTGTACCAGACGCGCTCCCAGCGGAGCGGCAGTGGACCGGGCAGCTCGAGATCGACGGCGTCCGTAAACATCTTGCCGGTGGCCACGTCCACCGGGTGACCCGTCACCGTGCACAGGGCGCGGTGGATGCGGTTACGCGCGATGTCTCCGAGGCCGAGCTTGTCGGCGAGCTTGTCCGCCAGCTTCGTGGCGCGGCTTTGCAGGCGCTCAGTCACGGCTTTGAGGCGGCGTTCGATCGGGCCGAGCTTGGCGAGCTTCTTCAGGCCGCCCATCGCGATCGCCATGCCCAGGCTCGCCATCGAGATGGTCGGTGCGCCGCCGATCAACACGGGGATGCCCATGGGGATGCTGAGCACCGTGGTCGTGGGCAAGAGCAGGCTCTTCGGGGTGCTCTTGCGCTTGACGCGCGGCGGCGCCGGCATGCCGATGTCCTGGCAGCTGAGCGCGGGCAAGCCGAAGTAGCTCTGCGGCTCGCCTTCGACCAGCACCGTGCTGCTGCCCATGAAGACTTCGCTCTCGTTCGTGGGCGGCTTGGCAAAGGGCCCCGCCAGCGGCAGATGCGGCGGCATGGCCTGGCCCGCCGTGCCCGCTTGCGCGCGCGGCAAACCGTTGATGAACACCTTCGTGCCGAGCACCGGCACGTAGTCCATGACGTCGAAGATCATGCCGACGTACGGCTGCGGCAGCGGCGTGGGCACGGGGCCCGCCGGCGTGGGCACGAGCGTGATGTGCGTGTCGATGCCCACCAGGGGATCGAGATGTTTGGCAGCGATGCTCATCCCGGGGACGTTTCAGCGCTGTTCGTTGGGGTTCGCCCGCCCCGCGTCGGGTCCCAAGAGCTCGGAGAGCTGCTTCTTGACGGCGTCCCGGCTCGCGGCAGGGAGCTCGCGCTGCGCAGCGAGCCGCAACAGACCCTCGCCGAGGTACGACAGGGTCGAGGTCTGCAGGGTGTCGCCATCCATCTCGGCGGCGGCGCGCAGGCCCGCGATGCCGACTCGCCAGGCTTCGGCGTGTTTGCCATCGCTTTCGTGGCAGAAGCTCGCCAGGCGGTAGGCATCGATCACCAGGCGCGGCTCGCTCACCGCGCTCGCCAGCGGGATCGTGCTGATGAACAAGTCGGCGGCGGCGGCGTGAGCGCCGGCGCTGAGCAGCAAGCTGCCGCGCGCCAGGCGCACCTGGACGCGTAGCTTCTTGCAGGCCTCGTCTCCGGCGCGCTCGCCGGCGGTCGCGGCCGCCTCGGCGGAGAGGTAGTGCTCAGTGGCCTTGCCCGTTTGCCCCTCCCCGGCGTGGGCCGCCCCCAGCGCCAGATGTACCGGCACCTGGAGCGCAAACCAACCCTGCGCGACGGCGAGCGCAGTGGCAGCCTGGCCGTGTGACGTGGCCGCGTCGAGATCGCGGGCGCCGAGCGCGAGGCCCAGCTCGACATAGTGGTTTCGATATTGCCCACCCGGCGTGTGTTGCCCACCCGCAGCCTCGCTGATCTCGGCGCGCACTCTTGGCATGTCGAGGGCCAGGTCTCGCGCCTACACGAGCTCCGGTTGGCCGCTCACCAGACGGCCTAGCGCAGGCGCCAGCACGTCATCGACGACGATGAATCGCAATGGATCTGACGCCTGACGCGCCGCTTGCCCGAGCCAATCTTCGAGGCGCGCGACGTCGCTGACCTCGCCCGGCGACAGCCACAGCGCGAGGTGAGCTGGGAGCGCGTGGTGTCGAGCAAGGTCGACCGCGGCACGCAGAAACAGAGCTAGCGCGCTTTCACCCCGCTCGGGGCTGGGGGGCGACCAGGGGCTCACCTCAGCATCCTCGCCGAGACCCTGTTCGAGCGCCCGGGCGGCGCCCGCGAGCTCGGTCGTCAACGCCGCGGCGAACTGCTTTGGTTCTCGAAAGGGAGATGTGAGGCGCACGAACAGGTCCGGTTGCGAGCCGCGCGCCGCGCCGCTCTGCGAACTCGACCCATTGATCATTGACGCGGTCCAACCGTCGATGAATGGGATTTTTGCTCGTTGCCACGTGAACCTCGACCGCCCGCGATGATGCCGGAGCCCGGACTAGGCGCCCAGCCTGATCGGCGTGGCAGGAGCCCAACCTATCGGCGCCCGAGCTGCGCCGGTTGCCCGCTTTCTGCAGCCGGTTGGCGAGAGTCGCTTAGCGATGCGGGCCATGCGGAGACTTCGCGCTCACCTCGACGAGGCGCTGCTCGAGGAAGTGGCGATCGGCGTCGTTGCCGACGAGCGTGAGGGCGGCTCGGTACGCGTCGGCAGCTTCTTCATGCCGATCGAGCCGGCGCAGGAGGTCGGCGCGAGCGGCCGGGAGCAGGTGGTAATCTGCAAGCGCCTCGCTCGAGGCCAAGCGATCGAGGAGGTGCAAGCCCGCCGCGGCGCCGTCGGCCATCGCGACCGCGACCGCGTGGTTGAGGGCGACCACGGGGGATGGATTGATCCTGAGCAGGAGCGAATACAGGCTCGCGATCTGCGGCCAATCGGTGTCTCGCGCCGCGACAGCTTGCGCATGCACTCCGGCGATCGCGGCCTGGAGCGCGTAGATACCCGGCGGACCTCGGCGCAGCGCCGCCTCGACCAGCGCCAGCCCTTCGCTCACGGAGTCCCGATCCCAGAGCCGCCGATCCTGCTCCTCGAGCAGCACGACGGCGCCGTCGGGACCCACGCGGGCGTCTCGGCGCGCGTCGTGGAGGAGCATCAACGCGAGCAGCGCCTGCGGCTCGGATCGCTCCGGCAGCAGCTCGACGACCAGCCGGGCGAGCCGGATCGCTTCGCTCGACAGCTCTCGCCGGACGAGCGCGGCGCCTGAGCTCGCTGCATAGCCTTCGTTATAGATCAGGTACAGGACGGCGAGCGCGGCGTCGAGCCGCTCGGGCAGGTCTTCGGCCTCGGGCACGCGATACGGGATGCCTGCTTGGCGAATCTTGTTCTTGGCGCGCACCAGGCGCTGCCCCATGGTGCTCACCGGCACGAGAAACGCTCGCGCTATCTGCTCGGTGCCGAGGCCTCCGAGGGTGCGCAGCGTCAGCGCGACCTGGGCTTCGAGGTCGAGCGCCGGGTGGCAACAGGTAAAGATCAAGCGCAGCCGATCGTCCTCGACGGCGGGCACATCGCTGTCGAGCGCCGGGACCAACGGCTCTTCGAGCGCCGCCCGCGCCTCGAGCTCTGCGCGTTTGTCTTCGAAGAGGGCGGAACGCCGGAGCTTGTCGACAGCCTTGTTCCGCCCCGCCCGCACGAGCCACGCGCGCGGGTTGTTCGGTATACCCTCAAAAGGCCACTGAAGCAGCGCTGCCTCGAAGGCTGCAGCGAGCGCCTCCTCGGCGACCTCGATGTCGCCGAGGAAACGGATCAGCGTGGCGAGGATGCGACCGCGCTGTTCACGAAACACACGCTCGATGGCGACCGGCTCTTGGGGCATGGCTCGGAGCGCCGACGATAGCGCAAACGGCCGGCGCGGAGCGACCTCGACGCGATCGTCCCCTCGACTTCAGCTGGGCCTCGAAAGCACCCACACCGGTCGCACTTCGACGCTGCCGCTCTGAGCGCCGGGAATGCGGGCCGCGATCTTGGTCGCCTCGTCCAGGTCCTTGGCCTCGATCAAGTAGTAGCCTCCGAGCTGCTCTTTCGTCTCCGCGAAAGGGCCGTCGACCCGCAACGTCTTGCCTTCACGAACCCGAACCGTCGTTGCCGTCGACGTGGGTTGCAGCGCGTCCCCTGCCCTGAGGTGCCCCGATTTGACGATGCTCTGGGTGAACTCCGCGTAATCTTTGGACATCGCCACCTGATCACCGGGCGTTCGCTTCATTTCGGCCTCGTTCGTATAGATCAGCAGCATGTATTGCATGGGTCTCTCCTTCCAATCCTTGCGGGACGACGGGTCCCGACAACAGTCGATCGGAGGCCAGCGAGAACGACAGCTCGGGGGATCTTTGTCCATGTCGGTCACCACCGAACGCCTGGCCTGCGCCCCCAGGGCTACTGCAGTTCAGTGCTTGCGAGCTGCCCGCAGGGTGAGCCGCCGCACGCCGTCCGAGAAGGAGGTGCCCCAGGCGCCGACCCGGTGCGCCAGGCGGCGGCTGCGTTCGCTGGCCGTGAGATCGTCCATCAGCGAATAGATGAGCGGCGTCATGATCAACGTGAGCGCCAGGCTCAACGTCTGTCCCCCGATGACGACGACGGCGATGGTGCGGCGCTCCTCCGCGCCGGGGCCCGTACCGACCCACAGCGGAATCATGCCGGCCACCAGCGCCAGCGTGGTCATCAGGATCGGCCTCAAGCGGTCGCGGTTGGCACGCAGGATAGCCTCGTAGCGCGGCATGCCGGTCGCTCTGAGCTGATTCATGTGGTCGACCTGGAGGATCGAGTTCTTTTTGACCACGCCGAACAGCACCAACAGGCCGAGGGCTGAATAGAGATTGAGCGTGTTGCCCGTCGCCCACAGGCTGAAGAGCGCGAAGGGCACCGACAAGGGCAAGGCCACCAGGATCGTGAGCGGGTGGACCACGCTCTCGAATTGCGCGGCCAGGATCATGTACATGAGCAAGATCGAGAGCGCGAAGGCGGCGATGAACTCGGCGAAGGTGCGTTCGAGCTCGGCGCCTCGCCCGCGCACGCTGGCGGTGTATTCCGGCGGCAAGTTCATCTCGGCCACGGCACCTCGGAGCGCGTCCAGACGGTCGGCGAGCGCGTAGCCGGGAGCGACCCCGGCGCGCAGGCTGGCCACTCGCTGCCGATCGAGGCGATCGATGCGCGACGGGCTATTGGCCTCGTCGATGGCGATGACGCTCTCGAGCGGCACCAGCATCGATGCCGACGCCGTGCCATTGGCCCCATCTTGGGACGTGGCGTTGCTCGAGCGAGCGGAACGCGGCACTTGCAAGCGGCGGATGGCGCTCACCTGATCGCGATCGCCCTCGTCGAGCCGGAGCTGGACCTCGTAGTTTTCGTTCGTCGCGGCGTCGCGATAGCGAGAGACCCTGTCGTCGCCCCCGACCATGAGCCGCAGCGCGGTGGCGATGTCCTCGGTGCGCACACCAAGATCGGCCGCGCGCTCGCGATCCACGCGCGCGCGGAGCTCCGAGCGGTCGAGCTTGAGCGTGGTATCGGAGTCGATGATACCGCCGAGCTTCAGCGAGCGCTCCCGTAGGTCGTTCGTATAACGCTCGAGCGCGACCAGGTCCGGCCCCTGAATGGACATGTCGATTTCGAAGTTGCCGCCGCCGATGTTGAAGGAGGGAGCGTTGCGCACCTGCGTCCTCAAATCGCTGTACTTTTTCAGCTTCTGCCGCACCTGTTGCATCACGTCGCGCTGCGTGTAGTTACCCTCGAAGGCGCGCAGCGGGTGCCCCGACGAGAGCTCGCGAAAGAACCGGCTCAAGGAGAAGACCCGCACCTCGTGCGGCTGGATGCGCACGAACGCGTTGCCCTGGTTGACACCGCCCACGAAGCCGCCCCCTGCGTCGATCAAGACGGTCTCCACGCCGCGCACGCTGCGGATGTCTTCGTCGACCTGCCGCATCACGCTGTCCATGGCCGAGAGGCTGGAGTTCAGGGGCGCCGTGACTCGCACCTCGAACTCCGCCTCGTCCACGTCCGAGGGGACGTATTCCTGCTTCACCATGCGATACAACGGGATCGAGCACAGCACGACGACGAGGCCTACGATGCTGACGAAAAAACGGTGCGCGAGCGCGCCTCGCAGCGCGCGTTCGTAAGCCCGATCGATCTTGGAGTAGAGACCCGCGCGCGACGCCGTGGCGGCGCCGGCTTTGGGCGCCTGATGCGGGCGCAGCAGGCGTGCGCTCATCATGGGCGTGAGCGTGAACGAGACGAGCAAGCTGACCAGCACGGCGACCGCGGCGGTGATGCCGAACTGAAACAAGAAGCGCCCAGAAATGGACGACATGAAGCTGACGGGGACGAAGATCACTACCAACGACAAGGTCGTGGCCAGGACGGCCAGGCCGATCTCTTTGGTGGCTTCGCGCGCGGCGTCGAAAGGGGCGAGCTTCTTCTCCTCGACGTAGCGAAAGATGTTCTCGAGCACGACGATGGCGTCATCGATGACGATGCCCACCATCAGCACCAGCGCCAGCATGGTGACGCTGTTGAGCGTGAAATCGAGCCACCACATCATGCTGAACGTGGCCACGACCGAGGCCGGGATGGCCACGCCCGCGATGATGGTCGAGCGCCAGGAACGCATGAACGCGAGCACCACCAGGCAGGCCAGGATGCTGCCGATGACGAGGTGCAGCTTGATCTCGTGGAGCGCCGCGTAGATGTAGCGCGTCTGATCGCGGATCACCTCCAGCTTGACGTCTGACGGTAATATCCCCTCGACCTTGGCCAGCGCGGCCTTGGCGGACTCGATCACCTCTACGGTGTTGGCCCCGGACTGTCGGATCAGCTCCAGCACCACCGTCGGTGTGCCGTTCAAACGCGCCAGCGAACGCTGCTCGAAGCTACCGTCCTCGGCACGGCCGATGTCCTTGATGCGAATCGGGCGGCCTTGGATGTTCGCCACCAACAGGCTCTCGAAGGCCTTGGCCGTCTCGAAGCGCCCGAGCGTGCGCAGCGTGCGCTCTTGCTCTTGCCGAGTGACGTTGCCCGCCGGGATGCTGGCGTTCTCCCGCACGATGGCGTCGCGGACGGCGGTGATCGGGATGCCGTAGGCGTTCAGCCGGTCCGCGTCGACCCAGATTTTTATCGCGCGTTCCTGACCGCCGACCAGGCGCACTTCGCCGACACCGGCGCTGCGCTCGAGCTGGACCTGCACGACCTTGTCCGCCAGCTCGGTGAGCTCGCGCACGCTGCGATTGGCAGACAGGGCCACCGTCATCACCGGTGATGCGTCGTTGTCCTGCTTGTTGACGACCGGTGGGTCCGTGCCGGGCGGAAGACTGCGCAGCACCGTCTGCACGCGCGCACGTACGTCGTCCGCAGCGGAGTCGACGTCGCGGTCGAGCTCGAACGTGGCGATCACCATGGAGGTGCCGTTGGAGCTGACGGAGCGTAGCTCCCGGATGCCTTCGACGGTGTTGACGGCTCGCTCGATCTCCTCGGTGATCTCCGTCTCCACGTCTTCGGGGGCGCCGCCGGGCAGCTGCGTTCGCACCGAGACGGTCGGCACATCGACGGACGGGAAACGATCGACTCCGAGCCCGGAGTAGGCCACGCTGCCCACGACCACGAGCGCCAGGATCAGCATGGCGGCGAACACCGGGCGCCGAATGCAGACCTCAGCTAGGGCTTGCATCAGCGGCCCTCTGTCACGCGCACGGCCTGGCCTTGCGTGATAGCGCCCGGCGCCTTCACGACGAAATCGCCGACCTTCAGGCCCTTGATGATCTCGATCTGCTCGGCCTGCGTCTCACCCGTGATGACGGGCCGCTCCACGGCTTTGCCATCCTCGACCAGGATGACCTTCTGCAAACCAGCAAAGGTCACCACGGCGCTGGCCGGCACGGTGAGCACGTCGCGCTGGCCGACGACGATACGCGCCTGCACGAAGTTGCCGGGGCGCAAGCTGCCCGGATTCTTTATATCGGCTTCGATCAGCAGGCTGCGGCTCTCCGCGTCCAGGCTGGGAGCAAGCCGCGCCACGACGCCGGTGTGCTCCGCCGTATTGCCAGCGCCCCCCTCGCCGCTGGCTCGGACTCGCACCGCTTGCCCCGCTTTGACGCTCGCCGCTTCACGCTCGGGCAAGGCCAAGCGCAGCCGCAGAGGATCGACGCGCACGACCTCCGCCACGGGCGCACCTGCAGCCAGGTATTCCCCGGCGCTCGCACGCCGAGCCTGCACGAAGCCATCGATGGGCGAGCGAATGGCCGTGTCGGCGAGCCGTTGCCGGACGATGCGCAGCTCCGACTCGCGCTGGCGCACCTGGGCCTGGCGAATCCGCACTTCCTCACGCGCCGATTCGATCGAGGCTTCGGCCCGGAGCAAGCTGGCGCGCGCGGCGTCCAGCTCGGCTTGCGGGGTCAGCCCTTGCTCTGCCAGCGCGGTAAAGCGCCCGGCGTTGACCCGGGCCTCTTCCAAAGTGGCCTGAGCTTGCCGAACGATCGCCGTTTCATCGATCGACAGGCTCTTCGTGGCGGCGCCAGCGGGCAAACCGAGTTGAGCGCGAGCTTGCCCCAAGGCCGCCTCCGATTGCTGAACTCCGAACTCGTAGTCCGTCGTCTCGATTTGGGCGACGACCTGCCCCTGCTTGACTGGGCTTGCCAGATCGACCTCGATCGAGGCCAGGCGCCCCGCGACCTTGGTGGCGAGGACCACTTGCTCATCGGCGGCGAGCGTTCCGGAGATCTCGATCACCTGCTCCAAAGTCGACGCTGCCACGCGTTGCAGCTGGACCTCGCGCACTACCGTTTGACCTTCGGCCGCGCGTGCGCCGTGCGTCTCGGCGCGTGGCTTGGCGTCCGACTGGCAGCTCGAAGCTCCCAGCGCACAGAGAAGCAGCGTTAACTTCGGAGTCGCCCCGGACCGTTGCAGCACGTGTCGACCTTAGCACTGCCAACCTCGCGAGAAGGCTCGAAATATTGCAGGCCAAGAGCGACTTGAAGGCGGGGGCGAGGCGGCGCAGAACGCCACATTCCGACGCAGCTGCAGATGCGGCGCCGAAACGGCGCAAATCCGCGAATATCGAAGCAGCTTTGGGGGGCGAGTGGGCTCCCCGAGCCGTGAACGGGAAGTGCCCTCTTGCCTCATACCAGGGGCAGGGCTCGCGGTACCCGCGGCCGTATCAGCGCGAGACAGCAGGGATCGAGGCCAGCGCCGCGATGACGTCGTCGATCACGTCGCTCGAATCTTCGACGCCGACGCTCAAGCGAATGAGCGCCGGGTCGATGCCGACGCGCTCGAGCTCCTCTTCGGAGAGCTCCGAGAAGCTCATCAGCGAGGGTTGCTCAATCAGCGTCTCGACCCCGCCGAGGGATGGCGCAATCTTGGCCAAGCGACAGCCGTCGACGACCGCTGCCGCCGCCGCTCGACCGCCGTCGACGATGAAGCTCACGACGCCCCCGAAGCCGCGCATCTGCGCCTTGGCGACGGCGTTCGACCCGTGGCTATCCAGGCCCGGATAGAAGACCCGCTTGACTCGAGGGTGGCGCTCGAGCTCCAGCGCCAAGGCATGCGCCGTGCGGTTCTGGCGTTCGACGCGCAAGTTGAGCGTCTTGATGCCCCGACAGATCAGGAAGGCCGCGTGTGGATCGAGGACACCACCGAGAACCCCGCGCGCGTCGCGCAGCAGGGAGATGATGTGCTGCGGGCCCGCGACGACCCCGCCGAGCACGTCATTGTGCCCAGAGAGGTACTTGGTGGCGCTGTGCACCACGAGATCGATACCGAAGCGCAGGGGTCGGCAGTTGACCGGAGTCGCAAAGGTGGAGTCCACCAAGGTACGGGCGCGGCCGTGGCGACGCACGATGGCGGCGACCTGCTCCAGGTCCACGCAGTGAAGATAGGGATTGGTCGGCGACTCGGTGATCACGCAGCGCGTGTTCTTCTTGAGCGCGCCCTCCAGCGCTTGCAGGTCCCCCGGAGGTATCATCGTCTGCTCGACACCAAACCGGGTCAGCGTCTGCCCGACGAACTGGCGCGTGCGGCGGTAGCAATCGCTGAACAACACGACGTGGTCGCCCGCTTTGGTCAGCGCAAAGAGCGTGCTGGTGATGGCGGCCATGCCGCTCGCAAAAGCCAGCGCGTCGTCGCTGCCTTCGAGCGCTGCCACGCGCGTCTCGAGCTCGCGCACGGTGGGGTTGCCGTAGCGACCGTACTCCTCGCGATCGGGGTCGGGGTCTTGCCCGCGCATGTAGCGCTCGAGGTCGGCCGTGTCGCGGAAGGTGAACGTCGCGGTCTGGGCGATGCCCGGGGCTAGAGCGTTATGAGGGCGATGCGAAGCACACCCCGCATGCACGGCGTCGGTGGAGGTCGACGAAGGCTTGTCGGCCTTACTCACCGCGAGGCCCCTCGCTGAGGAGCAGCGGGCTCCGACGCCCTCGGTGTTTGCGCCGCCTTCTGATCCAGTGCGCGCAAGGCCGCCACCTCATTGGCGATGGCCTCCACGGCGCCCTCCAGCGGCAGCTTCTGGCTGTCTTTCTGGGTCCGGCGCTTGAGCTCGAAAACGCCGTCCTTCAGGCCGCGTTCACCGATGGTCACCCGCAACGGAATGCCGATCAAGTCGGCGTCCTTGAACTTGACCCCGGGCCGCTCGTCTCGATCGTCGACCAGGACCTCCAGGCCTTTCTGCTCGAGCCCCTTTTCGATCTCCGAGATCCAGCGCTCCACCTCAGGGCCCTCACCGAGCTGCGTGAGGTGCACCTGATAGGGCGCCACGCTGATCGGCCAAGCAATGCCGAGCGAGTCATGGTGTTGCTCGACCGCAGCCGCCACGAGCCGCGACACGCCAATTCCGTAACAACCCATCACCAGGAACTTCTTCTTCTGCTCCTGATCGAGGAACGTGGCCCCCATCTTCTGGCTGTAGTGCGTCCCGAGCACGAAAATATGGCCGGCTTCGATGCCGCGGAAGCGCCGCAAGGCAGCGCCGCAGACAGAGCAGGTGTCGCCATCGACGACGCTGCGCAGATCGGCGACCTTACCCGTGTAATCCCGCTCGAACACGACATGCGAGAGGTGCTCACCCGCCACGTTCGCGCCGCACACCCCGCCCACGACCTGGCTCGCTGCACGGTCCACGAACACGTCGCCCGAGAAGCCCACGGGCCCTGCAAAACCCGGCGGAGCCTGCGTGGCCTTTTGCACGGACGCTGCGTCCGCGAGCTCCACTTCCGGCACACCCATGGCCCGGGCAAGCTTGTCCTCGTTCAGCTCGTGATCACCCCGCACCACCGCGAGCACCAGACGCGGGCCTGCACGGTAGACCAGGCTCTTCAGCAGCTGACTGTGAGGCAGCCCGAGGAAGGCCGCGACCTCCTCGATGCTGCGCAGCGTGGGGGTGGCGACCGACTCTCGCGCGGGCACGGCAGAAGGAACCCCTGGCGGAGCCGTTACCGCGCTCACCGCCACCTCGAGGTTGGCCGCATATTCACACGACTCGCAGGCGACGATGATGTCTTCCCCGCTGTGCACGAGGACTTGAAACTCTTCGTTCTTCGAGCCGCCCATGCTGCCCGCGTCGGCGGCGACGCGGCGATAGGTCAGACCCGTGCGATCAAAGATGCGCGTGTAGGCCTGACGCATGGCTTGATAGCTGGCCTCGGCGCCTGCCTCGTCGGCGTCGAAGGAGTAAGCGTCCTTCATCAAGAACTCGCGGCAGCGCAACAGGCCCGCTCGAGGGCGCGGCTCATCGCGGAACTTGACCTGAACCTGATACAGATTCTTGGGCAGATCTCGGTAGCTGTGGATCTCGCGCCGGGCGAGGTCCGTGATGACCTCCTCATGCGTCGGCCCAAGGTGGTAGTCGCCGCCCTTGCGATCCGTCAGGCGCAGGAGCTGCGGCCCGAACAGGTCCCAGCGCCCGCTCTCCTTGAAGTACTCAGCCGGCAAGAGCGCCGGCAAGAGCACCTGCTCTCCCCCGGCGCGGTTCATCTCCTCGACGACGATTTGCTCGATCTTCTTGAGCACTCGCACGCCCAGAGGCAGAAAACTATAGATACCCGCCCCGACGCGACGCACGTAGCCAGCCCTGAGCAAGAGGGCATGGCTTGCGGTCGTGGCATCAGAAGGCGCTTCTTTGACGGTCGGTAGTAGAGCTCGCCGGTAGCGCATGATGAGCCCGCCCCATTAGCATACTTTGCCGAACCGGGCGCCCTTCGGACCCCTTGCCGCGTTGACCCCTGGGCCAACTCGGCGGGCTCTGGCAGCGCGCCGTTCTAGGGCTCCTGCCGGATGCCGAGTATCTTGCCGTCTTTCCGCGCTTCGATCTGCCGCGCGCCGGCTGGGCTCGTCACCCGAACCTGAAAACGGATATCCATGCTTGCCGGCAGGTTGCGCTTCAGACTGAGCTCTACTGCTCGCGCCTGGCCGAGCCCAGTCCGACGCTCCGCCTGCTTGACCAGGCGTACGATCACGTCGAGGTCGGCGTATTGAAGGGGGAATAGGTTGTCTTTTAGCTCTCCGGGCCCCGTCAACTGCACCGGGATGGGGCCCAGGAGCTCACCCGCTTTGAAGCGATACTGCTCTACTTTAGCCGGATCGAGCGGGTCCTGAGCTTGGAGCAGAATGCGATCGGCGTAGACGTTCAGGCTCAGGGCTCGAATGGGTTTGTCGAGCGGCTCGGTGAGCAGACCGAGGGCTCGGGAGAGCGCCGCCGCGTCGTGCAGGAACGAGGGGGTGGCCAGGGCCGCGGGGGCCTCGACCCCCGAGCGAACCTTGGGCGGGACCTCGTCGGCACAGCCGAGAGTGAGACAGCCCAAGAGCAGACCCGGGACCGCGACGAGCAGCCACGAGCGCGCCGCGCCGTGACGAGCCCGCGCCCCAGGCGTTGCACCGACGCGTTCCACTACCGCGGGCTGGGGCAGCTGGAGCAGTGAATCACCCTGCCATCAGACCGCGACACCAAAATCTCGCAGCGCGTCGTTGAGGCTCGTCTTTTGGTCGGTGCTCTGCTTCCGCTGACCGATGATCAACGCGACCGGAACCATGTACTCGCCGGCCGGAAAACGCTTGGGACGCATGCCGGGGATGACGACACTGCGGCTCGGCACTCGGCCGCGAAATTCCTTGGGCTCACTGCCGCTCACGTCGATGATGGGCGTCGAGGCGGTCAGCGTCACGCCGGCGCCGACCACCACTTCACGCTCGAGCAACACGCCTTCGACGATGATGGCGCGCGAGCCCACGAAGCAGTCATCCTCGATGATGACGGGCTGAGCCCCCGGCGGCTCGAGCACGCCGCCGATCCCCACGCCGCCCGAGAGGTGACAGCGCCGGCCAATTTGGGCGCAAGACCCCACGGTGGCCCAAGTGTCGATCATGGTCCCGGAGCCCACGTAAGCTCCGATGTTGACGTAGCCCGGCATGACGATGGCGCCGGCTTCGACGAATGCCCCGTACCGAATCGTCCCCGGCGGCACGACCCGCACGCCCGCGCGCTCCAGGTCTGATTTGATGGGAATTTTATCGTAAAAATGCAGGGGACCGGCTTGGCTGGGGGCCATCTCCGAGACGCCGAAATAGAGCAGGACCGCCTGTTTGAGCCAGGCATGGGTCTCCCAGACCCCAGGCGCGCGCGACGTGGCGACCCGCAGCTCGCCCGCGTCCAAAGCGGCCACGGCGGCGAGCACGGCTTGTTTGTACTTCGCCTCTTTGAGCAGCTGGCGATCCGCGAATGCGGCCTCGATCAGCGGCCTGATGTCTGCTTCTGACATGAATGACTCGGGGTGAGAGCGGCCGCGCCGCGTTCGGGCCTATCCTTTACGCCAACAGCTCGTCTTACGACAACGGCCAGTAAATGCACACCCTGTGAGCCTCCGGCGCATATTCGAACCTGCCCCCCAGGCTCTCCGCCGCAGCCCGAGCACAATACACGCTCGGCGAAAGCAATCGCAGCGCGGCGATCCTCACGCGCAGCCCAGCACCGGCGCCCAGGCTGATGGTCGTGACGGGAGCCTCGCCCGCGGGAACAGCGAGAGCAATCTGCAGCTGGCCCGCAGGATCACCCACCATCACCAGGGCCACGCCCAGGGCCACGAGCGCCTTGGCTGCATCGAGGTCCACGCTCGCCCCTCGACCGGCAGCGCTCGCGGGCAGAGACACGAGAGCGGTAACGCCTTTGTGCTCGGGGCGCTCGGCGCTCGCTGCGTGCAGCAGCTCCATCGGTGTGGGCTCCAACGGACGCGGCCTGGACGCGCGATCCAACAGACCGACGAGCGGCAAGGCCGCCGCCACGTCACGCGCAGAACGGGAGAGATCTCGCTCGAGCTTCAGGCGCTGGGCTACCGACAGGCGCCCGGACTGGACGGCCACGGCGAGCACGCCCTCGAGATCCGTGAGGCTGGCCGTGAGGAGGTCGGCGAGGCGCGCTGCGCACGCCGCATCGGCACCGACGCTGGGAAGAGACTCCGCCAGCCCGCGCGCATTGGCGATCATCGGCGCGCAATCGGCGTGCACCGCGGACACGGCGGCGAACAGCCCCTTCTGACCTACCTTGATCGACTTGAGCAACAGCTCGAGGTTCTTGATCGAGCCGAGGCCATTCCTCAGCATGCCGAGCTCGACGCGCGTCGGCGCGAGGTCAGCCGCGCTTGGACTTGCGCTCGACGGCGCGGAGTTCTCTCCCATGCTCACGAGCCCAGCATAAACCCGTGTCTCGGTCTAGGGCTTCGATTCTGCGGAGTCGGCCCGCTTAAAATAGCGCCGGAGCGAGCGTGTAAATCGCCGGCATTCGTCGCCGTGGGTTCGGCCGGGCGGTTTCTGCGGGAAGGCTATCGACAGGTACGACCAACTGTGTGAGAGAAGCGAAAATGAGCATACTCGTGACCGGAGCCGCTGGGTTCATCGGTAGCCATGCCGCTGCGAGCTTGCTCAGCCGCGGAGACGACGTCGTCGGGCTCGACAACCTCGACCCTTATTACTCCCCGGAGCGGAAGCGCTCGAACGTGGCCTCTGTTGCTGCCGCTGCGCGGCGCGCGGGGCAATTCGAGTTCGTCGAGGGTGACATCCGCGATCGGCCACTGCTCGAGCGCCTGTTCGAGAAGCACGAGTTCAGCGCCGTCGTCCACCTCGCGGCGATGGCCGGCGTGCGCGTCTCCGTGGAAGACCCCTGGCGCTATTACGACGTGAACTTGAACGGGACCCTGAGCTTACTCGACGCGGCGCGCGCGCGCGCCGTGACGTCGGGCTCGAAACCGGCCAACTTCGTGCTCGCCTCCACCTCGTCCGTGTACGGTCGGACGGAGGTGTCGCCGTTCGTCGAGACCGACAACGCGGACCGACCGCTGGCGCCGTATGCCGCCAGCAAGCGCGCCGCCGAGTTGCTCGGCTACACGTATCACCACCTGCACGGGCTGGACTTTACCGCGCTGAGGTTCTTCACCGTCTACGGCCCCCGCGGGCGCCCGGACATGATGGCGTACAAGGTGCTCGACAGCGCCTTTGGCGGAGCGGAGGTGCCCTACTACGACGGCGGCCAGATGCACCGCGACTGGACCTTCATCGACGACATCGTGGCAGGCATCGTGGCCGCCGCGGACCGGAGGCTGGGTTACGAGGTCATCAACCTGGGACGTGGAGAGCCCGTGCTGCTCAGCGATTTCGTGACCAGCCTGGAAGTGCTGGCGAAGAAGAAGCCGCGCCTGGTCGCCATGCCCATGTCGGATGCAGACGTCAAATACACCTACGCTGACATCGCCAAGGCCAAAAAACTGCTGGGGTATGCGCCCAAGGTCGGCGTGCGAGAGGGCGTGCAGAGGTTCTTCGACTGGTACGTCGAGCACGCTACACCGCTAGCTTGAGCAAGGGCTTTCGTCACTGAGGGCGCTCGCTAGGCGCTACCTGCCGCTTGGCAATGACCTCGAGCAAGCGATAGCGCAGTGAGGCTCCGTCGGCAGGCGGATTCGGCTCGCTCGCGACCTCCACGCGCAGCTCGTAGGCGTAGGACTCGTCGTAGTCGAAGCCTTCGATCGAGCCATAAAAATTGCGCCACTCGTCAGCTTCGGCTTCGCGCACTTGTAAGCACTTCCTCGCCCCTTCGTCCTGACAATCGGCGAGCTGCTCCCGCACGAACAAGGTCTCGACCACGGGCGCGGCAGCGACCTTCGGCGCAGCTTCCGGCTCTGCCTGCGCCTGCGGCGGCGGCACCTCCGTTAGGGTGACCGGGACGCTGACCACCGCGGGCGCGAGCGGCTCTTCGGGAGCGCTGCTCGCCGCGGGCTTGGGGCTCGAGCACGCGCTCGAGGCGAACAAGATCCAGAGCGCGCGCCTCGCGAGGTGTGACATGAGGGCAGTTTACCGCACTTCCGCTGTCTTGCCTGAAGTTCGCACTAAGTTCGCACCTGAGCCGCGGAAATGGGCACGCCAGGCATCAGGACCAGCACGACGACCACACGGGACTAGCCCTAAGCCGTCCCACGTGGGACGGTAACGCCGTGAAGATGGGTGCTCTGAAGGGTGTGCTGGCTCTGGTGGCCGTAACCTCGCTTCCGCTGGCGAGCTTGTCGTGTCAATCGAGCGCGCGGCAAGCGTCTCTGACGGGAGCGCCTCACCCGTCGCCAAGCCTGCCTCCGAGCTTCGTCGCTCCGAGCTCGGTCGAGAGCTACTATCCTCCGCACGCCGTGCGGCAGGTCGGCACCGCAATGTTGTTTCTACCGGGCAGCGCCAGAGAGCAGCGCGTCAACTTCGAGACGCTCGACGGGCAGGCGATCCTGGAGGGCGACATCCTGCTCGGACCCGCGACGGCGTTGCCCTTTCGGTATGGCATCCCCTGGCAGTCGAGCCTGGACACGAAGAGTGCCGTGGCCATGGCAGACCGCGCGTACCTCTGGGAGAACGGCAAGATCCCGTACGTGATCGACGCCTCCGCACGAGCGCAGGCTCCGGCGATCACGTGGGCCGTCCAGCACTTCGTGGGGACGGGCCTCGACGTGCGCCCGCGCGCTGCCACGGACCGCGACTATGTCGTCTTCAAGAACCTCGGCGCGGCATGCTCCTCTTACCTGGGGCGGCAGGGCGGCCCTCAGGACATCGACGTGTCGGGTTGTGCGCCGGGCAGCATCGTGCATGAGCTGATGCACGCGGCGGGCTTCTACCATGAGCAATCACGGGGGGACCGGGACCAGTACATCAGCATCGCCTGGGACGAGATCAGCCCCGAGATGCGCTTCAACTTCGAGAAGCGCGACGGGCGCAGTCAGGATATTGGGCCCTACGACTACGGGAGCATCATGCATTACCCGAGCCATGCCGGTAGCAAGTCGGGCAATCCGACCATCGTGCCCCGGCAAGCGGGCGTCCGCATCGGGCAGCGCGACGGTCTGTCAGCGCTGGATCGCTCGGCGATTGCCAGCTTGTATCGCACGAGCGCGCGTTCGTCCGAGGTGGCTCTGCCGCCGAGCCCCGCGCCCCCCGTGCTCACTCCGAGCGCGCCGCGGCCAGCGCCGGTGCCGGTGGCACCGAGTCCGGTCTCGCTACCGCCAGCTCCGACGCCTGCGCAGGCGCCGAGCGCTGCGCCCGCCGGCTCGTTCGCGGGGAGCTATAGCTCGGCGCGCGGCAACGTCAGCTGCACGCAAGGCGGCGTGTTCGCGCAGTGCCAATATCCGGGTGGCACCTTGTTGTGCGCGGCCAATGGCCAAGAGCTCGCCTGCACCTGGAGCGGAGGCGGGCAAGGTCGCGCGAGCTTTCGGCGCCAATCAAACGGCGTCTTGGCGGGGACCTTTGGGGACGGCTTTTCCGCCGATAGCCGCGGGCGTTGGGATCTCGTTCCCCTCCAACCGAGTGGCACCGCACAGCCGGCGCCCGCCGCGCCACCCCCAACCGCGCCTGCTAGCGTCCCGTCCGCACCCGCCGTCTCACTCTCTGGCAATTACACGAGCACGCGCGGAGCGATGGCGTGCGTCGATAGCGGCTCGAGCGTCAGCTGCAATTTCCAAGAACCCGATGGCGTCAGCGGCCGCCTCGATTGCACCAAGAATCAGACGGGGCTCGAGCTGGCCTGCGGCTGGATCACGTTCTTACCGCGTCCGGGCACGGGCCGCGCAGCATTCAGACGCCTGAGCTCGAGCGAGCGCAGGCTCACCGGTAGCTGGGGCCATTTCCTCGCCCCGAGCGGCGGCGGCACCTGGGACCTTCAAGGGCAGTGAAGCGCGCACGGGCTGTGATTATTTGCGTCGTCTGTCGAGGTCGCTGACCGTAGTGCTCGCTCGGCGAGGGGCGGAACAATGACAGCGGACCTCCAGCGTGGCAGTGTGCCCAGCACCATGCCCAACGACGCGCACGCCCGGCCGACGGGAACCTCGACAGAGCCGCTCTATGACGTCAACGTGCCAACCCCGACCCACGCGGAACGCGCGCGCACGTTGGTAAGCTCTGTCTCCATTGGGACATTGTGTACCCTCGCGCGCGAGCCCGAGGGTTACCCATACGGCTCGCTCGTGACGTTTGGGCTGGCTACAGGCCGCCCCGTGTTCCTGATCAGCGAGCTCGCCGAGCATACAAAGAACCTGCGTCAAGATGCGCGCTCCTCCTTGCTCGTCGCCGAAAGCCACGCGGGCGATCCGCTCGCCAACGGCCGCGTCACGTTGGTGGGTCCGTGTGCTCCCGCGACGGGGGAGGACCTGGCGCGCGCGAGCGAAGCTTACTTGGAGAAGTATCCCGATGCTTCGTATTACGCCGATTTCAAAGACTTCGCCTTCTGGTCACTCGAGGTCACGTCGGTTCGGTATATCGGCGGCTATGGGCGCATGTCCTGGGTCAGCGTCAGCGATTGGCTCGGCGCGACGCCCGATCCGATCGCGGGGGACGCTGAAGCGATTGTCGAGCACATGAACCAGGACCACGCGGACGCGCTGCCGCTCTATTGCCGCGCATTCTCTCGCGCTACGGACGTGCAGAGCGCCCGCATGGTCGGCATCGACCGTCACGGCTTCGAGATCTCGGCGCTCACACCCGCTGGCGCGCGGCCCATCCGCCTCGCCTTCCCCGAGCCGATCGCCAACAAGGCCGACGCACGCAAGGCGTTGGTCCTGCTGCTAAAAGACGCCCGCGCCAAGCTGGGTTTGGGCGCTAGCTAGATGGCGGCGAAAGATGCCGGACTAGAATACCGCAGCTGCGGCGGGCGCCCATCGGGCCGACGAGCGTGCCCGAGACCCCAGAAGCGCTGCGCTGCCGCGCGAGGCTCGTTTGCACCCCAAACAACGGACTCACTCAACGTGAGGGGGGTGCCGCGCGCCAAGGGTTGTTTGCACCCCAAACAACGAACGCACCCGTCCGTTGCGCTCGCGGGAGCGCCGAGGCCCAAGCATCCATGGCTGAGTTTCATGCGCAAGCGGCCAAGACTCGGCGACGATGGTCCTGAGCTCGCGGAAGTCGGCGCGCTGTAAGGCCTCGAGACTCACCGCGAAGCGACGTCGCAGCTCGTAGAAATGGAGCGCTGGTCAGCCGAGGAGCAGGCGTTGTGCTTCTCGCGCCAGGCCCTCGGCCACGGCGTGTAGCCCCTTGAGCGAATGCAGCCGCTCGGCGCCGAAACGTGCGCTGAGCGCGCGGTGCAGGAAGGGGACTTTCGCCGTGCCGCCAGTCAAGCACACGAGCTCGACCTGCCCCGCCGTGACTCCGCCGCGCTCGAGCGTCTCATCGAGCGCGCGGACGATGGCCGACAGCTCGCGCGCCGCGCCTCGCTCGAAGTCCTCCCGGCTGAGCTGCTGGTCGATGTCGATGCCCGGCACGTGAAAGGACAGCTCGGTCCGGTCCTGTGACGACAGCTCCTTCTTCGCGTGCTCGATCGACTCGAACAACATGAAACCCAGGGTATCTTCCACGAGCGTGAGCAGCTGATCGATGTGCCCCTTGTCGGCCTTGCCGAGCGACCAGCTACGCACATCCGATAAAAAGCTCTGCACGTCACGCTGCGCGAGCAACGACATCTCCGCGGGCGAGCACAGCTTCTCCATCAGCGGCTTGGGCATGCTGAGCACGTTCTCCCCGAGCGGCACTCGGTAGCGGACGTCTGCGCCGAAGTGCTGCAACAGCTTGCTACGCATGAGCGAGCCATCGAGCGCGTCGCCCGCCACGCTGACGCCGCCAATCGAGAGCACGTCCGACAGCGAGAAGCCGCCGTCGCTCATCTTGACCAGGCTGTAGTCCGAGGTGCCACCTCCAAAATCTCCGACCAGCATCAGCTTCTCACTCGTGAGCTCACCCTGGAAGTCGCGCGCGGCCGCGACCGGCTCCGGGCAAAACTGGATACTATCGAAGCCGGCCAGGAGGGCCGCGTCGCGCAGACGCGCCTCCGCGAAAGCATCATCGGCGGGCAGCGCGGAAAAGCGCGCGGGCCGCCCGAACAGCGCGCGCCGGACGCGCACTTTAAAGTAGCGATCGGCTCGCTCCCGCATCTCGCGCAGGATGCTGGCGATGAGCTCCTCGAGCGTGTACGCGCGCGACCCAATCTGAGTGCGCACGAAGCCGCGCATGGGCAGGAAGCGCTTGAGCGAACGCACGAGCCGCCCCCGCGAGCCCCGCGCGACATATTCATCGAGCGCCGCCTTACCCAGGCACGACGAAGGCCCGGCAGGACCTTGGTCTTCGGGGAAGAACAGCACGCTGCGCAACAACGTCGGATCTTCGGCGTGCTCGTCGAGCGGAATGGGGGGATGCGTGCCGAAGCGATTGGCCGCTGCCAGGAGCGAGTTGCTGGTGCCAAAATCGATGGCGTAAATTTCAGGCTTAAAATCGCCCATGCTCGGAGACCTCCTGTGCTCGACCCACCTGATCGCGGTGCGAGAGCGAGGTTTTGCACGGAGCAGACGATCATTTACAAGCTGCCAAGTGTATGGGAAAATCCCGGAAGCTCTGAAGGAGAGAGCGGCGCTCCTTAGCTCGGGCGTGCCTCCGTCGGGCGCGGGGCCTCAAAGGGCTCGACGCGGCTGCTGCCACGAAGGCTCGATGCCGTCATAGAAAGCCGCGCAAGTACTGCGGCGGCACCGCAGGCGCCTCGCCGAGCGCTCGCGCGGCGTGCAGTGGCCAATAGGGGTCGTAGAGAGAGGCCCGCGCGATGAGCACGAGGTCGGCGCTGCCTTCCCGCACGATGGCGTCTGCCTGAGCAGGCTCCGTGATGAGACCCACCGCTGCGGTCGGCAGCTCGGCGCCTCTGCGGATCGCGGCCGCGAACTCGACCTGATAACCGGGCGCGACGGGCACCTTCGCCTGCGACGAGCTGCCACCCGAGCTGCAGTCGATCAGATCGACGCCTTCACGTTTTAGATGCGAGGCGAGCTCGACGCTCTCTTCCGCCGTCCAACCGCCGGAGACCCAATCGGTGCACGACAGGCGCACCGCTAGCGGCAGCGCACTCGGCCAGACTGCGCGCACGTCGCGGGCGGTCTCGAGCAGCAAACGAATGCGATTGTCGAAGCTGCCGCCATACGCGTCGGTGCGTTGATTTGAGATGGGCGAAAGAAAGCTGTGCAGCAGGTAGCCGTGCGCCGCGTGCAACTCGAGCCAACGAAAGCCCGCTTGGTGGGCACGCACGGCGGCAGCGCAAAACGCCTGGCGAATGTCTGCGAGGTCCGCCAGCGAGGCTTCAATCGGTACGCGGTAGCCCGAGCCGAACGGCAGCGGGCTCGGGCCGATCGGTGTCCAGCCCCCCTGCTCGTCACTCCGTGGCTTACCGCCCTCCCAGGGGCGGGCGGTGCTCGCTTTGCGCCCGGCGTGCGCGATTTGGATGCCTGCCACGGCGCCCTGAGCCTGGACGAAGCTCACGATACGGGCGAGCGGCTCGACGTGCGCGTCTTGCCAGATGCCCAAGTCCTCCGGCGAGATGCGACCCCGCGCCTCTACCGCGCTCGCTTCCAAAATCACCAGGCCAGCCCCACCGACCGCGCGGCTGCCGAGATGCACCAGATGCCAATCATCGGCAAAGCCGTCGACGCAGCTGTATTGGCACATCGGTGAAACACCGATCCGGTTGCGTAGGGTCACGTCGCGCAGAGTGAATGGCTGAAAAAGTCGTGTCATGGTGTAGCTCGCGCCCGGAGGGGAAAACGGGCTGGGCAGACCCTCTGGAACAACCCGTGCAATATCGATAGTTTAACATCTTGGCGCCACGAGCGGTGAACGAGCGCGGTGGGACACGCTCGATTCACCCAGTTAGACGTCACCCACCTCGATTCCGTCGGATCCCGATACTAGACTGAGCGCCAAGTATGCGCATGCCACGTGGCCGGACCGGTCGCGCCTTTCGTTCGTCGAGCACCGTTGCCACTCTGGGCGCACTCTGCATGCTCGGCGTCGCCGCCTGTGGATCGGCGCCGAAGTCGAGCGACGGGGCCTCGAGCGACGGGGCCTCGAGCGGCGGGGCCTCGAGCAGCGGGGCCTCGAGCCGTAGCGCGCGGACGCCGATCGGTCGACGCAGCGCTGCGCTCCTCGTCAGTGACGCACCCGCCACCCTGGCGTTTGGCTTGGAGCTCGAGGGGCAAAGCCTCACGTTGTCGCTCGAGCGCTCCCCCCTGCCGACGACCCATGACTATCAGAGCTTTCGCCAGCGTGCGGACGGTACGCTCGTGCCGGTCGCGGTGCCCCAGCTCGGCTGTTCTTATCGCGGCGGCGTCGTGCCCTCCGCTAGCGCGACGGGCGTCGGAAATGGCGGCGAGGCTTTCGCGGCGGTGAGCGTCTGCTCGGACGCGACCGGACGCGCCGCGGGCCAAGCCGTGGCGGGGGTGATGCGCGCGGCGGGCCGCTTCTGGCAGCTATCCCCGGACCCCGCCGACCTGGACGCCGAGGACGGCGTCGATCACTTTGCGCTGCCCCTCTCGCGCGCTGACACGCCGCTCGCCCGCGCGGAGCCCGCGCGTCGGGTGACGCTCGCGCGCAGGCCCGAGAGCCCCGCACTGCGCCTGCCATTTCGGGAAGGCACGCCGGAAGAGACGAAGTACATCGAGCTGGTGTTGGTCAGCGACGCGGCGCGGGTCGCCGAGCTCGGGGGGCAGGCAGAGGCCACGGGCATTCGCTTCGTCGACACCATGAACGCGCTGCTCGAGCAGAGCGGGCTCGAGCCGCGCCTGCGGGTCACCTTGCGCGCCCAGGTGCTGTTCGACGCCGATCCATATGTACCGGCGTTCGTCGGGGACGAAGTGAACCACGAGAGCCTGCTGAACGAGTTCTTGGCGTGGGGGAACGACGTCAACCTGCCGGCGCACGACGAGCACCTGCTGCTGAGCGGGCTCGACTTCCTGGGCGGCACTGTCGGGTATGCCGGGCTCGACACGGCGTGCACCGCCAACTCCAACGGTTTCATCGTTCAAGCGGGGGACGCGGGCGGCGGCTTCGCCGTGCTCTCGGCGGTTCATGAGCTCGGCCACACGCTGGGCATGAGCCACGATGACGGTATCAACTGTGCGCAGACGGGCTTCATCATGGCGGCCGTGGGTTGCGCCAACTGCCCGAGTGACAACCTCTTTTCGAGCTGCAGCATCGAGCAGTTCGGCGCCTACCTGGCGGGGCCGGCGTACGCAGGTCCGCGTTGCGCCGATGACGTGCCAGGGAGTGGCGTGGCGGCTTGCGGCGACGGGGCGGTGCAAGCGGGTGAGACCTGCGACTGCGGCGCGAGCGACTGCAGCGGCATCGATCCGTGTTGCGACGGTGCGCGCTGCGAGCTCCGGCCCGGGGCGGAGTGCAGCGACTACAACGACGGCTGCTGCCAAGGCTGCGCGATCGTCTCTGCTGCAGCGCTCTTGACCTGCCGAGCTGCGCAGAGCGAGTGCGACAGCCCCGAGGTCTGCACGGGCTTCGGTAAAGACTGCCCTGCCGACAACTTCGAGCCAGCCGCCCGTGACTGTGAGGACGAACAGGGCAATCCGGGGGCGTGTTACTTCGGCGACTGCCGTTCGCGCACGACCCAGTGCGAGCAGATCGCCGAGGGCGAGGGCGCCGACTTTGCGAACGTGGGAGCCCCCGGCCCCGGCTGCGACGCGGCCTGTGATCGAGTGATCTGCGGCAACGGCCCCAACAGCTGCGTGATCATCTCCGGACCCACCGTGAGCGATGGCGTGCGCTGCGATACCGGGCAGTGCATCAATCAAGCCTGTGTCGCCCTGGTGGACCAGTGCCCAAACGATGCTGCCAAGACCGAGCCGGGCCTGTGTGGGTGCGGCACGGCGGACACAGATGGCGACGCGGACGGGACGCCCAACTGTAGCGATGGCTGCCCCACCGACGCAGAGAAGCGAGCACCAGGGCCCTGCGGCTGCGGCCGAACTGACATCGACACCGACGCCGACGGGCTACCGGACTGTTCCGACGCGTGCCCAGACGACCGCGGCAAACGCGCGCCCGGCGTTTGTGGCTGCGGCATGCTCGAGACCGATGGCGATGGCGACGGGACCCCCGACTGCAAGGACGAGTGCCCCGACGATCCACTGAGCACGACCGCCGGCGTTTGCGGCTGCGGCCTGGCCAGCACCGACAGCGACTCGGACGGCAGCGCGGACTGCGTGGACAGCTGCCCCATGGACCCTACCCACGACGCGCCGCCCTGTGTGGTGCCCAGCGGCATCGCCAGGAACCCAGCGACGTTCCGCGCCTCGTCGAGCGGCAGCTGCGCCGTCACCCCAGCGCTCCCCAGCGCGCCGGTGCGCCCGTTGGCCCAGCTCGCCATTCTCGCTCTCATCACGCTGCCGCTCTTGCGGCGGCGACGCTGAGCTCGCGCTTCAGAGCGCGCCCCTTGCCCTGAGCAACCCGCGCCGAGACCTATCTCGACCCGACTCGACTGCGGGCGACTCGACTGCGGTCAGCTGCCGGAGTCGGCGGCGGCTTGCTCTAGCGCTTTCGATAGTTGCAAGAGCACGTCCCGATCGAACGCCTTGCAACGCAGCACTTTGGCTTGCCAGCGTGCTTCACCGCGAAACACCCACGACCAGCTGCCTTGGGGGCGCGTCGAGATACACAGCGCAGTCCCGGCTCGCCCTGCGTCCATCCGATATTGAGTGCCGTCTATCTCCAGCTCGAACAACGCCGACTCCTCGAAGTTGACGAGCGAGTCTTCGACGTCACTTGCCGCGCCGAACCCTGGATCTCCTCTCTCGCCGTTGCCGTTACCGCTGCCGTTACCGCTGCTCTGCCCCGTCGTCTCCATTTGGCTGCTCATGGGTTCAGTATAGCGACTCCAGCGCTCCCCGGGCAATTGCCAAATCGCGGAGCGCTCTTCTTCGACGCAAAAGCAGCTGGACGAACGGGCACGGGCGGCCGGCTCGTGCCAGCTTTCCTTTGATCCACTCAGGGACCCGGCTCCCCCCGGGGATAAAGGAGCTTCTTCATGCGCTTTCGTTTCACTTCGAGCTTCGGCTCTATTCTTGCTCTCGCCTGCGCCGCCGCTGGCTTTCACGCGACACCGGCTCAGGCCTGCGGCGGGTTTTTCTGCTCGCAGGTGCAACCCGTCAACCAGGCCGCAGAACGCATCATCTTCGCCAATAACGGCGACGGCAGCGTGACCGCGGTGATCCAGATCATGTACGAGGGCCCCGCCGAGAATTTCTCCTGGCTCTTGCCGATCTCTACGGTGCCCGCCGAGGGCGACCTGACGCTGGCGAGCGACATCGCGTTTCAGCGCCTGCAACAGGCCACGAACCCGCAGTACAATCTCACGACGCGAGTCGAAGGGAGATGTGGGGGCGGGGGCAACAATTTCTCCAGTCCGTCGTCGGCGTCCCGGGACAGCGCGAACACGGTTCCGGCCCCGAGCTTCGGCGAGGAATCAGGCGTGAGCGTGGCGGCCTCGGGCAGCGTGGGCGCCTTCGAGTGGGTCACGCTCGCGCTCGACCCCGAGCTGCCGGAACCTGCAGACGCGGCCGTGCGTTGGCTGACGGACAACGGCTACGACGTGCCGGAGAGCTCCAAGGGGCTGCTCGCCCCCTATCTGCAAGACCAGGGCATGTACCTGCTCGCGCTGAGGCTCACCAAAGGCGCGGACGTCGGCTCGATACGGCCGATCGTGCTGCGCTATGCAGCGGAGCTGCCCATGATCCCGATCAAGCTCACGGCGGTGGCCGCCAATGATGACATGGGCGTCATGACCTGGGTCTCGGCGCCCGCTCGCGCCGTGCCGTTCAACTACCTGGGCCTGGAGCTGAACGAAGCTCGCATCAACTGGTTCAACGCGGCCAGCAACTACGAAGCGGTGGTCACCGCTGCCGCGAACGACGCCGGCGGGCAGGGCTTCGTCACGGAGTTCGCGGGCGCGTCGAGCACGCTCGCCAACGTCATCTGGACCACCGCCGATGAGCAGAGCTTCCAGAGCCTAAAGGGCACGGTCTACTCCAGCTTTGGCGCGCTCTTCGAGAGTACCTATTCGCAGTATCAGGGCTGGGATGGCTTCTGGGAGGCGATGGAGCGCTCGGTGACCCTGCCCGCAAGCGTCAGGTTCGCCGATTTCAAGAGCTGCCCGAGCTGCTACTCGCGGCAGATCCAGTTCTCTCCGAGCGCCCTGTTCGCTGCGCTGGAAGCGGACGTGGTCGAGCCCGTGCGCCGCGTGCAGCAGCTGATCGACGCACAGCCTTACTTGACCCGCCTCTACTCCACGCTCTCCGCCAGTGACATGACGGTCGACCCGGTGTTCGCAGAGAACGCTGACCTGGACGACGTCGACAACGTCCACAGCGCCGAGCGCGTCATCGAGTGCAACGACGACATCGAGCAATTCGAGGCGGGCTGGCGCATCGAGCTACCTCAGGGCGGGATCGTGCGCGGCACCGCCAACGACGTCGGCAACTGGCCCACCGCGCTCGACAGCCAACCCCCGAACCTGCGCGTGCTCCAGCTCAGCGCAGCGGGCCCGGCTGGCGTGCTCCAGGACTACGGCGCCGATATCGAGGCTGCGCTCGGAGAATATAACGCGGACGTGCCGCGCCCAGAGGGCTCCGGCGGCTTCTGCAACGTGGCGCTGGGCCGCGCGCAGGGTGGAGCGGGCGCCACCCTCGGGCTGCTCGCCGCAGGGCTGACCGCCGCAGCGCGCCGGCGCCGCTCCTCCGCGCTCATTTCTCGGCGATGACGTAGGCGACCCAGGCGCCCCCGTTGGCGGCGCGTTTGCGGGCACGGTAGACGCCGGTGCCTTCACCGTCCTCGTCCTCGTCCTCCCAGTACACGTGGCTCTTGGAAAAGCCTGCCTCTTCGAGCAGCTCCCGCAGCTCGGGCAGGCTCCAAAAGCGCCACTCGTAGGTGAAGGCGCGCTCGAGCTTGCTGCCGTCCTTGAACTCGAAATGGATGTGGTTGACCACTCTGTGATCGATGGCGTTAAAGACGCTTTGATCCCACACGTAAGTGAAGCCGCCCTTGATCGGTGTGCGCTCGATCTCGTCGGCCGTCATCGGCTCCATCGAGTACGGCCCGCCGTAAGCGTCGAGGAAGAACAGGCCCTGCTCGTTGAGCGAGTTGTACACGCCCTTGAAGTACGCGCGCATGTCGGCGCGCGTCATGAAGACCCAGTAACTAAAGTTGAGGCCGACGGCCACGTCCGATGACTGCTTGACCGGGTCGAGCACGTTCTGACGCAAGAGCTGGACGCGCCGAGCGGGCTCGCCCAGGGGCTCGAGGTTGTGCTCGATGCCCCAGTCGAGGGTGGGCTGATCGAGATCGATACCGATGGCGGTGCGCTCGGCGTGGCTCTTGGCCCACACGGCGCAGAAGAACGCCGTGCCGCAGAAGTCCTCGCGCAGGCTGAGCGGTGCTCGGCCATACGTCTTCTTGTAAACGCGGTTCACGAACGCGATCTCAATCTCCGGATCTTGCACGCTCAGCTGATACAGCTCGTGCTTGTCCGCGTTGGCCGCCGTGTACTTGTAGTTCGGCTTTTTCGTTGCTTTGGAGGTGCGTCGCCGCTGGTCGGTCATGTCGCCTGTCGTGCCTCACGCCCGCGCGAAGAAGCCCGGCGATCAGCGTCGCCCGGCTCGAGCAGGTCGGGGGCGGACACTAGTAGCGTGTTTTGCAAATGACAACCCGGCCTTTCAATGCCCCACGCAGCGCACGCTCCGCGCCCACGTGCGCTGATCGGCCACGTAGGCGAGCAACGCGCCAGCGCCGAAGGCCACCATGGAAATGTCGAAAAATGCCCGAGAACGCGCCACCACGGCGGCCTGCGTCGGCCGCGTCGGATCGAGATCCACGAGCACGAGCTCCTGCGGCGCGTGTGGCGCAGCAGAGCTCGGCCTGGCCAACGCCACGACCGAACGCCCGCACATGCTGGCCAGCGCGAAGGGCGCGGGCTCGATCCCGTTAGCGTATTGCAACCAGGCGGGCTCCACGGGCAAGGGGGCACCAGCCGCCAGCGGAATGTCGAGCGTGACCAGGCCAAAGTGCGTCATGTCGCGCTCCAGGGTCAATGATCCTTTGACGCTGGCTTCATCCTCGCCGAAGGCGAACAGCTCCGTGGACGGACGCCCGGGCCCGCCCACCCAGGCCACGCGATCTTCGCCCAGGCTCGGCGCGCGCGATTTGGAAAAGGTGACCTGCCGCACGTGGATCGATGACATCGCCGTGCGCGCCTCGAGAAAGAGCGCGGTGAGGCCGACCGGCGTGGCCGCGAGAGCCACGCTGTGCGCCGAGGACTGCTCGTCGGTCAAGCTCAGCGGCTCGGCTTGCCCCTCGATCCAGAGCTTGGCCGTGAGCGGCCCGTCCGGTTCATTGGAGCGGGCGATGTACGCGGCCACCTGCGGCAACGCGCCAACGTCGCGTGCAGGCCCGACGGGCACGGCGACGCGCGTGCCGACCCGAGCGTCTTCGCGCAGGGAGAGGGCCACGCCTTTACCCGCCGAGCTCAAGCTCTGCCCGAACAGGCGCCCGCGAGACACCCAGTAGGCAAGCCCCTTGCGCACGGCGGGGCCGCGGGCGAGTGGAAATGGACCGGCGCTGTCCGGCAGGGAGGCGAGCCGCGTCACACGCGGCGCGTTACTCGGGTCGAGCGCTCCGCTCGAGGGCGCCAACTGGAGCTGGTTGTTGCGGTTCACCATCACGACGCCGCGCTCGGTCGCCATGACAGGACCGGCGGCAGCGACGTCCACCAGGCTATCGATCACGAAGGGTGGGATCACGCTGCCCGACGACTCCGTGGCATCGACCGCTTCGGGGCCTTGCGGCGCTGGCCGGTCCACGGAGCCGTTCGGCAGCGCCGGGGCGCGCTTTTCAGGCGGCGCTGCGGCATCCGCGACGACGAAGGGCTTGGGGGGCGGTGGACGCCCGAGCGGCGAGCTCTGCGGCGCATCGCCAAGCGGTTGCACCCGCCGGCGCGAATCGCAAGCCGAAGCGCCCGAGAGACCGATGCAACACAAACTCAGCGCTAGCCCACGCCGGAGCCGAGGGGCCCGCCTCATGCGCGGAAGAACTCCCGAAAGGGCATCGAGAGCGGCGCCTCGTGCAGCCCGAGCTCGATCAGGTGCGACAAGAGGGGCAGGTCGCTACGCGCGAGCGAACCCGCGCTGGGCCCCGCCAGGAAACGCTCCAACACCGAGAGCACCTCCAGGCACTCGAGCGTCGCGCCCTGCATCTGCTCCCGCGCTTCACTCGCCGTGTGCCCGCGCCCGAGCAACGCACCAAAACGCCCGGTGCGGCCGCCATTGCACGTGACGGTCAAGTCGCCACTGCCTGCCAGGCCCCACACCGACTCGACGTCTCCACCCAAGCGCGCCACGAGCAGCCGCATCTCCAGCATGGCCTGCGCGAAGACCGGCGCCTCGTAGTTGTGCATGGCGACGCTACCGGGCCCACCCCCCGCACGCTCGTGCAGCCCGGCGCCCAGCGCGATACCCATCGCGTACGCGTTCTTGAGAGCAGCACAGAGCTGCACACCGACCACGTCCGCTTGCACGCGCGGTAGATAGTAGCCCGTCTGTAACCAGTCCGCGAACGTCTGCGCCAGCGCCCTGTCTCGACCCGTGAGCACGACCAGCGTGGGGACGCGGCGGCCCAGCTCGCCGGCGATGCACGGCCCGCACACTGCGACGGGCGAACACGCACCACCGACGGGGGCGACCGCTTCGGCAAACACGTCGGTCAAGACGCGCAAGCCGTCGCTCCCTAGCTCGAGCCCCTTGCTCAGCATCAAGACGGGCCTGTCGTGCTGCGCCAAGGTGGGCGACAACGCGCGAGCCGCCCAGCCCACGCCGGCGGAGCTCACCCCCAGCACGAAGGCGTCCGCATCATCCGCCGCTCGCGTGAGCTCGCTGGCGTCAAAGACCCGAACGCCAGCCGGCAGGTCGATGCCCAGGCGCGGGTGTCGGCGTGTCATCCGAAGCGAGCGAACGACGTCGCCGTCCAGGGGCGTCCCGACCAGCCGCACGTCATGACCGCGATCAGCGAGCGGCACGCACAACGCGCTACCCATCATTCCGGCACCGATCACGGCGATTCTGGCCACGGCCCGGGCTTCTACCACGATGACCGCTCTAGTGATTCGTTCTGCAGCCGTTTCAATCAGTGTACCCGTGCGAGCTTTTATCTCCGTCCTCAGTTCCGCCTCGACACGCCGCGCGACCGGCTCAAAAGTCGGCAGGCGACGACCAGGCCCCAGCGCTGCCCTGGCCCCGATGTATGGCGCCCGAGCGTACCGGGAGCGCCTGTGAGCGTTCCGAAGAAGCCGACGGCGAGTCGCGCCGTTGACAAGCCTGCGTCAAACGATTGGCAGGCGAGCAGCGGAAAACCGAAGCCGCTCGCGACGCGTCAGCGGTCCCCCGCACGCGTGGGCACGGGTCCCGTGCGACGGGCGCCAGCTTGGGAGGTGACACCCGCCGATCTCTCGTGCCTGGACGCCGTTCGATCGCTGCTCAGCGCGCTCAATAACGCCTACGTGAGCACCAACCAAATCCAAAAGCTGATCCTGGATATCCCGGTGCTCGCGGCGCGTTGCATGCGTCGGGTGGGCGTGACGACGCCCATCACCCCCGAGCTGCTCGATCGCGCGCTCACCACCATCGGCAACATGGGGCTCGAGGGGGAGCTGCTCGGTCTGCTCGAGGACCTCACGACGTGTCGCGCGGACCAGCAGGAAGCCGAGGCCGAAGCGGCGCCGCGCTCCGAACCGCCCGCATAATCCGGCACGCGCGCGCGCATCCGCCCTGGAGCAGACAACAGGGCCCGTGGTGGGCGGCCCAGGTCTTGCTTTGAGTGTGCACCCTTGCCGCTCAGCATCGATAGCTCGCTCGCCGTTCGCCCGGATTTCGATCGCGGGACGCGCGCGGCGGAGCCTCTCCACAGCCCTTCAGCGTCCGAGGCGCGCGAGTTCGCCGGCGCGCTCGCGCGGCTCGAGCGAACCCCAGGACCCGCGCGCGCTCCGGCCGCGACGCTCGTGCGCGCGACCCGGACGAGGCTCTCCGGAGACGAAGCCGCGGCCGCTCTTCGCGAGGCTTGGCAAAGTACGCTCGGCAAAGCACCGAGCGACGAGACGCTCTCGATCCTCGTGGGCCAATGGGCGCACGAGACTGGGCGTGGCGCCGCGATGCTCAACTATAACTTTGGCGGCATCAAAGGCAGCGGGCCGAGCGGGCTCTCCGCGGTCTATCAAACGCGCGAAGGTTGGGGCGAAAACGAGGTCAAGGTTCAGGATCGTTTTCGCGCGTATGGATCCGCCGCGGAAGGCGCGAAGGACTACGTGAGCTTGCTCGCGCGGCGCTACCCCGAGGCGGTTCGAGCCGCCGAGCAGGGCGACCCCCAGGCTTTCGTTCAGGCGCTGAAGACGCGCGGCTATTTTACCGGCAACGAGA
Source organism: Deltaproteobacteria bacterium (assembly GCA_043747815.1). GTDB lineage: Bacteria > Myxococcota_A > Polyangia > Polyangiales > Polyangiaceae > SZUA-265. The sequence goes on from JAYTOL010000013.1 coordinate 33,861, forward strand.
CGGCGTACGTGAAGAGCGTGACGAGCCTGTCGAGCCGAGCGCTGGCCGATGGCTACGCCGCGCTCGGGACAAGCCCGGTAAACACCAGGAGCCCAACTGCCGTCGAGATCGAGCCGCTCGCCGAGCTCATGCTGGCGGAGAACGCCGTCCCACCCCCCGAGGCGCCCTTCCCTGAGCTCCGCACACAGCCCGCGCGTGAGTCACTCGAGGTGGCGCGCTTCATGTCGAGCTCCTTTGCCGACGAGGTCAGCCGCGCGGAGCTGCTGATGTCCGCGCTGCGCATCGGGCAAAAGAGCGAGCCGCGGGGCTAGCCATGGGCGCCATCGACGACAACCGCCCCGAGCGAGGAATGACATGGATGTAGCGACTCTCATCGGCATGGTGCTCGGGTTTGGCCTGTTGCTCACCGCCACGGCGCAGACGGGATCCCTCGGCGCCTTCTTCGACCTGCCGAGCTTGCTCATCGTGTTCGGCGGCACAATCGCTGCGACCTTCATGATCGAGAGCATGAGCAACGTGATCGGCGCGTTGAAGGTCGCCAAAAACACCCTGTGGAGCCGTGCCAGTGACTCCGTGGCGACGATCAAGACCATCTTGGAGCTGTCGTCGCGCGCGCGCAAGTCGGGCGTCTTGTCGCTCGCCGACGCGGAGGTAGACGATGCGTTCCTGGCCAAAGGGGTGCGACTGGCGGTGAGCGGCCTGGCGCGGGAAGAGATCGCCGAAACGTTGGGCGCCGAGCTGATGGCGATGAAACAGCGCCACCTGCGCGGTCAGAAGATGTTCAAGTTCATGGGCAGCACTGCGCCGGCCATGGGCATGATCGGCACCCTGATCGGCCTCGTGCAGATGCTGCAAACGCTCGACGACCCGTCGAAGATCGGGCCCGCCATGGCCGTGGCGCTGCTCACGACCCTGTATGGCGCCGTGCTGGCATTCTTGGTCTGCAACCCGATCGCGGCCAAGCTCGAGCGCCGATCCGCGGAAGAGAGCGCCAACATGACCGTCGTGATCGAGGGCGTGGACTCGATCGTCAAGGGCCACAACGCCACCGTCATCAAGGACAAGCTACAGGCGCGCCTCGCGCCCAAAGACCGCCCGAACGAACGGGCCGCCTGAGCGCGCCACCGAGAACATGGATCACGATCTCGACCCGAGCCCCGACGAGGGCGCGCCCGCCTGGATGACCAGCTTCGCTGACATGGTGGTGCTGATGCTGTGTTTCTTCGTCTTGCTACTGTCGTTTGCCAAGACGGACAAGACCACCTTCCACTCGGCGCTCGGCTCGGTACGCCAGGCGCTCGGAGGCCAGCGTGAGAGCGAGCGCTCGCTCGAACAAAAGGGCGCTGCGGGAGCGGACCCGTCCGCGCCAGTGCTGCGCCCGGACAGAGCGCGTCCCGAGCGAGAGCGCGACGCCGTGGAGCGCGTGCGACGACTGTTGGCTGCCCGCGGCCTCGAGAGCCAGGTCGATGTATCGACGAGCCCGCGTGGTGTGATCTTGCGTACCCGCGATCAGATCTTGTTCGACTCGGCGGAGGCCACCCTGTTGCCCGGCGGGTCCCCGGTGCTCGACGCTGTCCGCGAGCTCTGCGCGGAGCTGCAAGGCGAGCTGGCCGTGGAAGGCCACAGCGATGATCGGCCCATCCAGAGCCCCCTGTTCCCCTCCAACTGGGAGCTCTCGGGAGCCCGATCGGCGGCCGTGCTGCGCTACATGCTCGCCGCGGGCGTCGACCCTGCCGTGTTGCACGTCGCCGGTTACGCCGACACGCGACCCGTCGCCAGCAACGAGACCGAAGCGGGCCGCGCGCAAAACCGACGCGTCGAGTTCGTCTTCGAATACGGCGAGCCCCAGGCGGAGCACGGCACCGAGCCGCTCCCGGGCGCGCGCTAGTGCCGCGAATCCGTCGAAGCGATGGGTAACTTCCGCCGCCCCTGACGGGCGAGGGCGGCGTAAGTTACCTGCCTGGCGCTAGATCTGATTCGCGGCACTGCCTTTACATTGCCCTCGATTCGATAGAATCGAGGTACTCGCCTCCACTTCTCGCCAGCCGCTCTGAGCTCTGGGCAGTCACGCCGCCGTGTCGGGCTCGGAAGGCGGGGACGCGGAACATCCGACCTCCCACCCATACCACTCGCCTGTACGGCTGGGCTCTGGGGGGCCGGGCCTATCAACTGCCGAGCAGCGTGCACCGGGGCAGGCTGGAGCGCTCCTCAGGCTGAGCAATAGCAGCCATCAACGTTGTAATACGAGGCAATCCGGATCGTTTGCGATGCTCCGGAAGGAAACGAACGCTCGATTCTGACGCAGTCAAGTAGTAGCGTGGTCGCCATGGCTTTTGTACCGCATCCTCGTCGCACCGTTTCCCTCTCCTCGTTCGCATGCTGCGCAGCCCTGACCCTGGCCGCCGCTTGCTCGGACGATTCGGGCCCTATTCCCCCGGTCGTTGGCTCCAGCGGGGCAGCGGGGGCCGGGGGTGCCGCCGAAGCGGGCGGGGCTGCCGGTTCGGGCATGGCCGGCGCGTCCATGGCGGGCCAGGCCGGGTCCGGCGGCGTGGCGGGTGGCGCCGGTGCTGTGGCGGTCATCCCCTTCGACGACGTCGTCCTCTTTCCCTTCGACTTTGGGACACCCGGAACGTACGGATGGGCCACGGATGCGGGCGGCGGGACCGTTTCGATCGTCAATGAGGATCGTGACCCGGCCAACGCAACCCCCGGCGCGCTCCGATACACGGCGACGTTTGTTCCCTACGATACGTTCGGAGCCAGTTTGCCCGTGTCTGTGTTTCACGCATTTGGAGACCCGAACACGGCCACCAACAAGATGCTGGCGGGCGCAACTCGAGTTCACATGTGGATTCGGCTCTCTGCGCCGACGGGTGTGCCGGGCTCGCTGGCGTTCTTCCAACCCTTCGTTCAGGGCGGTGCCGCAACGGGTTATTCGAGCAACTACGGCTATGCTTTGCCTGCGGTGCTCGCCGACAACCTCTGGCACGAGTTCGTCCTCGAAGTCGCCGGTACTGCGTATATGAGCGACGTCTGGCGCTTCGGGGTGCAACTCTCGCCCGCGACGCGCCCGGTGGTAGTGAGTGACGCTGGGGCACCGGGGCCCGTCCTAGACGCCGGTGACGCGGGTGACGCCGGTGCATCGGATGCGCCGGCTCCTTTGACGATCGACATCGATTACCTCTGGCTCGAATAGCGGACTCGTGGAGTGCCCCGCGGCACTCCACCGCCAAGGCGGCCCGCCCTGCGGCTCATCGCGCACACTCGCAGCGCTGACGCCCACCTGCGCCAGCAAGCGCGAGATAAAAGCGCCAGCTCCTGGGCGACCGCGGCTCGTTGCGCCCCCACCAGCTCGAGCATTGCCCCCATTTGTGACGGTCTGCGGCCAAAATTGCAGCGCGCCCGCAATGTCGTTCCATGCTGGCAAGCTTAATTTCGCGATTTTTACTGCGACCTTTTTGCCGCCGACCCCACCGTCGTTGGATGCGCCGCGGCGTGCGGCCCGGTGTGGCGTGCGTCGAATGCCTGCAGCCTTTTCGCGTGTCGTGGCCACTGACTGACAGAACCGCGATTGACCTCTCCTGCTTCCCCTGCGGCGAGGCGGGTCGCGCGTAACACGAAGACGACAGGAGAACTTCATGGTTTCGCATCGAGCGATAGGCTGCACGGCGTGCAGCATCTGGTTATTCATGGCCTGCAGTGCCCCGGACAAAGCTGGGAGCGGTGACCGCGACACGGATATCACGCCGTCCGGTGGCGCCCAGAGCCCCGGTAGCCCGCTGGCACCGAGCAGCACACCCGGCAGTGGCTCAGCCGTCAACAACGCACCGCCGATCAACGAGGGCAACCCGAACCCCGGCGGAGTCAGCACGGCGTCCAGCAACGTCCCGTGCGACGTGGCTACGATCGTGAGCGAGCACTGCACGACGTGCCACGGCGCGACGCCTGCGTTCAACGCCCCGATGTCGCTGACGAGCGCGGAGGCCTTCAGCGCGATGGCGCCGATCAGCAATATGCAACAGGTGCGTCAGGCCGCCTCTCGCCGCATCAATGCCGCAGGCGCCGCGCGCATGCCGCCGCCCGGAACCGTCGAGGCGCTGGACTCGACGGAGCTCGCCACTCTGACGACTTGGCTGGACGGCGGCGCGCCTGGAGTGGCCCAGGGTGGTTGCTCGATCGGGGACGGCGCGAGCCTCGGGGGCACTGCGGAGCTGCTGCCCAGACCCGTAAAGCCAGGCACCGAGCTTGCCGCGTACGAAGGTTGGGACGAGGATGGGGTCGAGTGCTACAAGTTCACGACCTTCCAGCCCGGTGACAAGACCGCGCCGTTCAAGGTGGGTACGGTCGTCGACAAGTACATGGGCTTCGGCTTCAAGCCGCCGTGGGAAGGCACGCGTTTCGTGCGCGCCTTCCGTACCATCATCGACAACGCGCAGGTGCTGCATCACTGGATCTTGTTCGAGGAGCCGAGCGCTACGGATGGCACGGCTACGGAGATCCTGGGTGCACACCCCGGCGGCGCGATGATGCACGGTTGGGCCCCAGGCGGCTCGGATCTCTACTTCTCGCCCGACCTCGGCATGCGCATGGAAGGCGACTCGAACTTCTTGCTCGAGGTCCACTACAACTCGAGTGACGCGGCTGCGGTCGACGCATCAGGCCTCGAGATCTGCGTTACCGAGACACCGCCCGAGAACGAGGCCATCATCTCCTGGCTGGGCACGGACGCGATCCAGGGTACCCAGTCCGGCGGCACCTGCACGCCACGCTCGAGCGAGCCGATCCACATCGTGGCCGCCACGCCGCATATGCACCTCAAAGGCACGCATATGAAGGTGACCGTGGACCGAGCTGCCGGCGCTTCCGAGGTGGTGCATGACGAGCCGTTCAGCTTCCAGAATCAACGCGGCTATCAGCAGGACATCACGCTGCAGCCCGGGGACTCGATCAGGACGGATTGCACCTACAATGCGCCCTCGGTGTTTGGCAAGGGCACTAATGAGGAGATGTGCTACTGGTTTGCGCTCGCGTACCCCGCGGGTGCGCTGACCGACGGGGCGTTCATCGGTGCGTTCACGCACGGCGCCAACGCCTGCCTCGGTCGGTGATTTGAACGGCGGTACGCACGAGGTTTCGATGAGGCGCTCCGCCATCCATTTGACGGAGCGCTTCGGTCGAACCCGGTTGCCGCCGCGCACGACCGGTCAACGGGAGCAGGGCTGAGCCATGGGGGACTTCGCGCTCCTCGATCCGTTGACGGTCTGGGGCCTGTTCTCGCGAGGACTGGGCCTCGCATACGCGATCTCCTTTCTCTCGCTGTCCAGCCAGGTGCTGCCCTACGCCGGTGAGCACGGCGCGCTGCCCGTGCGGCGCGTGCTCGCGCGCATTTCGCGCGATTTTCCCGGAGCACGCCGCTACCTCTATTTTCCGACGTTGCTCTGGCTCGACTCGAGCGACCGCATGCTGCGCGGGCTGACGCTGGTGGGCGCCGCGGCGGGGGTCGCGGTGCTGATCGGGGGCCCGCTCTCGCCCGCCCTTTTGCTCGTCTGTTACGTCTGCCAGCTGTCGCTCGATCTGGCGATGGCGCTGATTTTTCCCTGGGACTGCGTGCTGTTCGAGTGCACGTTGCTCGGCCTGTTCTTGCCGGCGACGCGGGCGTTGCCCGAGCTTGCCGCCACGGCGCTGCCCGCGCCGGCCATCGCCTGGGCCTACCGACTGCTCCTATTCCGCGTGCTGTTCGGCTTCGGCAAGCAGAAATTCGTTGGCAGCCGCAAGCAGGACCTCGCCTACCTGCGCGGGTTTCTGATCAACCAACCGCTGCCTTCGAAGCTTGCGTGGTATGCACAGAAGTTGCCGCTGCCACTGCTCCAGGGCGCGGTGTGGTTCATGTTCATCGTGGAGGTGCCAGCGTCCTTTCTGGCGCTCTGGCCCGGCGTTCCCAGCCTCGTCTGCGCCGCGCTCACCGCGCTCTTGATGCTCGGCATCCAGGCCATGGGCACGTTTGGCTACTTCAGCTTGATGACGTTGGTGCTGTGCCTGCCGCTGCTCGACAGCGTCACGCCCCTCGCTTTCTCGTTGTCCGCGGCGTTCGGCGACCCGATGCTCGCTGCGGCGACGGCGTTTGTCGCCTTGCACACCCTCGGCGCGATCGCGGCGCTGCCGTTCAACAGCTGGCTCGGCCAGAGCTGGCACACCTGGGCGTACTGGTATCAATTGCCGCGCGTCGTCCAGCCCTGCCTCGAGCTCCTGCGCCTGTTGCATCCGTTCCGCTGGCTGCACCCGTACGGTGTGTTCCCACCTAACAACGCGCCCGCGGTGAAGATGGTGCCCGTATTCGAGGTGAGCTGGGACGAGAAGAGCTGGCACGAGCTCGAGTTTCGCTATTCCGTTTCTCATTCGCGCTCGGCGCCTCGCTTCATCGCGCCGCACCACCCACGCGGTGATCAGGCGTTGATCTATGACACGTTTGGGCTCAACGCCACGAGCCTGATGAACGGCGTGCTGGGCATATGGAGCCCGTATCCCTACGCCTCGCGCGCGCCGCTCAGCTTCTTCTGTCAGTCGATTCTGCGCGGCAATGAGCAGAGTTTCCTCGTGGGCGACGTGCTCGCTCTGCACGCCGAGCCACCCCGGCTCGTGCGCGTCACGACGCACATGCTCGAACCCGTCAGCATGAGCTGCCACAGGGCGACGGGCGCCTGGTGGAAGCGGCGCTACGTGGGGCCACATCGGCCGGCAGAGGCGCTCGATCGTGAGTTCTGGGCCGACGCTTCCGCCGAGCCCGAGCTCTGGCACTTCGAAGCGATCTGCTGGCGGCGTCGCTCTCGCCTCGGGCCACTGCTCGAGCGCGCGGCCGCCGGCACGACAACGCCAGACGCGCTCGTGCTCGAGGACGCTGCGGGGCTCGAGCCGAGGCATTTGACCCGTTTCTGGAGCGAGCTCTGGCCCCTGTTCTCGGGTCACGCGCGCGCGAGCTTCGATACGCTGCCCGAGGCCGTGCGCCTGCTCTCCCAGCGCTTCGAGCGTGCGGAGCAACGCGCGCTCGAACGCGTCCTCGGCCGCTACGCGTTGTTCCTCGTGGCGCGCTTCGAACCGCTGTTTCTACACCGCGGGCACGCGCCGCTCTTGAACGTGCCAACGTACTTCCACTTGTGGCTGCTGGCGCATCACATCATCGGCTGCGGTCCAGAGGCGTACCAGCGTGCTTTCGAAGATCCGGCGAGCGCGGCCGAGCACATCCCAGACCTCACACCCGAGACCGGGCTGTACGGGCTTGCGCTGTTCCGACATGACGCCCTGCGCTTCGAGGCGCAAAAGCTGCGGTTGATCGAGGCGTTCACCCATCCGCACGACCCGGCTGCCAAGGTCGCGCTGGCTGCGCGTCTGCGCGAGCGAAACTTCGACGGCCTGCCCGCCGGTGAGCGCTTCGCGCTGGGCGTCGCCTTTCGCGTATCGGGATACTTTCATGTGCTCTCCGCGCTGCGCGCCGCCTTCAAGGGCGCTCGGTTCGAGGCGGAGCACCTGGAACGCTACCCGCGTTTCAACGAAGACGCTTCGGGGGAGATCGGCGTCGAGGACGCCGAGATGCCGAGCCTGAGTATCGAGCCCGAGCGCGCCGTCAGCAGCGCGTGAGCACGCTCCCGCGGCCCTCGGCCTGAGCGAAACGCTCAGGCCGCATGAGGGTCGGGATGCTCATCGGGGCGAGGGTCAGAGGTTGTCGCGAAAGTCCGACTGACTCGCGGGTTCTTCCAGCAGAAACTGCCGATAGCGCTCGTCTCCTTCGAGGAAGACCTTGAGCCAGGAAAGCCCGTACCGCCCGATCTCGCCGCTCGCAGAGCGCGGATCGTTGCCTATGTCGTGCGCGCCGCCAGCCACCTCGAACAACATCTTGGGCGTCGTCTCGGACATGCTCTCGAAGAAACCTTGAGATTGACCACCCGCGAGCGGATCGGCGCTGCCCGCGAGCATCAGCGTGGGCACTGAATTCTCCGGGAAGGTAACGCCGGGACTCCACGCTGCCAGGCTGACCGCGGCGCGCAACACCGGGCTCTCGTTGGCCGCAATCAACGTGCCTCCGCCGCCCATCGACCAGCCCATGACGCCGAAGCGTTCGAGGTCCATCTCGCCCTCGACAGGGCCGCCCGCGCGAGTGTTTTCGGCCTTCAACGTCTCGATGCCGTCGAGCAAGGCGCGAGCTCGCACGTCGGGGGAATCCCCGCCGTTGTTGGTGCCGATGGTCAGGGTCACGATGCCGTGCGATGCCAGGAAGGGCCCCCAGGCGCGGATCGACGACTCGGGCGAGACGAAGCCGGGAACGATGACGACGCTAGCGAAGGGCGGCTCCGCGTCCACGGGCACGTGCAACGTCTGGGTGCCGTAGCCGGGTCCGTCGCGCAGGCCGTCGGAGGTCGTCTCTACGTCGAACGGCCCTGGGCTCGTCGCCGACGCGAGGCTGGGGTCCGCGCCGCGTATCAAGGCGCCGCTCTGGCTGACGGCTGGGACCGGATCGGTATCGCCTCCGACCGCGGCGGGAGCGTTCACCGGAACGCTCGCGGGCGGCGAGCTCCCGGGCCCCGGATCGATGCTCACGGGCGCAGGATCAGTTTCGAGATCCGTTCCCGCGTTGCCAGTGCCGAGGGGACCGGAGGCGCCACCGTTCGTGGACGACGCGGGAGGACGAGGCGCAGCCACACCGCCGTTCGTGGCGTTCTCATTCCTCGTAGCGTCGCTCGCCGTACCATCCCCGTCCGCCTCTCCCGCCGAACACGCAGCGATCAGGAACAAACTCGTCGCGCTCCATCCAAACCGAAATCCGCGTTTTGCGATCATTTAGCCATCTCCTTCTGCCTTTTGATCGTGAGTGGCGCGGGACCACGGCGAGGTTGCTGAAAATCGTCGGCGTGTCTCCCACGCAATTGCCTGCGACCTGTCACGGCGGTGGGGCCACTGTCCTCTCGTCTGAATGCATAAGTACCGGTTAATCGCGCCGCCCTTTCGCTACGCCCTGTATACTTCCGCAGGCATTTTCGCCTGCTCCGCGCCGGATGCGCCATTTGAGGACACGGGTGCGGTGCTCACTGAGTCGCCGAATCCGGACACGGGCGATGCCGGCGACAATGGTACGGCAGGCGATCCTCGCAGCGAGCCGCCTGGCAGCGAGCCGTCCGAGATCACGACGCGGCGCGTACGCCTGCGCTTTCGCGCGACGGTTGGGAGCGAGCAGTTCGCGTGTGGGAGCAGGTACGTCGCGAGCTCCGGCGTGACCTTCACGCCAGTTGACCTGCGCCTCTTCGTCCAAGACTTGGCCCTGCTCACGGCCGCGGGTCGAGAGCAGCCCATCACGCTCGACGCGCGCGCTCCCTGGCAGCTCGAGAGCGTGGCGCTGCTCGATTTCGAGGACGCGAGCGGCGCCTGCCTCGCGGGCACGCGCGAGCTCAACCTCGAGGTCACCGGGCGGGTGCCGAGCGGCGAGTATCGTGGCTTCGCGTTCACGAACGGAGTGCCCGAGGTCTACAATCATGCCGACCCGGCGCGTTTGCCAGCGCCGCTCCAGGCGGGAAGCATGTCGTGGGGGTGGCTCTCCGGATACCGCTTTCTGATGGCAGAGGTCGCGGCGGTCAGCGCCAGCGCTGACGCAGGCACAGCCGGTTCCGCGCTGGTCCACGTCGGCAGCACCGCGTGCAGCGGCAGCCCGAGCGGGAGCGGCGTAGCCTGCAACAAACCGAACCGCAACCGCGTCCGCCTCGCCGACTTCGATCCCGATGCGAGCGTGGTGGTCGTCGACGTCGGCGATCTGTTCAACGGCACCGATCTGAGCGAGGTCACCACGTGCCACTCGAGCGGTGACGCCTGTGCGCCGCTCTTCGATCGCCTCGGTCTGAGCCTCGACGACGGCTCCGCCACGGATCAGCAAGCGATCTATCGAGTCGAGCCTGCCCCCCCGGCGGTCCCTTGAGCTCGTCGTCAGAGACATTCGTCCGAAGCTCGCTCCCGAGCTTCGTGATGGCGAGCGCGCTCTTGCTCGGCGCCTGCGCCGGATCGGTACCCGAGCCGCCCGGGACCGAAAGCGCGAGCGCCGACCCTGAAAGCAACGTCACGCCTGTTCCGAGCGCGTCCGCGAGCCTGCCCTACGCATGGAACCTGCCACCCGGTTTCCCGCTGCCCGCGCTGCCTGACGACAACCGCATGAGCGTCGCCAAGGTCGAGCTCGGTCGACATTTATTCTACGACACGCGCCTCTCGGAGAACGGGACCTATTCCTGTGGCACCTGCCACGAGCAAGCGCGAGCCTTCACGGACGGCAAGCCACAGGCCATCGGCTCCACGGGCCAGGCGCACCCACGGGGCTCGATGAGCCTGGCCAACGTCGCCTACGCGGCGACGCTCACTTGGGGACACCCGTACCTCGCTTCACTCGAGCGCCAGGCCCAACTGCCCATGTTTGGCGATGCCCCCGTGGAGCTCGGCCTGCGCTCGCAAGCGGAGCTGGAGCGGCTCGTCCTGGGCTTGCCCGAGTATGCGCCGATGTTCGACGCTGCGTTCCCCGAAGAGGAGGCAAAGGTCACGCTGATCAACATCGAACGCGCGATCGCGAGCTTCGAACGCAGCCTGATCTCGGGCCAGGCTCCCTTCGATCGCTGGCTGATGACGGGTGATGAGAGCGCCATCGGAGACTCGGCCAAGCGCGGCTACGCCCTGTTCAACACCGAGACGTTCGAGTGCTACCATTGCCACGGGGGTTTCGCGTTCACCGACCACGTGCGCTTCGCCGACGAGGCTTTTCCGCAGGTCCTGTATCACAACACGGGCCTTTATAACATCGACGGCCGCGGCGCTTTCCCAGCGCCGAACACCGGCGTCGAGGCCGTCAGCGAGAACCCTGCCGACATGGGGCGCTTCAAAGCCCCGACCTTGCGCAACATCGCCGTCACGGCGCCCTATATGCACGACGGCAGCATCGGCAACTTATCTGAGGTACTCGACCACTATGCTGCTGGGGGTCGCACCATCAGCGACAGCCCTAATGCCGGCGTCGGCAGCCGAAACCCGTTCAAGAGCAACTTCGTACGCGGCTTCCGCATGACCGACGCCGAACGCGCCGATCTGCTCGCCTTCCTGGAGAGCCTGACGGACCCGGACTTCCTCGCCAACCCGGCGCACTCCGACCCCTGGCGCTGAGCGCCGCCCAGAACCTCGTACTCGAAAAGGACCCTCATTCATGCTCACGCTCCCCTCCTCGTGGCGCGCCACCTCCCTGTTGTTGGCGCTTGCCGGCGCCTGGGCTTGCTCCAGCGCAGACGACACCGGTTTGTTCGTAGCAGTGTCGGGCCAAGCGGCGTTCGCCATCGCGGCCGATCAGGACGTCACGTCGCTCGAGTACTCGGTCACGAATTCCGCGGGCGACGTGCTGAAGGCTGACAGCCTGGTGCTCGATCCGGGCCAACCGATCGCCTTTGTGCTGGCCCTGCCCGCGGGCCGCGACTATTCGATCGCCCTCAGCGCGCGCACCTCGGACGGCCAGACCTGCACCGGCGCGAGCGCCTTCGAGGTCGCGCAGCGGGTGCGGGTAGACGTGAACGTCGCGCTCGAGTGCGACGGAGACCTGGGCCACGCCAGTGTGATCGGCACGCTCGTGCCCGCGCCGGCGTGTGCGGCCGTGGACATCGTCACGGCAGCCACCACGCTCGAGGTCGGCGCAAGCCTGATCCTGAGCGCCAGCGTCGAAGGCAACGTCACGGCACCACCGACCTGGACGGCCTCGGCGGGCGAGCTCACGACCCGCGACGGCGTGACGCTTTTTACCTGCAGCGAGCCGGGCGCGGTCAGCATCGGCCTCGCCGTGACCGACGCCGACTGCAGCCGAGGCGACAACGTCGAGGTCACCTGCACGGCGGCGACTCCAGCGTCGCCCTGTGACGGCCTGGGCAGCACCTGCCATGTGGTCGACACGGGTAGCGGTGCCGCCCACGAGTGCCACGAGCTCGGCCACGCGGGAGACCAGGCCGCTTGCGGCGAGCAACGCGCCGCGTGCATCGACACCTGCGGGTCTGCCATCTGCACCGAGCTCGCCTCCCTGTGTCACGAGGTCGACCCCGGCAGCGGCCCGATTCACGAGTGCCATGAGCTCGGTCACGCGGCAAACGCGGCGGGCTGCTTCGCGCGCGGTCGCGAGTGCTTCGAGCTGTGCACGCAGGCCCACTACCAGCCCGTCACTCTGAGCTTCGCGGCCCAGGTGGGCGACGCCCCCTTCGCCTGCGACAGCTCGTACGACGGCGTGGGCAGCACGGGCGTTACGGTCGAGCCGCAGGACTTCCGCTTCTTCGTGCATGACGTGCGCCTCGTGACGAGCGACGGCGCCGAAGTGCCAGTGTTGCTCGACGTCCGCGCGCCGTGGCAGGCCCTCGGCACCGCGCTGCTCGACTTCGAGGACGCCACCGGCGCGTGCCTGTCGGGCGACGCCGCCACCAACACCACCGTCACAGGCATGGCCCCGCCCGGCGAGTACACCGGCCTCGCCTTTCGCGTCGGCGTGCCCGAGAGCGTCAATCACAACGACCCCGCTACGCAGGCCGCGCCGCTCGCGGCCGGCAACATGGCGTGGGGCTGGCTCGGCGGCTACCGGTTCCTGCGCGCCGAGCTCGGCGCCACTGGCGGCGGTGGCGTGTTGCACCTCGGCTCCGCCGCCTGCACGGGCGACCCCGCCGCGGGCAGCGTCGCCTGCGCTCGCGCCAACCGAGCCAACGTGACCCTGACCGGCTTCAACGCCGCCACAGACACTGTCGTCGCCGACATCGGCGCGATCTTCTCCGGCGCGGACCTCGCTAGCGTGAGCATGTGCCACTCCTCCGGGGCGAGCTGCGGGCCCCTGTTCGACAGCCTCGGCGTCGACCTCCAGAGCGGGCAGAGCGACGGCAGTCAAGTCGCGTTCCGCGCGGCGCAATGAGCCCAAATTCTACCAGCAGAACATTGAAAGGCCCCCGTACCATGCAACACGAATCGCGCATCGCCGGTTTTCACAAACTCTCCTTGAGCGAGCGCCGCCGCACTCTCTCCGATCGACCCGACCTGGCGGACGACGAGATTGAACGCAGCCTGCTAGGCGGGGGGCTCGACGCGACGACCGCGGACAAGATGATCGAGAACGCGCTTGGCTGCTACTCGCTACCCTTCGGCATCGGCCTGAACGTACGCGTCAACGGCGTCGACCGCCTGGCGCCCATGGTGGTCGAGGAGCCGAGCGTCATCGCGGCCGCCTCGAACGCCGCGCGCATGGTTCGAGTCGAAGGCGGCTTCTACGCCGAGCACCTCGGCAGGCTGATGACGGGACAGGTCCAGGTGCATGACGTCGCCAATCCCCAGAGAGCCGCCGAGCGCATCCGGGAGCGCACCGAAGAGCTGCTCGATGCCTGCCGCGCCAGCGTGCCCAACCTGGTCGCTCGCGGCGGAGGCCCCGAGTCCCTCGAGGTGCGCGATCTCGGCGCGGGCTACCTGGTCGTGCACATCTACATCGACTGCCTCGACGCCATGGGCGCCAACCTCGTCAACGGCGTCGCCGAGGCCGTGGGCCCGATGATCGCCGCGCTCGCCGAGGGCACCCTGGGCCTGCGCATCCTGTCGAACCTGTGTGACGGCCGCCGCGTCCGGGTGCGTTGCCGCGCCCGCGCCGAAGACCTCGCCACACGCCGTCCGGGGCGCTCTGATGGTTACACGGGCGAAGAGGTGATCGATCGCATCGTGCATGCTTCCATCTTCGCCGAGCGCGACCCCTACCGAGCCGCCACCCACAACAAGGGCGTGATGAACGGCGTGGACTCCGTCGTGCTCGCCACCGGCAACGACTTTCGCGCCGTCGAGGCGGGCGCCCACGCCTACGCGAGCCAGAGCGGCACCTACCGTCCCCTCTCCACCTGGCGACGCGACGGCAACCACCTCGCGGGTGAAATCGAGCTGCCCCTCGCGCTCGGCATCGTGGGCGGAACCCTCCGCCTCCAACCGGCCGCACGCCTCGCCCTCAAGCTGGCCCGCATCACCTCCAGCTGCGACCTCTCGGCGCTCGCCGCCAGCGTCGGCCTCGCCTCGAACCTCGCCGCTCTACGCGCCCTCGCGACCGAAGGCATCCAACGCGGCCACATGTCGCTGCACGCCCGCTCGGTCGCCACCGCGGCTGGAGCCTGCGGCGACGAGGTCGAGCTGATCGCCAAGCGCCTCTCCGGAAGCCGCGCCATCAACCTGGAAGCCGCCGCCCACATTCTGAGCGAGCTCCGCCTGAGCCAACCGGCGAACCAGGTTACGCGGCTTGCACAATCCTAGTGCCCCGATACGATCCAATCGAGGGCAATGTAGAGGCAGCGCCGCGAATCAGATCTAGCACCAGGCAGGTAGCTTGCGCCGCCCTGGCCCCGCCGTGTTCATTGGTCCCATTTCGAAAAACGGCACGACCCCCGAGGCTGCCATTGCGGTGACACCCCGCACCCCGAGCGGAATTGCAGATGATGGGGCGTGACATCCTTGCGACTGCACACGGGGCTCGCGCACCGGGAGCGATCTCGGATGTAGATCTGGCCATACGCCAAGTCGGCCCCGAGCAGGTGGCGCCACGCTTGCCCACAACGACAGGCACAGGAAGCTCAGAAAGCTCATCCCGCACGACTTCGTCGGCCTGGCTCAGCCCGAGTCCATGTTCGCGGACCGCAAACGGTGGGCGAGCGCCGCCATCGACACCGAGAGCGCCGCGTGGACGCGCCACGCGATCCGCGTGCTCCAACATGCGTGCGGGCTCGGGCTCGACGTCATAGGCGTGGCGCGCGATGTGACGAAAGCCGAGCAGATCGCGAAAGTCGCTCTCGGCAGCCGCTGGAAGCAGCGCTGGGCGCAAGGGCTCCACGGCGAGAGAGGCCACCCGCACGAGCTCGCGGTGGTGTGCGGGGCCCGCGGGAACATCACCTTCCAGGGTTCGCAGGATTCGCACGAACAAAGACTCGACCGCCGTGTACCAACGCTCGATCTCGAAGGCCATCGCAGACGCGACGACCCAGTCACCCGGCTCCGACCCGAGCCGTGACCTCAACTCCGCGACGCGATCGGCCACCTTGGCGTGGCTTGCCAGCTCCGTTTCGATGTCCGAGGCGAGCCGCCAGCGAAGGGCGGTGGCGACCTCAGCCGGCGTCATGCTCGCCTCCGAGGGACGTGATCTCGCGTCCGCGGAGCTGGACGGCGTCACGAAAGGGGCGACTCGCTGCTTCCTCGGGCACCAGATCGACGGAACCCCCGAAGAGCTCTTCGAGCTCGAGCCAAGCGTTGGTGCGCACGGCGGAAGGGAGCCCGCTCACCATCAGGTCGACGTCGCTGCCCTCATGCGCGGCTCCTTCCGCCAGCGAACCGAAGAGCCAGACCCGGTCCCCGCCGAGACCACGAAGCAGAGCGACCGCTCGAGGCAGCTTCGCGAGCCGTGCCTGGGCGAGAGCGGTCGCGCTCTGTTGCCGCGCACGGATTCGTTCTTCGAGTGGATCCACGACTGAGGTTATAGCTCGGCCGGGCTCTCGACGTCTGGCTTCCTCACAGAGGTCACCATGGGGCTTCCCTAGTCGAACCGGCCTGGTTCGAGTGCCGGCCTAGCCTTTGCATGAGCTCCCGCCCTCCCGGCGTGGATTCATCGATGGCGCGCAACAAGGCAGCGTTGCGACCCTGTCTCACCAACACGGCGATCTCTTCGGGCGTCCGCAAAAGGGCGCGCTCCAATGCCTCCGGCCCGTGCAGCGCGACCAGCGCGTCGACGGCATTCCTCAGCGAAAGGCCCTTCACTCGCGGGGCAGACTTCACCCGAACATCATGCATGATTTCGAACACCGCTCGAAGCTCGCTGCGTCTCGAGGGACGAGTATCGGGAGGTCGCTGACGTTCTGACGCGGTCCGCCGCGAGGCCCGCCGTGGCGCATGGGCGCGCAGCTCGGCGGACCCGAGTTTGGCCCTAGCCTACTGCTTCGGCGCGCACAGCGCGCTCGAAGACACGTACCTCGGGTTTCCGGTCAGCGTCGCCGTGTTGGCCATCGGTGAACTGTCCGCGGTCTGCGCTTCGCCCTGATCTTCAAAGCGATAGTAACCCACCAGCCCCTGTTGCGAGCCGCTCAGGGCAGTATGCATGTCCGCTGAAACTTCGGCGACGCCGCGCACGACATTCCAGATTCTCACCTCGTCGATCGCTCCGATGAATTTACCGGTCGTGGAAAACCCACCCAACGCGAGCTCAGGCCGAGCGTTGAGCGGACCACGATTGGCGGCTGTTGCCATTCCCTCCAGCGTGCCGTTGACGATGATCTGCAGCTGGCCGTTGGAAGCCCGACGCGTCACCGCCACGTGCGTCCATTCATCGCTGGTCACGGGGTTGATTCCTTGAACCGTGGTATCCGGACCGCCGACAGTAAACGCGATCCCGCCGTTCAGAACGGAGACCGCAAAATCGCTCTGATTACCCATGCCGACCAGATCCGAGTCGAAGAGCGCCCGCCCGTTGAAGGCGTTCGCGCCCAGCCGTGTCTCCCTCGTCTTGATCCAGGCCTCGAGCGTGAAGTCGTTCTCGACGACGCGCCGAGCGGCGGCGAACGTTGCGCCGTCGAGCTCGAGCCCTAGCCCCACACAGGCGGGCACCTCCACGGGCTCAGGCGGACCCGGAAGGGCGCCGCCCGAGATGCCGGCGTCTGGAGGCAAGCTCGGGCGAGGAGGCGGACCGGGTTGACCCGCATCGGAGGGTAGGGTCGGGTTGCCCTGATCGACGGGGTTGGTGCTGCTGCCGGGCTGACTCACCGGCATGTCGCCAGGGTCATCGCTCGACATCGACGCGGCCATCCCGAGGCCCACGGGCGGTGGCGATTTCACGTCGCCGGCGCCGCTCGTCCCCGCAGCTCCACCCGTCCCCGGTGCCTCTTCAAACAACGGAGCGTCATCCAACCCGGCAAACGAGGTGCAAGAAGCGAGCCCCGAGACGATCAACGGCAGCCACAGCCACAGCCACAACGACTGCTGCGTCCAACGGCAACGCGCGACGGGTCCAGGTCCAAAGTCCAGCATGGGCGAAATATTCTCCGGGGTGCGTGGCGCCATCCGTGTCCGCAAGTGCGTCCTGATCGATACGGTTGATGTGAAACCGTCGTGATGGGCTTCGACAGTCCAAGCGAGCGCAGGACGGAGGCGCCGGGCACGCCCGCCAAATGTACGCGATCCGGTCACCGTACACACTACTCGGATAACGTTGCTGACGTGTTCTCGTTCGACGAGCCGCGCTTCGGGATAGGTAGCGAGTCATCAGGGCGATCGAAATCGAGCGGTTCGTCGCGGAACGGCAGGTTTCGCGCACCGGGGTGCCTTGTTGGACGCTGTCGCCAGATTCGGAACGTCCGAGCTCACGCTTTGGGTGTGTCGTCGCCGAACGTTCGTTGGCACCGCGGGTGGAATTCGGCGCCGAGGCCAAAAGACGAGCGAATCTCCAGGACATCCCGCCTGTTTGCCGTCGCCGGGCACCGTCCTTCGACATCACGAACGCGGAGTGTTGCAGCGCGCCGAGCGCCGCGCATCAACTCGAGGCCAAGCCAGGGGGACCCGACACCCCAACGCACGCCAGCATCCGAGCGCGCGCCCAGCCAACGCGCGCACCACGAACTGCTCGCGCCCCGCCACCGTGCGGGCCGCGAGGGTGGTGCGGCCACCGATGCGCTCATCTCGCGCTGTTCACGGGCTACAGCTCGGGCGCGTCGCCCATGCGTGGCCACGGAAGCAGTGAATGGGACTCGGGCTACTGACCGGCGGCGCGCCTCTTCACGGCCTTTCGCGACCTCTCCGAGCGCGGCAACTGACGGAGCGCCTTTCGATTCGCCGGCAGCGGCACCGGCCCCGGGTAGGGCTGCTGAACCACGAGGCCCATGGCGTTCTCGTGCACGAGCCAATCGTCGGCCGGAGAGGTGACGGCTCCCGTGGGGGCCTTCGACGTCGCTCCGGTGAACCCGAGCAGGTGGGCTGCCGTCCACACGACGACCGGCTGAGGAATCATGCCGGACTTGCTCGTCGACACCGACAGGTGCCTGAGCATCCCGTTCGAGGTCACCGTCAGGGAGAAGACGAACGTGTAGTTGCCCGAGCGAAACACGAACCGCGGATCGTCGCCGGGAGCGCGCACGCCGGGGCCGGGCCAGTAGTAGCTCTCCGGCTTCTCGGCGTGCTCGCGGATGCGACGCGCCTCGAGCTCCAGCTCGCCCACATTCGTCAACGACAACGACATACGCGGTGACGATAGACTCGGGTCGCTGCTGCCTTCAAGGGATGTGAGAGTTGGGATTCGCGTCGCGCTGGGCCCCCCTGCGCTGCTAGCCAAAGACAGCTAGCCGCTGCCCAGCGCACGCGGTCACAGAAGAGGCCGGCGGCGATGGGGAGCGAGCTCCTTCTCGGGAACGAGCTCATCGCCGTCAGAACAGCGACGCCGCCGCGATGAGAGCGGCAGCCCATAGTGACACGGTGGCGTGAAGTCGGCGTGCTGGATCGGAGCGGCATCGCACATTTGATTCGGCGCACCTACTCGCGACGAAAGTGATCCAAATCAGGCGCTGCGTCGTATACATGCTGGCACATGGAAGTCGTGTGCCGCCGACCTTCAGCGAATTGGCGCGCGTTGAAGCCGGGCCGCTCGTGTATGACGACCTCAAATCGGGGCGATCTGGCCCACGCACACAGGACCAGCCAACGCTCGTGAGCCCCACGCAGATACTGGCAGCTCATTCGCACAGTAGCGCTCGCGGGCAACTCGTGCGACAAGTTCGGCTCGTCCGAGGCTGGCGTTCGAGGCGCCCTGCATTCGAGGCGCCCGGCGCTCGATGATCGGCGCTGGATGCCGGCGTCACTTCGCACACTGAACCCCGTTATGTGGACTAGTCTCGCCGGCAAATCAAATCGCGCGCAAGGCCTCGGCCCAGCCCGTACCCCACGACGGGGTTCGTACTTGCGAAGTCTCGGTACTCTTGCTGGCTGCTCCAGCGTTCTGGCTGTCGCGTGCATGCCCATGAACGATCTGAGTGCATACTCGACACCCGAGTCCCCTGCGGCGCAGGTCATGGGGGCTGGCTCGGAATCGGACTCGCCCGGCGCGGGCGCTGATGACGTGACACCGTTCGACGAGCCCACGGCGGCGCCGGCGGGCGACGATGAGCCGTCGAGCGCGCTGCCGGCCAGTACGCTGCCGGCCAGCACGCGAGGTGAGGGCATTCAGGACGCGCCGTTGGACGCCCCGCCCGAAGAAGTCCCGACCTCGACCAGCGTAGCTTCGGAGGATGCCATTGCGCCGACTCCCGAGCCCGCGGCGGACGCCGCTACGATCTCGAGCTCCATTCCTGCGGATGGTGCGCTCGGCGTTTCGCCCGATGTGGTGCTCTTGATCGATTTTGGTCGCGCCATGGATCCTTCCACGCTGCCCCGCGTGATCGTCTCCGACGATCTCCCCCTCGCCGGCGCGGTGTTCGCGTGGAACGCAGACAACAGCGTCGTGAACATCACGCTCGCGGAGCCGTTGGCGGTCGCCAGCGGCAACGACCCGGCTCAGGTGAAGGCTCTCTGCTACTCCTATCGTATCTCGGACGGCGCCCTCGACGTGGACGGAAACGCCGTGCTGCCCTCCGACATCAGCTTCTGCACGGCCAGGAGAATCACCCAAACCCTCCCGGCCGTGTCAGACGCTGATCTGAGCGGGAATTTTCGGAGTGATGACGGATACGGGGACGGGGCTTGCTCCAGAGGTGCCAACGCCGTCTGCGTCGGTGACAGCGGGTTCGCAGCAAACAGCGCATACCGGGGGTTCCTCACATTCGACTCGAGCGTGCTTCCGGAGCCGATGGTCTTGACCGAAGCCGAGCTTCGTATCGAACCAACGCCCGACGCAGGGACGCCCTTCGAAGACCTCGGCGAGCTACTGGTCGAGCAAACGCGCTTTGAGCGGATCGGTACGGCCGCTTTTCGGGACGCCGACCTGGCGCAGCTGGGCGTCATGGAGCGCGCCCCGAATGCCGGTACCACGCTGCTCGGCGACCTGGCGACGCTGCGCATCGACGAAAGCGATCGCATTCAGCTGCGGCTCCGCTTCACCGACGGCACTGACCGAGATGGTCGAGCGGACCACATCGTAACCCTCGTCAATGCCGTCTCGCTCACCGTGAGCTACGACGTTCCCTGAGGCCCGCGTTCCATCCCTGAGCAACAGGCAGGCACAGATCGGGCAGATGGTAAGGTGATGACCGAAGGACGGCCATGTTACGTCCATGCCGTATGTCAAGCCGCCGCTCGGGAGCGCGCCCATCGGCATGGGACGCAACACGGCCCAGTGCCGGGCCGCCGACCTCGAGCACCGTCTGCGTGGGTACCGTGCGCTGGCGCAGGGTGTCGCTGGCCAGCTCGTGGAGCCTCTCCGGGCTGATTTCGTGCACGTCGTTCGCCAGCTTCGATGACACGCCGTCGTCAGGGACCGGCGGCAGCCTAGCGTCCGTCGCGTCGGGAGGAAGTGGCGGGGCCCGCGGCATGCCAGCGCCGCCTCCCGTCAGGCTCGGGCCGGACGGGTCGATGCCGAGTGGTGCTACCGATGGCACGCTCGGTAGTGGAGTCGGCGTGTGCGTGAGCTGCGATTCGGGGGCCCCCTGCGAAGACGCGGGGGAGTGCAACACAGGGGTGAGCGCCAGCTGTTCGAACGGAGCGGCCTGCGACGCCAATGTGAAGTCAGACTCGAGCGGACGCGGACTCTCGCGCGCCGGCGCGTTCTGCGACGCGTTGTTCGCCGAGCTTGGCGCCACCCACGCCTGGGGCACCGGCAAGTTTATCGCGTGGCAGCTCCGCTCGACGGCAACCCCGCCACCTTCGGCAACGGCGTCGGGGTCGGGTTGCCAGCGGCCGACAGTGGTTCCCCCCGGGCACCGGGTACGGTGCTCCGCGCATGGCACGGATGGCATGGCGGTCGCTGCGGCGATCGCGGGCGTCTCAACTGGCGAGCGTCTATGACTGCGGCCGGACTGGCGGTCGTCAACCTCCGATCTGAACCGCTTTGCCGGTCCACGTATCGGTTTCAATGCTCTCTACTAGAAAGTCGGCTACGTCAGCACGGCTGATGGCGCTTGGCATTGGCTCGATCTCGATTTTACGGAGGTATTGTCTCCGTGCGCGCCCGTTCGTGAGGCGCGCCGGGCGGACGATGACCCAGTCGAGGCCGCTGGCTCGCACGACACTTTCCTGGCGCTCATGGTCATCGTAAGACGCTTTCAAAAGCCATCCCGCGACCAGCCATCGCACGGGCGGAGACAAGAGGCGCTTGGTCTCCCCCGTGCCGATCGCGCTTAGGATGGAGAGCCGCCGCGCGGAGCTTTGGTGCATTGCCTCGATCGCCAGCCGGGTTCCTTCGGACAAATAGTTCGGGTTCTCCTTGAACGCGCGTCGTGAACTGGGGGACGCGGTGATGATCACCGCGTCCTGTCCCGCGACGGCAGCGCGTAAAGAAGCTGCATCGTGAAAGTCGCCGCGCACGCTGCGCAGCGAAGGCGAGGTCGCGCTCGGGAGTTGAGGGGTGCGGGAGAATGCCGTTACCGAGTGACCGCGCCGCAACGCTTCGTCGACCACGAGCGCGCCAGTTCCCCGTGATGCACCGATGATCAAAATCTTCACCGCATTACCGTAGCGCCGCGCTGGCGGTGGGAGTGTGTCCTTACAGAGTCAGTTTCGGCCAATCGCCTGCCCGATCAACATGGACGAGACCCCGCGCTCACGGCCCTGGCTCAGCTCGGCGCATCGATCCTCGAAGATGCGGACGTCGTCCTGCCGCGCGAAAGCCGGCGAATCCCTCGCCATCATCTGCGCCTCTGCGGCGGCTCGAATATCGAGCAGCGGCGCGGGCGAAGAATCATCAGCTCACCGGGTCGGCCATCGCTGTCTAACTCACAGCTGGAGCGAACGAGCCCCGCTCGCCGCTCACCTGTGGTACGCTAGCCCTGCTTTGACAAGCAGAGCGCCCACGCGCCCAGACGCGATCCAGACGTCTCAGGCCGACGCGGCAACCCAATGGACTCACCATGACTACGACCCATGCGCTGAACTTCTTGGAGACGGAGCTCCGTGTAAATGTGGGAGCGGGCGTCGACCTGCAACTGCGTCGACAATCGGCAGGAAGCTGTCGATGATGCTCGCGCCGCCTTGCGCGCAGAAGACGAACAGCAGCTTTCGATCCCTCGGGTGGACCGTGCGCGGCTGGGCGTGCGCCGAAGCACCAGGCCACACCAGGCCTCCGATGCCTGCGGCGGTGGCCAGCCGCAACATCTCGCGGCGAGTCAGCTGGGGGCGGGACTGGTTCTCCGCGACCGGCCGGCCTTCGGCGCTCACGGCCAGCTCGCCGACGATGCGTCGCTCGTCCAGCGAGGGCTCGCGGGCCAGCAGGCGATGATAGAGCTCCGTGATCGTTGCCGCCACCGCTCGGTCCCCGGGCGCCGGCGCGGGGCCGTTCAGATCGAGCGCCTTGAAGACGGAGGCTTGCCCAGCGGGCGCTTGCTGGTCCAGCGAGACGCGCTGACCGCAGGCGCTGAGCAGCACGCGATCGACGACGGCGGGGGTGGTCGCGAGCGGTTCGCTAGCGGGCTGCAGGATACCCGTGTCGAACGGATCGTTGCCGCCGAGGGGCATCAGGTGCACCTGTCGAATGCAGCTCGCTCGATCGAGCTCGGTACAGAGGTTCGCTGGATCGAGCTCCAGCGCGAGCGCGAGATCGTTCTCGAACGCAGCATAGCGTTTCCACTGCACGTCGTGCTTGGTGGACACGCGATATTCGGGCGCTTCTGGCGGTGCCTCGGTGATGGGCCCACCGCTCTCACAGGCGCTCGAGAGAACCGGCACCAGGGCGAGTACCCGCCGCGATCAACTGCTGGCCGTAGGCGTTCCACGCGGGCGGGGCCGTCGACACGTGACACTCGGCGCAATTTGCGACACGCCCCAGACATTCCGGCGCATCGGCGTAGGCCTCACAGAAAATCACTGGTGCCGTGGGGCGCGCGTCGCTCGGCGTGGGCCAACAAACCGCACCCAGCACCAGAGCACCCGCACCCCACGGGCCCCATCTGCGAACGTGACGGGAGCGCGTCGGCACCGTTCCGTCACCTGCTCTTCCACCGCCCGCCATCGAGGACTGAGATTACCCCGCTTTGGTGGACACCCCGAAAAGGACTACTCTCCTCGGAGATCCGCCAATGCAGAAAAGAAGTTCACGCCCCGAATCATTCAAGAAGGACGCCGTACGCCGACTGATCGCTCACGGTTCGAAGACTGTCACCGAGATCGCCGAGGAGTTTGGCGTCAGCCCCAACATGCTCCATCGTTGGCGCGAACGCCTCGAGCCCGAGCTCACGGGTCGCGCAGCCAAGCCAGGGCGAACGTGAGGAGATCGAACGGCTGCGCAGCGAGCTCCGCGAAGCCTAGCGACGCTTCGTTGCGAAGGGATTGAGCGTTTGCACTCCAAGCGGGGTGAAGTCCTTCGAATTCCGCGTGACCACCGTCAACCTGTGCACCGTCGCTGTCGCCGCGATCATCGCGTCCTCGATGAGCTCGCTCGAGCGATGGTGCATCAGCCGAGCCCAGACTCGGAACGTTTGAGCATCCATCGGCAAGACGTTGCTCGTTTGTGCGACGCTATCGACCCACGCCTCGATCCGCGTGGCTTTTTCGGGGTCCTGCTCGCGCGTGATTTCGACTCCAGCTTGGAGCTCACCCAGGGTGACGGCCGAGACGTACAGGTGCTCATCGGCCACCGTCTCTAGCCAGGCCACTACCCCGCCGTGGGGCTTGGGACGGCGTAGCTCGGAGATGACATTGGTGTCGAGGAGATACATCGCCCTAGTCCAGCTCCACGGGGGGCCGCCGACGCCTGCCTCGACGAGGGGGTACCGAGGTTTCCTCGCGCGATTCTTCGCTGAGCAGGAGCTGCTTGAGGCTGGGCCGTGCGGCTGCATCCATCCGCCGCCAATGCTCGATGGGCACCAACACGGCAGTCTCGACACCCCGTTTCGTGACGACCTGAGGGCCGTCCTTGATGCTCGCCTCTAGCAGCTCGCTGAAACGTGCCTTTGCGTCTTGGACCGGCCAGCTCTTCATCCCATTCTCCGTGAACAGACTAGTTAGATAACTAGTCTACTCCTGTTTTTTCGGGAGACAAGGGGCACGCTGGTCAGCCACAAACGGGCCTCGCGACGCTACGTACATTCGCTCCCCGCAAGCCCGTTGCGCGGTAGGGTCCGAAACGCCCCTGGCACGACGCTGGCACGACGCTGCCGCATCGGCTCCGACCCAGGAGAAGGTTGTGACGACGTAACGCGACTGCCAGAACTGTACCAACATGCGTGCGAGAAAGGGTCGGGGCGGCTAGCTCGGTGTTGAGAAATCCAGCGCCCGCTGCTCGCCGAGCCAAAGAAGTCGAGCTCCCCGTTTCGAGTTCCTGGCTCTGACATCGAGCTCGTGGCGTGCGGTCGGATCGCTCGCCGGCGTCGGGCTCTGGGTCCGCGGAGCGCGCGCGGACCGCTCGGTCTCGTTGCGGCCTGTCCCGCTGAGCGGCGCAGGTCAGAGCGTCTTCATCTCGGTCACCAGCCTCTGCAGGCTGGCCTTGGCGTCGCCGAAGATGAAGGCCGAACCGAGCGGAACAGGCGCTACATCACGGCGACGTTGAACGAAGCCGCGCAGACGCGGTAGCTCAGGAGGGCACGCGTAGCGTTCGTCCCCAAGTTAGAATTGCGGATGCCCAAGGGGGCTCAGATGACGGTACAACTCTACACGTTCACGGTCTCGCACTTCGCCGAGAAGGCGCGCTGGGCGCTCGACCACGAGGGCGTCGAGTATCCAGTTCACGAACACGCGCATCCGTGACACAGTGATGCGTCGGTACCGGGAGCAGCGCCGGACGAACCCCCAGGGCTGCAACCAGCGCCGAGCCCCCTGGCGCGCGCGGCCGGGACCGCTCGCCGCATAGCCTGGACGCTCGCGCGGTTCGGGAATCGGAATCGCTCGGGTGATGACCTCGAGGTCGCAGCAAATATCATGAAGCTCTCCTCCGCCCTCCTCCTGGTCGTGCTCGCCGCCACCGCGCAGGCCCGGGCGGCTCCCGCCGAGCCGTTCCGCGTCACGATCACGGTGGACGCGGCCAAGCCCACCGGACCACTGCGCACCTTCTGGCGCTACTTCGGCGCGGACGAGCCGAACTACGCCACCATGAAGGACGGGCAGAAGCTGCTCAGCCAGCTCGGCCAGCTTGCGCCCCAGCAGATGTATTTCCGGGCGCACAATCTGCTCACCACCGGCGACGGTACCCCGGCCTTCAAATGGGGCTCGACCAACGCGTACACCGAGGATGCCGCCGGCAACCCCGTCTATGACTGGCGCGGCATCGACCGCATCTTCGAAACCTATCTCGCCCGCGGCGTGAGGCCGCTCGTGCAGATCGGATTCATGCCCGAGGCGATGTCGTTGCAACCGCATCCCTACCGCCACTCGTGGCGGCCCGGCATGCCCTACGCCCAGATCTACACCGGCTGGACCAAGCCGCCGAAGGACTACGCCAAGTGGGGCGAGCTTTCCTACCAGTGGGCGAGACACTCGCTGGAGAAATACGGCGCGGCCGAGGTGAACACCTGGTGGTGGGAGGTCTGGAACGAGGCTAACCAGCAACCCCATGGCTACTGGGGCGGCAGCGTTGAGGAATTCCTCGAGTTGAACGACTACGCCCTGGCCGGGGTGCGCCGCGCGATCCCCGCCGCCCGCGTCGGCGGCCCGCACACCGCTGGCTCCGGTGGCGCCTTCATGAAGGCTTTCCTCGAGCACGCCCTCCGCGGCACCAACTATGCGACCGGCGCTAGAGGCACGCCGCTCGATTTCCTCGCTTTTCACGCCAAGGGTTCGCCCACCTTTGTCGACGGCCATGTCCGCATGGGCATCAAGAACCAGTTGAAAACCATCGATACCGCATTTGCGACCTTCGCGTCCTACCCCGAGTTGAAGGGCAAGCCGGTCATCATCGGCGAATCCGACCCCGAGGGTTGCGCGGCCTGCCAGGGGCCGCAGATGGCCTACCGCAACGGCACGATGTATTCCAGTTACACGGCGGCGGCGTTCGCGCGGAAGCACGACCTCGCCGACCTCCACGGCATCAACCTCGAGGGCGCCGTCACCTGGGCCTTCACCTTCGAGGACCAGCCGTGGTTCGCGGGCTTCCGCCAGATCGCCAGCAACGGCGTGCCCCTGGCGGTGTTCAACGTCTTCCGGATGTATGCCCTGATGGGCACCGAGCGCCTGCCGGCTGAGAGCACCGCCGCCATCCCGCTCACACAGATCATCGACCAGGGCGTTCGTGGCGCGCCCGACGTGGGGGCGCTCGCCAGCCGCGCGCCCTTGCGCGTGGCGGTGATGGTCTGGCACTACCACGACGACGATGTCGCCGGGCCCGACGCCGCGGTCCGTCTCGCGGTCGATGGCCTTCCGACTCGTCTGAAGCAAGCGAGGCTCACGCACTACCGCATCGACCAGCGGCACGGCAACGCCTATGCGGAGTGGCTGCGGATGGGTTCACCCGTCGCGCCCAACGAGGCTCAATATGCGCAGCTCGAAAAGGCCAGCGCGCTGACCTCGCTCGCCGAGGCCCCGGCTACCGTCGCTCTCAGCGGCGGCCAGGCCGCGCTCGCTTTCGCGCTTCCGCGTCAGGGCGTGTCGCTCTTGCTCCTGAGCTGGGACGAGGCGAAGTAAAGGATCAATCAGGAGTGGGCCGGCATCTGGGTCCTAGGGGCCTGGGCATGCGAGGAGCGGCGCGCTGGCGGAGGGGCGCGTCGCCTTTCCTGAAGCCGCACCCGCACTGCGTCCTCGAGCGCGACCACGCTCGACGCCATGCCGATGCAGGCGGCGAGCATGCCAATGTCGACCGAATCACTGAGCCGAGCCCCTTCGCCTTGCGTGAGCTCAGCCGGTGCTCGCCAGCGGCCGTGGGTGGCGATGTCGAGCGGCAGCTCGAGCTCACCCTCGACGGCGTCGCCCTGGATGCTCCAGGTGCAGAGCGGCTGACGACCACCGTGGCGCGCCGCATGACGTTCAGGCTCCGCGATGACTCGACCCGGGGCGTTGCCGAGCGCGAGCGCCACTGCCGCGACGCCGCTCTCGATCATGCAGTTATGAGCGACCGCTATCGCGCTGTCGTGCGCGCCTTCGGCGAGCGCAGCAGCGGCTCGATAGACGGCTCGCTCGACGCTACCGCGTTCGTCTGCGGCGCCCATGTTCTCGAGCGCGGCTGCGCTCAGCCCCTCTACCTCGATGCGGCAGCGCACGACGATGAGCGCGACGGAGCTGCGTGTCCTGCTCGCAGCGCTGTCTACCCTGGACGCTACGCGGGCATCGAAGCCTCCCTCGCGAGCCACCAGATCGAGCGCGCGCTCGAGCGCGGGGAGCTCGGCAGCGTCGTCGAACACCAGCGGGACGCTGCGCAGGGTTCGATTGATCAGCGCGTTCAGAGTGAACCCAAACGGGGCGGTGTACACACCACCGAGCGACGCCAAGTCTCCCGTGCCGCCGGCCTCACCCGGCTCCTCCGCGCGAGGTACCGGCTCCGCGCATGGCGGCGTGGGCACCACAGCGAGCCGCGGACGAGGAACGGGCCACCGGGCTATCACGGTCGATTCATTGATCTGCTGCTTCATCTTCGAAACCTACCTGTACCCAGCGTTTCAAAACGGGGGTACGAGCACCGAGGCGTGCGTAAGATAGTGACCGCGTCGAGCCGAGAAGTGTCAGCCATTTGCCGAGAGTGCGCTGCGAAGATGACAGGCGCGGCGATTTCGCCGATTCGGTACGGCACTCTGTCGCAGGGCGGTGCGTTCTTGGTTAGAGCTGTGCTCAACGCCGCCGAAAGACCGCCATCACATCCGTCTCTTCCGCCCGGTAGGAACCGCACATGCCCCAGAACAGCGCCGCGGGAAGCTGCCCGAGCAGCGGCCCGATCTGCGGGGGTTGCTCGAGCAGGCAGTCGAGCGTGTCGTCCTGCGTGCGCATAAAGAACAGGTAGAAGGGCGAGTTGAGGAACGGCACGCGAGTGTTGGCGTACTGCGTGGCATAGTAGTGGACGAGAGACCAGCAGCGCTCGACGCCGGCCCCGAGTAATGCAGCCCTGGAGAAGATGTGGCGATGGTAGGGGGCGTGCAACGTGTGCCGGTATTCCTCGGCGCGCCCCAGGTCGATCGCGCTCGCGTTGGGTGTACCGATCGCGATCAGCCCCCCCGGCCTGGTGAGCTCGTGATAGCGGTCGAGGAGGGCCCGTGGGTCGGCGACGTGCTCGAGCACGTCCTGCGAGAGCACGCAGTCGTAGCGTCCTCTGAGCACGGCGTCGCTCGAGAACTGCGGGTTATAGGCGTCGAAGCCAGCGACGTTTGGGTAGCCTTTCTCGGTCAGGTAGCAGAGAAACGCGCCCCCGCCGCAGCCATAGTCGAGGATGCGGTCGTCATGTTTTAGCCCGGCAGCCTCCAGGCGGCGCAGCTGCTCCTCGTAGGCGAAACGCAGGCGCCAATCGAGCGGCAGATCAAAGAACGGGTAGCGCGAGTAGTAATGCGCGAGGTCCACCTCGTCGCGCGCGTGAATGCTCCGGCAGCGCGCGCAGCGCCAGAGCCGGAAGCGCTCTTCTGTGAAGGCGCGCACGTTGCTGGTTACCTCGCAGGTCTCCCCCACTGCGCCGCCTCCGACGGCGCCGCAGACCGGGCACTCCGCGTGTAGCGCACCAAGCGGTTCGCGCACGGCAGGGAGCGGGTTCTCATATTGCGTGGTGTTCATGCTCATCATCATCATTTCTCGTGACAGCTCGACAGGAAGGCAGCCAGCGGCAGGGCGGACGCCACCTCGAGGCGCTGGAGGTCCCCCGGCGCGATGCGCTCGTAGGCGCAGCCGCGCAAGGCCAGGAAGACGAAACGATCGTCCGTCAGCGGCTCGTCAAAGGATAGCTCGACGGCCTCCGGCACGCCGGCTGTCGTTACACGACTGACGCTGACGCTGAGCTCGGGTAGGCTGACCCGGGCGTTCAGGGCGAGCGGCGCGCTCGGCTTGCGGTACAAGGCCTCGGGCGGAGTGACGAAAAAACCCCCGTCGCGCTGCATGGACAGCGTACGCTCGCTCGTCAGGCGCAGCTCGAGCCCAGCCTCGGGGTTGGCGAACCAGTAGACGTGCTCGGGGCGCGCCAGCCCTCGCGCCGCCCGCGACGCCTGCAAATAACTGACGAAGAAATCCGCCGGTGCCCCGAGCACGATCAACGTCTTGCGCTCGAGCTCGTCGATCCTTTCGAGGCCGGCGAACGCGTGCTCGGTGGCGTACCCGAGCTCTTGCATCTGGTGGGCGCGTACGGGCAAGAGCAGCGGAGGGAGCAGCGCGTGGACGACGAACAGCGCCCAACCGAAGCCGCGCGCGAGCGCGCCCGACGGCGCTGCTCCCCATGGCTCCGCCGCCAGAGGCAGCGGCCGCGACGCGAGCCCGATAAGCGCGCGCGCGACCAGCGCCATGGCGCCGACGTTGACCAGGACCAGCAAGCGATCGCTCGGGAACGACGCCGCCAGAGGGACGACGCACAGCCCAATGGCGATGCTCCAGAAGCGCGCCACGCGATCGGCGATGAGCTCGCGCCGCGCGACCCAGAGGAAGACCCCGACCCACGCCCCCGCTACGCCGAGCCAGAGCGGCATGAGCCTCAGGGGACCCAGGAATGACAGATCCGAGGGGACGGGTCCAAACGCCGCTCCGAGTAATACCAGCGCGCGCCGGGGAAACTCCGCGGCAAAAGCAGGCAGATCGCTGAGCGGGTGCAGGTAAACGCCGGAGGCGTGCGTGCCCGCGCCGCTCTCGACGTACAGCACGCCCCAGCCCAGCGTCACCAGCGCAAAGGGCCACAACGAGCGTAGCCGTCGCAGCAGTGGACCCGCCTCGAAGACGAGCGCGTAGCTGAGGAGCAGGGCCCAGGTGCTGACGCCGAGCTCACCCGCGAGGAGCGAGAACCCCAGCCAGAGCGGGGCCCAGAGGCGGCTCCAGCCGTGCCCGTCGCGGCGGGCGCGCGCATGGGTAAGCAGCGCCGCGACGGCGCCCACCGCAGAGACCAACGCGTTGCGATTGCTGAGCCAACCCACGAGCGTCCCGTGCGCGTCGTTCACCGCGAACAACCAGGCAGCGAGGCTCGCCACCGCCGGGCGCGCTTCCAAGCGAGCGTACAAGCGTACGACGAGCGCTAGTAGCAAGCCGAACCAGAGCAACGTGTGGACGTACATCAGCTCGGGGTGGCCGGGCCACGCCGCGTAGTCCAGACGATGTAAGAGCGAGCTGAGCGGTCGATAGAAGGTGATCTTCAGCGCGGGGTCCGTCCACCACGGCAGCAGCGAGCCCTCGGCCATGAGCGCCAGGTTGTCACTGGCTCGACCGTTCGCGAACTGGAACAGGTCGATACCCGAAGCGGGGGTGGCGGCTTCGGTGCTCCCCCGAGCGACCAGCTCGAGCACGTGATCGTCGAAGAGGCGCTGGCTGCCAATAGCGGGCAACGCGAGCAAGACTCCCACGAGCGGCGCGAGCACCACCCAACGCTCGAGCATGAGCAGAGTGGCTCGCAGTGCCTGGACGAGCCGTAGACGACACATGGCCAAGCAGAAGAGTGGAGCAAGGCTGCGGCCGCGCAAGCGTCCCTGATCGGTGTTCGAGCCAGTCGCCCAACGCTCCCCGTCGAGGTTCCCCCCTTCAAAATACACGTCACCTTTCTGAAGTCGGGGTCCACTACTCCACTACTCCACTGCGACGCCGCATCCAGTGATTCGATCGGCGCCTTGCTGTTGCCCCACGGAGCCCCAATTTGGTCAATCCAATCCAGAGCCTGATCGAGGACGAAGATACTGAGGACACCGGTAGCGTTTTGATACGCTCTCTCGGCCGCGCGGAGGATTGGCCAGGGCCAGGCCCTATCGATCTGTCGGTGCACGACGCGCCCCACGCGTCCTCTTCGCTCGAATGGTGGTACGTCAACGCTCACCTCGAGCTCGAAGGCGGGCAGCAGGTGGCGGTGTTCGCCGCGTTCTTCCGGCAACTCGCCAACGACGCCGACGGCGACCGACCGCGTACGCACACGCACTCCGTTGCCTGGGGTCTGAGCCTGATCGACGAGGCGCGCTACATCAGCAAGGTCGCGGTGGATAGCCTCGCGCCCGAGGTCGGGCTGCGCAACCTCGATGCCGGGGTCAAGAACGACGACGAGCGCGTGGCGCGAGCCTACCGTGAGGTGCTGCGCAGGGGGAAAATTCCAGGCCCGACGCGCATGTTCTACACGGCACCGCGCGTCGGGGAGCGCTCCTTGACGCTCGACTTCGACGGCGACTGCTTCGAAAAGCAGCTCGATGGCCGCTACCGGCTCGTGTTGCACGACGCGGTGTCGGACACGTCTTGCGAGCTCTCATTTGAGCTCGAGAAGCCTGCCACGCGTTACGGCGACGACGGCGTCGTGCACGGGGTGAGCGGCGAGACGATGTTCTACTATTTCGTGCCCCGCGCCAAGGTCACGGGCAGCGTGCGCGTGGGGGCAGAGGCGAGGCCCGTCGTCAACGGCTCGGGCTGGTACGATCACGAGTTCGGCTTTACCTCGCCCTCGGCGACGCAGGGTAGCGTCCCCAATAACGACACAGCCAAAGCGCAACGCGGCGAGACCTGCTGGCGCTGGTTGTCGCTGCAGCTCGCTGACGGCTCGGATCTGAGCGTCTTCTTCATCACTCGGCGGCACACCGGTGAGGTGCTCGACAACTGGACGATGCTGGTCGACGCGAACGGTCGCTCGAGCGTGTATCGGGATGCCCAGCTGGACACGCAAAAGGTCTGGCGCAGCACCCGCACCTTCGTCGAATATCCCGTGGAGATGCGCGTGCGGGTGCCGAGCGCGGGGCTCGACCTGAACGTGAAGGCGGCCTTCCACGATCAAGAGGTCATCACGGTGATCTCGGAGCCTGCCTTCTGGGAAGGCAGCGTCAGGGTCAGCGGGCAGCTACGCGGCGCGGTCGCCTCGGGGCGCGGCTGGTTGGAGTGCAAGGGTTTCGGGCACGCCGACCTGGACGAGTTCTACTCCTGTGTCGGGCGCGAGGTGCGGGCCCGGCTCGCCGAGGCCCTACCCCTCGAACCGAGCCCGGCGGCGGCCGGTCAGATGTTGGTCCGGGGCGACGGCAACGTCGCGCCGACGAGCAATCCAGACCTGGATGCACAGCGGCTCGCCCGCAGCCTGGTCAAGCCGATCCGAGACATCGCCGACCGCGGCGGCAAGGGCTGGCGCTCGTACGCCGCGCTCGCCTGCATCGACATCGTCGGCGGCGACTCGCGCAAGTTCCTGCATTGGCTGGTCATGCCCGAAATTGTGCACGTCGGCTCGCTGATCGTCGACGACGTGGAAGACGCCTCGAGCGTGCGGCGCGGCGGCCCCGCTTGCCACGTGCTGCATGGCGTTCCGCGCGCGATCAACGCCGGCACAGCGGCGTATTTTCTCGCCGAGCCCCCGATCGACAAGGACGATCTGCCCGCGGACAAGAAGCTCCGTATCTATCGGCTCTATTTCGACGCGCTGCGCGCCGGGCATGCCGGGCAGGCGCTCGATCTGGATGACGTGTCAACGCTCGCCGATCACGCCGCCGCGAGCGGCGACACGCGGGAGCTAACGCGCCACGTCATGGCCGTGCATCGGTTGAAGACGGCCGTGCCCGCCGGCATGTTCGCGCGCGCCGGTGGCTTGCTCGGCGGCGGGAGCGACGCGGAGGTGGAGACGCTCGGCGCCTTCTTCGAGGCCGTGGGGCTCGCCTTCCAGATCGTGGACGACGTGCTCAACCTACGCGGCTTCGAGCGCAACTTGAAGGAACGCGGCGAGGACATCGCGCAAGGCAAGCTGACGCTGCCGGTGGTGAAGGCCCTCGGCAGTCTGCCGCCCGATCGGCGATCCTGGCTCTGGCGCACGCTGGCGACGTGCCCGAAGGATCCGGGACAGATCGAGGACGTCATCCGGCTGCTCGAGGCCTCCGGCGCGGTCGATGCTTGCACGGCGCTCGCCCGCGATCTGGTCGAGCAGGCCTGGGCGAAGCTCGACCCGATGTTCCCGGACTCGCAATCCAAGCTGAACTTCAGGGCCTTCAGCTGGTATGTACTCGAGCGACACTATTAACGGCGCCGCGGCAGGCGCTGACCTACGTCGTCGCCTGCCGATGCTCGTCGGCGCCATGGCCCGAGCGATCGAGGCGCGCGCGTCGGCGCGGCTCGCGACCCTGTTTTGCTGCGTGCTCGGCGTGTGCCTACTCAGTCCGTCCCTGTTTAGCGGGCTCGTCGCGGACGACTATCTGCACGAGCTCATGTTGCGCGACAAGCCCGGTATTGTCGGGCTGAGCCACAGCGCGCTCGATCTGTTCCGCTTCGCCGACGGCCAGCCCGCGACCGCGAAGGCACTCATCAACGAGGGCGTGTTCCCGTGGTGGGTCGATACCCAGGCGAAGCTCGCGTTCTTTCGCCCCATCTCCTCCTTCACCCACTTCATCGACCATCGGCTCTGGCCCTCGCAGCCGCTGCTCATGCATCTGCACAGCCTGCTCTGGTTCGCGCTCCTGATCGCGATCGTCGGGGCTGCCTATCGCCGCTTCGGCGGCGCGAGCCACGGCCTGTGCCTGGCCCTGCTCCTGTTCGCCATCGACGACGCGCACGCGCCGCTCGTCGGCTGGGTCGCGAACCGCAACTCGGTGATCGCTCTGTGCTGCGCGCTGCCGGCGCTGCTCGTGCACGACCGGCAACGCCGCTCGGGCTTCGTTCACGGCGTCTGGCTGGGCCCGCTCGCGTTCTCTATCGGCCTGCTCGCCGGTGAGGTCGCCATCTGCGTGTTCGCCTACCTGATCGCCTACGCGGCATGCTTCGATCGCGGGCGCTGGTACGCGCGCTGGGGCGCGCTCCTGCCGTACGTCGGCGTGCTGGTGGTCTGGAAGCTCGCCTGCCTGCACCTCGGATACGGCGCTCTGGGGTCCGGCATCTACGTCGACCCGCTGCGCGAGCCACTCGAGTTCATGCGGCTCGCCTGTGAGCGGCTGCCGGTGCTGGGGCTGGCGCTCGTGGCCGCGCCGTTCGCCGATTTCTGGGAGCTCTACCCGCTGATTTCACCCTGGCTGCGCGTGGGCGTGATGCTGCTTTCGCTCACGCTGCTCGGTCTGTTTGCGCTCGCGCTCAGGCCGCTCTTGCACCGCCACGCCCGACGGCGCTTCTGGGCGCTGGGCACGGCGCTGTCGCTCTTGCCAATGTGCGCCACCTTCCCACACGACCGCCTGCTGATCGGTCCGAGCATTGGTGCCATGGCCGTGATCGCCGATATGCTCGTCGTGGGCTGGGCACGGCGCCACCGGTTCTGGCCGGCGCTGGGCATGGGTGCGCTGGCGGCCGTGCACCTCGTGCTAGCTCCCGTGCTCGCACCGCTGCGCGCCGCCAGTGTGGGTCAGTTCAGCGAGCTGCTGCGCGCGACGGACGAAACGCTGCCCCGGGGGCCCGGCGTCAAGGAGCAGACCGTCATCCTGCTCAACCCGCCGCTCGATCCGTTTGCCGCGTACCTGCCGGTGTATCGCGAAGCGAGCGGGATCGAGCGGCCCCGCCAGCAGCTCTGGCTCGCCACGGGCTCGAGCGACCTGTTCGTGACCACCCTGGACGAGCACCGGATCGCGCTGCGACCGGAGGCTGGCTTCCTGTCGAGCTCGACGCAGCTCATGCTGCGCAGCACCAAGTCGGTGTCGAGCCGCGGCGAGCAGATCTCACTGGACGGCGCTAACGTGCGCGTCTCCGAGGTCAGCCTCGACGGGCGCCCGCTGCAGATTATCGTGAGCTTCGATCGGCTTCTAACCGATCCGGGCCTCGTCTGGATGCGCTGGCAACACCTGGGCTACGCGCGCTTCGCGTTGCCCGCCGTCGGGAGCACCGTGGTCTTGCCGAAGGCCGACATCCTGGATCTGCTCTTTGATACCTGACAGTCGCCGGAGACAGCGCGCCTGCCAGGACCTGCCAGAAACGCGACGCTTGCGTCGCCCAGCACCGAGGACCGAGATGCATCGATTGGACCGACCCCGCCGCCTTTTCAACCCCCTCCCCCTGCTCTGCGTCGTGAGCGTAGCCGCCGCGATGGCGTGTGGTTCAACGGTGGAACAGGCCGAGCCCGACCCGAGCCCGACGCCGGCGAGCCCCACGCCAAGCAACGCCGGGTCCGGCGGCACGGGCAGCGCGGCGCCCACGCGCGACCCAGCGGCGCCGATGGCGAGCATGACGCCACTGCCCGTCGCTCCGCCCAGCGGGGCCAACACCACGCCTGCGGGTAGCGACGCGAGCACGGCCGGCAGGGCCTGCGAAGCGCTCGGCACTAGTGACGCGTGCGCGGCCTGCGTATGCGGTGCGTGCTCGAGCGAGCTCGACGCCTGCGCGGGTACGCTGGGTTGCGCCGAGATCCTGACCTGCGTGCGCGAGAGCGGCTGCTCTGGCAGCGACTGTTATTGCGGCGACGCGCGGCTGTCGGAGTGCTTCGAGGGTGGCGGCAACGGGCCCTGTAAGGACGCCGTGCTGGCCGCCCCGGGTAGCAGTGAACCGACCCTCCAGGATCCGAGCGGTGGACCCGCGACCGACGCGGCGCTGGACGTCGCCGATTGCGCGGATGAAGAGGAGCGCTGCGCAGATGTCTGCGACCTCTGAGGCTGAGCCGCTGGTGCTGCAAGCGAGCCTGGGTGCGAACCAGAATGAGTGAGGACCTGCCCGGGTACAACGGGGATTCTCCCCCGTTCTCTGCGACCTCGTCCGCGCCCCCGTCCACTACTAAGACATGAGCTCCTCTTCCGTTCTTCGGTGCCTGGCGTTGACGTCCTCGCTCGTGGCTTGCGCCGCCGACAAGCCTGATGGCGCCCCGGCGTTCGTCGACTTCACTGGCGGAGCCGACTCACCCGGAGCGTCCGGAGCGCCCAGCGCTGCAGGAGCACCGACGCTGGGGTCCCCGCTGGCGGGTTTGCCCACCGACGATGGGATTCGGGTCGAGCCGAGCGTGGGCTGCACCAAGGTCGACTTCGTGTTCGTGGTGGACAACTCACTGTCGATGCTTGAAGAGCAGACCGCGCTCGTCAACAGCTTCCCGGGCTTCATGCGCGTGCTCGAGCAGACGCTCGGCGCAAGCGACTTTCACGTGATGGTCGTGGACACCGACGCCAGCGACGTGCGCGACACGATCGGTGCGCTGCTCGGGCAACCGGGCGCCGACAGCTGCAGCCCCGTGCTCGGCGCTGGGCGGCGCCAGAGTCAAGCGGGGCAGGATTGCGGGCTCACGAGCGGGCAGCGCTACATCGACGCTTCCCAGGCCGACCTCACGGCAACGTTCTCGTGCGCCGCTCAGGTGGGCACGCTCGGTAACCCGCGCGAAGCGCCCGTCGATGCGATGCTCGCGGCGCTCGCGCCGTCGATCAACGCCCCCAGCGGCTGCAACGCCGGCTTCTTGCGCGACGACGCCATCCTGGTGGTCACGCTCATCGGTGACGAAGACGACGCTGTCTCGAGCGGTGACCCACCAGCGTGGCGGCAGTCTCTGATCCAGGTCAAGGGAGGTAGCGACGAGTCGATCGTCTTCCTCGGCCTGGTCGGCGGAGAGCCCGGATCGAGCGTGAGCTCGAGCTGCAGCGACGCCGATCCTGCGCCGCGGTTGCGCAGCCTCATCCAGGGCTTCCAGTTCGGCTCCACAGGGGACATCTGCGCTGCGGACTATGCTCCGTTCTTCGCCCAGGCCGTCAGCGTCATCGACACCGCGTGCGCGGACTTCGAGCCCGTGATTCGCTAGCCGCTCAGGGCATCAGCGCGCCGCCCTGTCCCCAGGTGGCTATGGCTTATGCGAGCGGCTCCCGGAGCCATGTGGCGCACCTCGTCATCCAGGGCTGCCCCTCCTTCGACGAGCCGCTCGAGACGCTGGGGTGAACCTGAGCACAGGCACTGGGCCATTGCCATAAGGAAATCATCGGGTGCGATCTCGGAGTACGGCTGGGACGCAGGCGCGGCGAACGTGCAGGCCTGGCTCCCACCGGCAGAATCAGTGATCGATTCGCCGGCAACCCGCATCTCACCGAGCGACCCAATTCGCATTTTGGACTCACTCGAAACCGGACCAGAGGTTTCCGATTCGTTACACTGGCGCTAGCAAGGAGCCCGGCTTTTCCGGCAGCATCGATGATCATGGCATGCAACACACGGTTTCTCGGGCGCGGGCGCGGCTCGAAGGCAGGGCCGGTGCGGCATGGGGTCTCTGGGATTCTGGTCATATCGGCCACCTTTGCCTGCAGTGCCTCGGAGGAGCCGGACAGGGTGCCGCATGGGCCGGCTCAGCCGGCGCCTATGTCGTTTGAGCCAATGACTGACGTAGTACCCGTGGTGGCTCAGCCGCCCGCGTCGAGCGTCGATGACTTCGGCGGAGTGGCAGCGGAGCCCCAACTCCCGACCGCCCCCGTCAGCGTGGAAGAAGCGTGCGCCGTCAGCAGCGAGCCAGCAGGGCTCGTCAGGCAGCCGGTGGACCTCATACTCCTGCTCGATAACTCCGGCAGCATGTCCGATGAGCTCGAGGCGGTGGAAGCCAACATCAACGCGAATTTCGCGGCCATCTTGGCCCAGAGTGACATCGATTACCGCATCATTTTGATTTCTCGCCACCGGCAGGGCCCGCGGAGCGAAAGTGGCGAGTCGAGCACGTCGATCTGCGTGCCAGCCCCGCTGAGCGGGCTTTTGAGTTGCGACGCGGCGCCCGCGCCCATCCTGTCCGAGCGTTTCTTCCAATACAGCACAAAGCTCGAGAGCGATGACTCGTTTGATATCTTGCTCGACACCTTTGCCCCGCCGTTCGAGAGCGATGAACGTCAGGAGAAGTTCGACAACGCTCCCCTCGGGTGGTCGGCTTGGCTGCGGCCAACGGCGAAGAAGGTCTTCCTGGAGGTCACCGACGATAACGAGGACATGCCGCTCGCTGACTTCCTGCGCGACTTGACCGCCATGGCCCCGGAGCAGTTTGGCGCGGGAGCAGAAAGCCCGAGCTTCGTCTTTCACAGCATCGTGGGCCTAGCAGAGAAGACCGACCCGACTCTGCCCTACCTGCCCGATGAGCCCGTGCAGCTCCTGACCTGCAGCGGCGGAGCCAGTCAGGTCAGCAACTCGGGCCCCACGTACCAGGAGCTCAGCCGCTTGACGGGAGGCCTGCGCTTCTCGCTCTGTCAGTTTGGCGCTTACGACGTGGTGTTTCGACGTATCGCGGAGGACGTCGCGTTGACGAGCAGCGTCAGCTGCGACTTCCCGATGCCCGCAGCGCCCGCAGGGTCCGAGCTGGACCTGGCAAAGCTGGCGCTACAGTATGA
The DNA here is from genome assembly GCA_043747815.1 of Deltaproteobacteria bacterium. Lineage (GTDB taxonomy): Bacteria > Myxococcota_A > Polyangia > Polyangiales > Polyangiaceae > SZUA-265. Next base: position 72,308 of record JAYTOL010000013.1, read on the forward strand.
CCCAAGCGACGGCAGTGCTTCGCGCCAGCTCGCACAAGCGCCGGTGCCTAGCGCCTGCCAGCCCGACGCCTTTTACCTCGTCGGCGATCGCGTGCACCTCTGCCCCGACACCTGTTCGCTCATCCAGGCTGACCCGGCCGCCCTCGTCGACGTGCTGTTCACGTGCGAGAGCCAGCTGCTCATCCCACGTTGATCCAGCGTGCCCCGAGCTCCCTCTCACATGCCGAGTCAAAGCTCCGAGTGGCCACTGGCCTGGGCGCTCGCGTTCGCCTGCGGCCTCTCTACAAGCGCCTACACCCGCTCAGCCGAAGCGCAGGAAGTGGATCGTGCGGCCGAGAGCGAGATCAGGCGGGCGATCACCGACTATTATCTCAAGATGGAGTTCAGCGGCGCCGAGAAGCTTTTACTCGACGTCGTCCGAGATTGTGAAGGCAAGTGCCAGTCGGTGACGATCGCAAAGGCGTGGATGTACGTGGGTGTCGTGCGAGGCAGCGGCAGGGAGGAGCAAGGGCCCGCGCGCCAGGCCTTCGAGGCAGCGATCGCAACAGACGCGGGCGTCGTTCTCGACGACACCCTGGCCACCCCGGAGACACGGGCGAGCTACGAGGCCGCACGCGAGACCCGCTCCAGAGTGGGTAAGCAGACCCTACCCCCCCTCGGCGGGACGACGGGGACCGTCAGCGTCGCGGCGCCGCCCGCGCCCGAGCGCTCGAGCGGCGTGACCGGTTTGACGTGCACGCCGCAGATACGCGAGGTGCAGACCCGCCGGCCCATTCCCATCGAGTGCCAGGCGGACGCCGCAGTCGCCGCGATCAGCATGCGGTACCAAATCGAGGGCGAGTCGAGCTGGAAGGCTCTGGAGTTGCAGCCCGTGGGCGAGGTTTTCCGTGGGCAGATTCCGTGCGAGGCCAGCATGAGCGCCGGGGCCATCAACTTCTTCATCGTCGCCACGGACGACGCGGGCAATCCGGTCGAGACGCTGGCGAGCCAGAGCGCGCCGGAGCGCGTCGTCGTCGATGCCGAGAGCGAGAGCGCACCCGCCTTCGAGGGGCAGCCCGCACCCGCGCGCTGCGAAGAGCGCGTGAGCAAGGTCCCGAAATTGGCCGCGCCCGACTATCCAACCAATTGGATCGGGGTCCACTTTGCAGCCGATATAGGCTTCGTTCAGGGTGCGAACGTCTGCTCCACCGCCAACGAGGACTTCCAGTGTTTCGCCGCCGGTGGCGAAACAGCGTACCCAGCGGCGCTGCCCGCCGCCCTAGACGGGGAACCTGGCGAGCTCGGTGACCCGTATCCAGGATCCGGGATCGGGTCCGGCGCATCGGGCGGCACGCTGCGCGCGCTGCTCAGCTTCGAGCACGCTTTCAGTCAGCGCATCTCGGCCGCCGCCCGGCTCGGCTACGCATTCCGAGGCGGCCCAACCGGCATCGGTGGGCGGAGCTTCCTGCCCCTGCACGTGGAGGGGCGCGCGCAATACTGGCTGCGCGGGCTCCGCGCGGCAGGCCTGCAGCCCTACCTGCACGTTGGAGCGGGCCTGGCTCAGGTAGACATCAAAAAGACAGGGATCACGGTGCGTGACTGCTCGCAGCTACCTGAGCGCCAAGCATTTCTCGACTGCGTCAACGCCGAGAACGCCTACGACTCGGCGAACGTTCCCGAGCTACCGACGCAGTCGCTCGATTCTTATCGCAAGCTCGGCAAGGGCTTCGCCACTGCCGGCGGCGGCGTAACGGTCCCCCTCGTCCGCAACGCCAAGCTTCAGGTCAATCTGAACGCCATGCTGATGCTACCGTCGGTAGGCCTCGTGCTGCAGCCCTCGATCGGGATCGTGTACGAGCTCTGAGCTTCGAGCTCGATGAGCGTGGTGCCCGGGTTGCCGCGACAGTCACTCGGTAGCTCTTGCTGAAGGTCGGCGTCGCCCGCCAGCACGGCGTCGAACACGTCGCGCGTCAGCCGGGCGTGCAAACAGGCCATGTCCCGGTGACCGTGCCACAAGGCGGCTGCGGCCAGCGAGTGACCACCAAAGATGCGGACGCATGGATCGGCGCCGTGCTCGAGCAGCAGCTCCGTCATGCGCGCGCTGCGGCACGCGAAATACAGCGGTTCGTGCTGCGGCTGGCCCTTGGGCGACATGCCGAGCTCGAGCAGCAAGCGTACGACCTCGACCTGGCCCAGGCGGATGGAGTCGATGAGCGCGCGCGTGTGTTTCAGGTGCTCGGGGTGAGCCTCGGCGAGCGCACGAACCTCGGCCAGCCTGCCCTGCCGGCACGCGACGAGAAACGCATCTTTGCCGGAGAGCGGCTCGCGCACGGCGCCGTGCAGGATGATGAGCTCGGAGATTTCGGTGTGGCCATGCAGGATGGCGGCCTGATAGCAGGGCAGTTGGTCGTACGTGCTGCGCGCGTTGGGGTTTGCGCCGTGCGCGAGCAGAAAGCGAACGCGTTCTAAGTGCCCATTTGCGCTGGCCTGTGCGATCAGAAAGTCAAACGCGGGAGCGGCGTCGGGTTCGGTGCCCGTGCAGTCGAACGGCGTGCGGGCGTCCAGACCAAACTCGCAGAGCAGGCTCAGCCATTCTACGTTGTCGCTGTGTAGGTGCTCGTTGTAGAGGGCCTGGCTCTGGTTGGGAGAAGCTCCGCGTTCGAGCAGCAGGCGAGCGAGAGACTTGGCTAGAGCGTGTTCTGGCTGCCGGGTTTCACCTTGACCGATCACGCCGCACAGGGCCGTGAAGCGGTTATGCCCGTCGCTGGTGTAGACGTTCGGGTCTGCTCCGGCGGCCAGCAGGGCTTCGGCAATGGCGAGCGCCTGCTGCTCCGCCCCGTTATTTGGCAGGCGGCAGTAGCAGAGGAACAGGAGCGGTTCCCAGCGTTGCGGTCCGACTTTTTCGTGCACGCTGAGCGGGTCACGCTCGAGCCGGCGCCGGACCTGCTCGAGCTCCCCGGAAGCGACGGCGCTATGCAGGCTCGCTGTGGCTACGTCAGGAAACTGTTCGAGGATGGCGGCTGCGCGCTGCCATTTACTCGGACCGTCGTTGATCCCAAACCAGCACGCGCGCTCCAGGAACTCATCCACGAGGCTCTGGCTACCGCGATCGAGACGCTGGGTGGGGAAACCCTTGCCGCGGACAGGAGGCGCCCCAGCAGGCGCAACTGACGCCAACGTGACCTGCCACATTGCATCTGTCAAGCGTCGCAGTCGCTGCGCTCGCGGCCCGAGTCCCGACCCGCGAGGCAAAAGGATGGCGGCCGTCGCCCTCCAGTCCGTTGTCGAGACAGACATAGTTCCGACCTGCGCGGCGCAGCGCGCTCGAAGCGGCCAAACAACCCGCTCCTGATCGGGTGCCGCGACGCGACTCCCATGGTCGACGAATGTCGAAGCGCAACCTCATGAGGCAACCTGCGGTTGGCACGCCCTGCGAATGGTTGCACCCCTCCCCCGCAATTCTCGATGCGCTTTCGGGGGACATGCTCGTGCAGAGCCCGGCACGAAGGTTGCTGGAGGCTCACCACACGATGGGACGAATCGCTCGGGCCAAAGCACGGCGCGCTGCGGCTGGCGTGGCCCAGGCCACCGTTGCCTCATTTCGGTCCGTTCACTCGATTAAAGCAGGAGGCGCAATGAAGAGGCGTTTTGAGCAAATGGCTAACTGCATCACTACGGCGATGCTGTCGGGTTCGGTGTTGACGGCGGCGTGCAGCGACAACACGGATTCGCGATCGGTTGGCGAGCAACAGCGCTCGATCGACGCAGGCACGCGCGGCACGGGGTCACTCGGCACGGGGGCGATGGCGGGAGCGAGCTCCGCGTCGGGCGCGGGCTCAGCAGCACCCCTTCAATCGCAGGAACTGACGCCTGACGGCGGAGCGGTCGCACGCAGGCCGGATCAGGGCGTCGCCGGTGGTTCTACCCACTCAGCCACGACCCCAGGCAGTTCCCCAACGCCTGCGCTGCCCCATGCCGGCCCCGCTCCGGCCGTTGCGCAGGTGACGGTGTTCGCTAGCGGCAACAACGAACAGGCGGGGCTCGCACACGATGCTGACGGCGAGACCTCCTGGTCGCCGGCGATGGATCGGGACACCATAACGATCTCGCTGGGGACCGTTCGAGCGGTGAGCGAGATCGCGATCACCAGCAACACCGCGTTCACCATTTCCGGGGACAGCGCCGCCTTCGCCGATTCTCCTCTGGAGATCACTCTGGACGGCGAGAGTTGGATCGCCGTGCCGCTGATCAACTTCAACAATCTAGAGAACAGCTGCGAGATTTTCAGCTTCAGCGACGGCTCCCTGGCATGCGGGTTTGTACCCCCACGATCGCTGAGCCAGGTTCGCTTCGAAATTCGGCAGGAACAGCTGATCGGGGTGCCCAGCGTGCAAGACATTCGAATTCACGAAATCGACGTCGCGGTGGTCGGCGCTCCATGAGGCTCAGGAGTGCCGCACCTCAAACCGCCGTGCTCGAGGTCGCTTACGTGCTGGCTTGTCAGCCGCCGCACGCGATGGGCTCTGGCCAGGGCGCGCAGCGGCCGACGCTCGTGTCGCACTGAAGCCCGACGCCGCAATTCGAGCCAATCGCTTCGCACGCGTCACCCAGCCCCGCTCTAGGTTGGCAGATCCCGTCGACGCAGCTGGCGTGGGCAACGCACGGCGCCTCCGCACACGAGCTGCCGACGTCCTGCCGCCGCACGCACCCCTGGGCACCGGCACAGTCGACATCGAGCTCGGCGCAGCCCACCGAACCGCTCTCGGTCGCGCACGGCTCGCCTTCGATCGGTGGCACCAGGGAGCAGCGCGGCTGCCCGCTCGCGTCCAGAATGCAGGACGTTCCCCCTTCGCAGCTATTGCCGAAGCTCGCTTCGCAGGCGTCGCCCTCCCGAAGCGCCGGATAGCAGCGCGCAACCTCGTCGGAGTCGCCGTCCGGGCTGACTATTCGCACGCACTCGAGCTCGCCAGCGCACTCTCCATATGCGCAGGCCTCACCGAGCGCCAGGCTACGACGAAATGGTTTGCAAACCCCGCTGCAACACCTCTCGCTCGAGGCACATGCCGTCTGATCGCAACGTGAGTCGCCCGCGCAGTCGTTCGAAATCCCGCAGCTCTCGCCCTCTTTAGCCTGGCCCGGAAACACGAGCTGCAAGGCGCTTTCGAATGCGCTCCCGTAGCTCATTTGCGTGCAGCTCGCCGCTGGAATGAGCCATTCGAGCAGGGTGTCGCCGGCGCGCTCGACCATTCCGGTTCGTCCGCTCATCACTCCAGCACGAAGCGGTGACCAGCCCGTCGCGGGGTGGGTCGCGCGGCAGCTCATGACATCCGGATAGAGGCCGCAGCGAACGCCCCGCTCGCACTCTCGAACCAGCAGCGACTCGAGGAAATTGTCAAAGGCCGCCAGCGCCGCCTGCCCGAAGACGGCTTGCCCACAGCTCGAGCTGGGGGAGGCGAGCGCCGCGTCGGGCCCGCGCTCGGTCGGCAAGGACAGGCACGTCGACGCTGACGACCCCGTGGCTTCGTTCGCGCAGCCCGCAGCGAGAACGCCCAGCACCCATGCTACCCTTCGCTCGAACATGCCGCTTTCCCCCTTTGGTGCGATTGCCGGAAGGCTAGCACCGACGCGCGCGACGCGCCCTTCGGTACGGGTTGACTGTGGGGCCAGTGCTGGGCGCGGAGCTCCTACTTTCGCGCCAAGTACACCCGAAGAGCTTCTGAGAGGCTGCAACGCTGTATTACGGCCACTGCTCGTTTTCGATGTGGCGGAACACCCACCTACTCCGCCGCGCCCATCGCGACGACGACGCTGCCCCGCTTGTGCCTGCTTTCGACGTGGCGGTGGGCGTCGGCGATCTCTTGCATGGGATACACCCGGTCCACCACGGGCGTGAGCGCGCCGGACGCGATGAGCTCGACGATCTGCTCCAGGCCTTGGCGCGTGTTTTTGCTGACCGAGAACCTCACCTTCTTACCGCGGCGCAGCGACGTGACGAGTACCTGTCCCATTTCGCGGAGGCCGCTCTCCAGGGGCAGGTAGGTGCCGTTGTCGGACAGGGCGGCTCGGCAATTCGCGAATGACGTGATGCCGGCGGTGTCGAAGATGAGGTCGTAAGTCTTGCCTTCCGGAAAGAGTGAGCCCGCCGTGTAGTCCAGCACGTGGTGTGCGCCGAGCGAGCGAACGAGCTCCAGGTTGCGCGTGCTGCACACGCCCGTTACTTCCGCGCCCAGCTGCCGGGCAAGCTGCACAGCCCAGACTCCGACGGCTCCCGACGCACCCAAGATGAGCACGCGTTGCCCAGCCTGCACGCGAGCGACGTCGCGCAGAAAGTCAAGGGCGCAGCTCGCGCCGAACGGAATGGCGGCAGCTTGCTGATGCGTCAACGACTCGGGCTTGTGGATGATGGCGCCCGACTCGGGCATCGCGATGAATTCGGCGTGTGCGCCGCGGCGCATGGGTTCTGTGGCGCCGAACACGGCATCTCCCACGCGAAAGCGGCTGACCGCGCTGCCGACAGCCTCGACGACTCCGGAGAAGTCCATGCCGAGGACGGGGTTTCGCGGGCGGAACAACCCGAGCATGAGCCTGCCGGGAAGCCAGAAGGGCGTCGGAAAGACCGACGCGCGAAAGCGATAGTCAGCCGTGGTCACGGCGCTCGCGCGTACACGTACCAACACCTGATCCCGCTTCAGCCGCGGGGTTGCCACTTGGCCGAGCCGGACCACATCCGCCGAGCCGTACCGTACGTAAACACATCCGCCGAAGAGGGCTCGCTTTCCGCGGCGGCGCGCGCGCTGGGGATGGCGCAGCCGACGCTGGGGCGGCAGGTGACCGCGCTCGAGCAAGAGCTCGACATCGTGCTATTCGAGCGTGTGGGGCGCGGCCTCACGTTGACGGCGAGCGGGCTCGAGCTCTTGGATCACGTGCGCGGCATGGGCGAGGCCGCAGGACGTGTTTCGCTAGCTGCTTCCGGCCACTCGCAGAGCATCGAGGGCACCATCAGCATCACCGCGAGCGAGGTCAATGCCGCGTTCTTGCTGCCGCCCATCCTGGCGGAGCTCAGGCGCGCACATCCCGGCATCCAGGTTAGGCTCGTCGCCACCAACGCCGTGCGGGATCTGCGCCGGCGCGAGGCGGACATCGCCGTACGCAGCGGTAGGCCCTCTGATCCGAGCCTGTTCGCGACACGGCTCAGGGACACGCCCGCGAGCTTGTACGCTACGCGCGCCTACTTGAAGAAGGTCGGCAACCCGAAGAGCCTCGCAGACTTCAGCAGGGCCCACTTCATCGGTTTCAGCGACGACGAACGCTTTCTCGTCGGCCTCAACGCGATGGGTTTCAGCCTCACGCCGCAAAATTTTCCCATCCACACCGAAAATCACATGGTGCTCTGGGAGCTGGTCAAGCGAGGGCTGGGAATTGGCGCCATCATCGACGAAGTCGGTGACGCGGAGCCGCTCGTTACGCGGGCGTTGCCCTCTCTGCCACCCATTGCCGTACCCGCGTGGCTCGTCACCCACCGCGAGGTGCATAGCAGCCGGCGCGTGCGCGTCGTCTTCGATCTCATCGCCGCGCATCTCGGCCCTGCGGGGCGCGTTGCAGCGAGCCCAGCAGGCACCAAGAAACGGCGGCACGAGCGCCAGTAGGAGAAGGACCAGATCGTATCCATCGCAGCCTCGAGTGCCACCCCGAGGCTCGAGCCGACCTGTCAGCGACCGAGGATGCGCCCCTGCGGCGCGGCGTAGGCACTCGGAATGTCCGGAATGCCGTCAGAGTCCTGGTCTGGAAGTTGCGAGAGGAAGCCGTAGAGCGCCTGCCAGTGTTTGAGCTCCTGGACACCCTCCAGCGCAGGGTTGGCGTCGACGAAGCGTGTCGTGGGATCTACGAGCGTCGCGCAGTCGGAGTCCTTGGCGTCAACGGAGAGCAAGCCCCCGGTGAAGGTGCTCACCAGACCGAGCAGGCCCGCGACATAGTTGGTGGTCACGAGCCGGTAGCAAGTGACCGTGTCCGTCAGATCCAGCGCCTGGTCGCCACTGCCGGTGACGAGCGAGAGCCCGGACACGCGCTGAAATGCCGGTCGGCTCATGTCGTACGTGACCTTCATGCCGGACACCTGCAGCAGCACGTCGTTCCCGGCCAGCTCGGGGGCCCCGCCGAGCTCCAGACCCGAGCGGATGTCCCGCGCGTTGAGGTGGAAGCTGACCAGCGGATAGCCCGGGACTCGATCGGGGCCAATTCCGATCGGCAGTACGCGAAAGAGATCTGCAAACCAGATCTCGCCGGTGGTGCCTCGCACAATGGGCGCCCGCAGCTGGCCGTTGGCGTCGAACGCGAGCGCAGGCGGGTCCGAGGGTTGGAGAGCCGACACGACGCTGCGATAGGCGTCGCTGACGAGATTGCCAATCGGCGCCTCCCCAGCCGCCGGCAGTGACAAGTCGGCGGCGGTTTTTGCGACGATTTGACGGTAGGCGAGGCCCCGCGGCACCAGCGCAGCAGCGTCGAGACCGGCGATGTACTGCTCGACGACGGCCTGCGTGGCGGCGTCTCCGGGAATGGCGTCATCGATGTCGAGCAGCCTGTACGCATCGAGGGCGACGCTCGCTCTTCCGCCGGCGGTCGCGGGCGGCGTCACCGTCACGGCGAGCCGACCCAGGTTCGCAGTGTACGACCCGGCCGTCACAATCGAGGTCTCGCCGACCTGGAACGGCTGTTCCAGTGTCTCGTGGCTGTGACCACTGATGATGATGTCGATACCGGGAACGGCCGCTGCCAGATCGGCGTCCTCACCCCGACCCTGAGCGTCGATGCCGGAATGGGAGAGCGCAATCACCAGATCGACGTGATCGACCTCGCGTAACTCGGCCACCATGCGAGCCGCTGCGACGTCGATGGCTTCGAACGTGAGGGGCCGGGCCTGCGGCGTCACCTGCACGGCGTTCGCGCCCAGCAGCCCGAACAATCCCACCTTGAGGCTACCGACTGTCTTGACGAGCTTGGTCCGAAGCACGCCGAGAGCCTCGAGCGCGTCGTCGCCCGTGTCGGCGCTGGCGCTGCTGAATTGCATATTGCTGGACAGGATGGGGAGCGTGATACCCTTGGCCACCGAGGCTTGCAGGATCGCGGTCAGCCCCAGCGCCGTCCAATCGAGCTCGTGGTTCCCGATCGTGGTCGCGTCGTAGCCGAGCGCCTGCATCAGCGTCAGCTCGGGCACCTCCTCCGTCGCCAGCAGCTCGAACAGGCTCCCCATCATGAAATCGCCGGCGTCGAGCAATAGCACCGGTGCACCGGCGGCCTCGGCCTCGGCGCGAGTCCGTCCGATCGCCGTCGCCAGCCGCGCCATGCCACCGCGGGTCGCGTCATCATCCGGCGTCGCGGGGGTGTAGTCGCGTTCGGGTCCAAAACCCATGAGGTGGGAGTGAATGTCGTTGGTGTGCAGGATGACCAGCTTCTGAGGCGACCGAGCCTGCCCGCCGTCGGCCACCGAATTCGCCCCGCCGCTGGCGCCAGGACCTCCGCCGCTAGCGCCGGGACCCGCGCCGCCCGCCCCCCCTGTCAGCCCGGCGACGGGCACGACGTCGGTTCCGTCTTCAGCGCCACAGCCGATCGAGCCCATCGAACCCATCGCCAGAGCGCCGATCACCACGCCGCCGCGGCTCAGAGCCCCGCGCGCGCGACAACCAGTCCGTGCGGGTCGGGCGAGGCGAGAGCTACTTTGCTTCGAATACGACGTCATTTGCATGCTGACCACCTTCAGTTTAACGATCGGGATGCGCCCGCACGTCTCGCTCCCCTGCCAGCCAGCGCGAGTCCCGTACGGTATCCGGTTGGAGCGAGCGCTAGATCGCGGCTAAAAATGCCGCATTTTGCAGAGAATACCGCAGCTGCGGTCGGGCGTCCATCGGCCCGGCGAGCGTGCCAGAGACCCCAGAAGCGCTGCGCTGCCGCGCGAGGGGTTGTTTGCACCCCAGACAACGGTTGCACCCGTCCGTTGCGCTCGCGGGGGCGCCGAGGCCCAAGCATCCATGGGTGAGTTTCAGGGGCCCGCGGCCAAGACTCAGCGGGCGCTTGCCCTTGATGATGGTGGCGGTGTGCGGCTCGAAGAGGGAAACGATCTTCTCGCAATCGGCGAGCTAAGACCGGGGGGGGCGCACGAGCTCCGGCGGCGCCTCCACGGGCTCCGGAGTAGCGCTCGGCGGAACGCCGCCTGGGGCTCCCGCGCTCGCGCCGGCGCCCTCGGCAGGGGCGCCGCTGGGCCGACGCGGATTGATGCCGGCGAGCGCGTGCAACAAGGCCATGAGCTGGCTGTCGACGCGCTCGTAGTAGGCGCGGGTGGTGACGACCGCCGCTTCTTCGTCGCCGCTGCGCAAGGCTTTGACCAGACCCGTCAGGTAATCCGGGAACGTGGGCTCGAGCACCCACAGATTCGGGAAGCGTTCCAGCGTGTCGCGCAGCGCATCGAAGAGCGAGTTGGCGATCCAGCGCACGGAGACCGAGTGGCCCGCCTCCACCAGCACGTCGAGCCAGCGCTGGAAGCCGCGCGCGACGACCGCAGCGTCTCCGGCTTCGAAGGCGGCGATCAAGAGGTCCCCGATGTCGCTCAGGCGGTCCACGTCCGCAGGCTCGGCTCGGCGCACGGCGAGCCGGGCCGCGTATTCGAGCAGCAGGATCCTCGGTTCGAGCACGTCGCCGATGATGTCGGCGACCTCGGTCATGTCTGGGCCAGCCTGTAGGTAGGGTGACAGGAGCTCGGGCGTGCCCGTGCGCCGAAAGTCTGCGACCGTGACGCCCCTTCCATGGCGCACCGACACGAGCCGCGCTTGCTCGAGCTTACGCACCGCCTCGCGTAGCGTGTTGCGGTTGGTGCCGTATTTTGCAGCGAGCTCTCGCTCCCCGAGCAAGCGCTCCCCCGCGCTCAGCTTGCCGCCGAGGATCTGCCGCTGCAGGTCCTCGAAGATCTGCTGCGCGATATTGGCGTTCTTGGGAATTTCCTTGTCCATTTGATCACGCAAGCTCCGTCCGAACAGAGTCTCCGAGCACGGCCCGAACACGCTCGGCGACGACCTTCGTCAGCCGATCCGGATAGTCCGACATCAGACCGTCGACCCCCAACTCCAAGAGCCTCACCATCTCTTTTGGGTCGTCGATTGTCCAGACGTGAACGACGAGCCGCTCTCGATGCGCGGCAGCGAGCAGGCGCGCGGTCACCAACGGGAGGCTGCCGGCGCGGACGGGGACCTGCAACGCCTGGTAAGGTAAGCGGAGCAGCCCTTCCAAACCCAAGCGACTGGCGACCCAGAACTGTAGGCACTCACGCCGGCTTGCGGAAGTAGCGACGCGGGCGCGGCAAATGCGCCGGAAATCGCGCACGAGCTCGTGCCGCTCGGCGGCCACGATGATGCGATCGGCAAGGCCGTGAGCGCGGATGAAGTCCCAGAGCGCGCGCGGCAGGTCGCGCTGGCCGCGCTCTTTGATTTCGACGTTGAAGCTCGCGTTCGGCAAGGCTTTCACGACTTCGCCAAAGCTGGGGATAGTGAAGCCGCGACCACGCGCAGGAAAGCTCCTGCCGTCGGGCGAGAAGCGGTAGCCCGCGTCGAGGCGCGCGAGCTCCGCCAGCGTGAGCGCCGCGACCTCCCCCGTGCCGTCCGTCGTGCGATCGAGCTGCGCGTCGTGCATGAGCACGATTTCGCCGTCGCGGCTCAGCCGCAGATCGGTCTCGATGTGTGTGCAGCCGAGCTCGATGGCGCCACGAAAGGCCCGCAGCGTGTTCTCCGGCCACAGCCCCGCGCCCCCGCGGTGTGCGAAGGTCAGCGCTGCTTCGCGCTTCAGCGCCTGATAGGTACTCGCTGCAGCCACACAGTGATCTTGTAGGCTGATCGGGGTCCGCGTCCAGGGGCGCGCATGTGGGCTACGCGGCCGATCGTGTTGAAAGCGGAATCTGCGACAGGGTTACAAGCAGACCCGGTCTGTCTTTGTCCCGCGCCCCGTCTCATAGAGCGTGGCCACCCCGCTGCCGTAGGCTTCCTCCAGGCTCACTCGGTTGCCCGCGCCGTCGTAGTGCTCGACCGACGTACGCTCTGTAAAGCCGCAGCGGCTACCATCCGCGGGTCGGGACCTGCGGGAGACCGTGCGCTCTCGGTCAGCGTATTGAATCGATACCAGCACCTCCGCGCAACCGCCTTCGCTCTGGCTGGGAGTGCTCGAGACGGCGCGCTGCGGCCGGCCCACGTCGTCGTACTGCGTGTACGTGGTCAGGGTGAGGCTACCCGCCCGTTCTTGACGGCTGCGCAGCAGGCGGCCGAGCTCGTCGTAGTGATGCGTCGTGAACGAGACGACGCCGTCCTCGGAGCGAGTTTCATGCAGGCTCGTCACCTTGGCCATGTAACGACCCGCTTCCACGAAATCGGCGGTGCTCGCGTACTCGGCGCTCGTGCTGACCAGCGTTTCACCTGCGGAGATCTTGCAGGCGTGGCGCCGGGTCGCAGGGTCGAAGCTACAGGCGAGATCACCGAGCGCTTCTGCGACACGCACGCTGCCCAGCGCGGCAAAGCTGCGACAGCCCTCCGGGTCAGTGGGGGACACACCCTCCACCTCATGTCGCGCCCCCGTGTCCGCGCAGCCTACCCAGAGCAGAGTCGCCATACAGGCCGAGAGCACGCGCGTGGTTCGGAGAAGTCTCATGTTGGGCGTCACCCGCTGCCGGCTTTAGGCGGCGGCCTCCGGTCTTGGAACGGCACGGCGGCAGCGAGTTTGAGCGACTCGCGCTCGGTGCCACGGCAACCCTACCTCCGCACCCAACAGGCGCCGAGGTACGGGCGAGGGTCGAGGAGCGCCGCATTGATGCGGCGCCGCGGTTTCACCTCCGCGTACCTAGGTCGCTTCTTTGCCTAGCATACGCTGTGCAACGGCGGCGCATGAAGGCCTACCTCATTACGACGGGCTCGCTCTTTGGGCTGCTGGGCGCGGTGCATCTCGCGCTAACCATCAGCCACTGGTCGCGCCTGACCGAGGACCCGTGGTTTATCCTGGAGGGTCCGGGGATCGGCGTCGTTGCCGGCGCCCTCAGCGTCTGGGCGTGGCGCTTACTCCGCCGCGCGTAAAGCTCCCCGCGACCTGGGTTGGTTCGCTATCACGCGACCGATCGCGTCTGCGGCGAGCTTGGCTCGAAAGCGGTCAGCCGCCGTCGCCGCCGCCGGCTTCTTCGTCGGCGCCCTCGGGGACGCTGTCGTCGTCGAGCCGATCCAGAAAGCCTTCGGGCAAGCTCACC
>JAYTOL010000014.1:0-8388 GCA_043747815.1 Deltaproteobacteria bacterium
GCCCGCGTCACTCGCGGCCTCGTTGGCAGACTCCAACGCCTTGGCTACGAGGTCAGCCTGACCGAACGCGCCGCCTGAGATCCTGATTTTCAGGGCAGGGCAGGCTTCGGGCTTCGGGCTTCGGGCTTCGGGCTTCGGGCTTCGGGCTTCGGGCTTCAGGCGATCAAACCGCTGCGTGCCGATCTGAAGCCCGGAGCCTGGAGCCTGGAGCCTGACTTCAGGTGTTTTTGAGCCAGCCGCAGCGCAGGGCGTAACGCACGATCTCGGCGCGGCTCTCCAGCTCGAGCTTCTCCATGGCTCGCTCCTTGTAGGTCTCCACGGTGCGCGCGCTCACGTCGAGGGTCGCCGCGATCTCCTTGATGGCGTGCCCGTGCGCAATCAAGCGCAGCACCTCCGCCTCGCGCTCGCTCAGCTCGCCGCCGGCGACTTGGCGGGAGGCGTCCCCCCGCCGCGAGATGCCCGAGATGACATGCCCCGCGACGCTCGGATCCAGATACACCCCGCCCTCGGCGACCGAACGGATCGCGCGCACCAGATCGTCGGCCGCGACGCGCTTGAGCACGTAGCCCGACGCACCCGCCTTGAGCAGCAGCTGGACGTAGCCCCGATCCTCGTGAGCCGTGAGCGCCAGAACTTTGACCGCGGGACAGGCGCGCCGGATCTGCTCCGTCGCTTCGGCACCGCCGATGCCCGGCAGCGAAACGTCCATCACCGTCACGTCGGGCGCGAGCTGCATCGCCGCCTGCACGGCAGAGATCCCGTCGCCTGATTCACCCACCACGACCATGTCGGGCTGTGCATCGACCAATGCCTTCAATCCGCTACGTACGATGGGGTGATCATCGACCAGCAACACGCGTAAGGTCCTCATGGGACAGCTCCCTTGGGCCGCGGCAGGCTCGCGTGCTTCTTCAAGCTGCGACCGCCTTCATGGCCACAAAAATTACTGACGGTTGTAGGAGTCGTTAAGCATTTCCGCAGTGTAGGCTGCGCAATCCTAGACTCTGCCCCCGCTTCAGGTTCCCCAGCCGACGCCGGGGCCACCCTTCATTTTCACCAACATAGCACTACCGACGCGCCGGGGGTACGGCATTGTGGTTCAGCAGCAGGATGCGCCCCGCGCCGGCGTTCGCGATCGCCGGAGCATACGCACGACCTTTCAATGCGCCAGAGCTCGGGCGCGCTCGAGGAGTTGCTCGGTGGTGTTCAAGGTCGGATCTTCCAACACCTGTTCGAGCAGAGCCTCGAGCGCATTGCCGAGCTGCCGCCCTGGACGGTAACCGGCTTCCGCCATGAGCTGCTTCCCGTCGATCGCGAGCGCGGACACGGTCAACGCCGGCTGCTTCGCGAGCTCGCCCTGCGCGCGCTCTCGGAACGAGTCGAGCGCGTAAAGCTCGCCCTCGAGCGCTTCGGGTGGCGCACTACCGAGCGCCACGCGGGCGCACACATCGGCTCGTGCGAGCGAGCACACGTCGCGGTACAGGTCGGGGCCCGCACGCCGCAGCCATCGACGCAGCTCCGGATCGGTCGGCGGCGGCACGAGCCGGGGCACGCGCTGGCGGATCAAGCGAGTGATCCATTTGCGTTCGCCGTTGGAGTAGCGGAGCGCGGCGAGCCTCTGGTCAGCGAGCTCTGCGGCGCGCTCGGCCTCGGGATGAATGTCGAGGAGCAACGCCGCGATGCGGAGCTCGACGCTGGGCGGGCAGCCGTCGATGCGCGAGCACGCGAGGGAAAAGGCGTCCGCGCTGCCTCGCTCTCCGTCAGGCAGCGCGCGGGTGCGCGCCAGGGCGTCTACCTCGGGCACAGTGATGGCGAGCAGGCCGTGCTGTTGCATGACCCTAAAGCCGCGGCTCGGCGCGCGCGCCACGAGCGTCTTGTTCCACTCGTCCCGGATGCGCTCCGCGCTCACGCACCGATAGCTCTCGAGGGACGGCGTGATGGCGCGGGCCGTCTCGGCTTCCAGCTCGAACTCCAAGCTCGCCACGAAGCGGGCGGCGCGCAGCACACGCAGCCCGTCCTCGGCGAACCGGCGCGACGCCTCCCCCACCGCGCGCAGCTTTTGGCCCAAGAGGTCGGCGATCCCACCGAAGGGATCGATGAGCTGCTCCGTCTCGAGATCGAACGCGATGGCGTTGACCGTGAAATCTCGACGCGCCAAGTCTTCCTCGATCGAACGGACGAAGTCGATCTGCTCGGGGCGGCGACCATCTCGGTATTCTCGATCCGCGCGCAGCGTCGTCACCTCCAACGCTTCGTCGCCGAGGAGCACCGTCACGGTGCCGTGTTCGATGCCCGTCGGGATGACGCGCCGGAACAGCTGCATGACCTGCTCCGGCGTAGCGTCGGTCGCGAGATCCCAGTCCTTCGCGCGCCAGACGAGCGGCATGGCGTCACCCCGGAGCTGCGCCAGCAGCGAGTCGCGGACGGAGCCGCCGACGATCCAGGAGCCATGACCGGCAGCGCGGAGCCCCTGGCACAGCTCGATCACGGCGGGCGGCAAGCCGCTGCGGCCGAGCCTCGGCGCCCCGCTCGAGAGCACGGCGGTCGGCGTCAGGGCTTCTGCCACGGCTCGACGAACAGCTGGCCCCCGATGGACTTGTCCTCTGCCGGGCGCCTCGCCGCCGCCGCTTCGGAACCCGTGGCCTCAAACGGCGACGCCGCTTCGCGCGACCCTGGTGTGCCGGTCGCCCTGCGCTTGGCCTTGGAACTGACTTTCTTTTTGCTCTTCAGCTCGTAGGAAACGCTGCCTTCCGAGCCATCGAGCTCGACCCGCCGAGTCTCGTAGTCGGGGTGCCGCAGCTCCACGGCAGCGAGCGCGCCGGGCGGGACCTCGATCGATACGGGGCTCCGCCCAAGGTCGCGACCGTCCATGAAGACGTGAGCGGTGGTGGGCGCCACGCCGAGCAGCACACGAGCGGGTACCAGCGGCGCTTCGGTCATGGGCTCGACGGGAGGCGCCGGTGAAGCCGAGCCGGGAGCCGCCGTGGTTGCCCGCGGCGGCACGTCCGAGCCTTTGGCGGCGACTCGGGCCGAGGGCGAGGAAGCGCGTCCAGAGAGCTGCGAAAACAAGACGCCAGCGACGAGCGCGAGCGGCAGGGCGATGGCCGCGTACATGGGCCAGCGCCGGGGCCGCAGGTTAGCGAGTGATAGCTCCGTCGATAAAGCCGTACCCTCGACGGACGCCGCCATCGCCACGGAGAGGGGGGCGGACCCGCCGGCGAGCTCCAGGGGCTCGTGCGCGCTCGATTTACCGAGCCGCTGCTCGAGCACGAGCAAGTCGTCTCGCAGCTGATGCATCGACTGGTAGCGACGCTCCGGCTTTTTTGCCATGCACTTGAGGATGATCGCTTCGAAGGCGGCGGGGATGTGCGCGTCGGGCGCTGCCAGGCGAGGCGGGACCGGGTCCTGATACAGCTGCTGGCTCAAGATCCCGACGAAGTTCTCCGCGTCGAAAGGCACCCGCCCCGTCGCGAGCTCGTACAACATCACGCCCAGCGAGTAGATGTCCCCGCGTTGATCGAGAGGTGTGCCCGCCGCTTGCTCGGGCGACATGTAGTGGGGCGTGCCGAACACCGAACCCACCTGAGTCAGGCGCCCGCCGGTGTTGCTCGAGACCTTGGCGATGCCAAAGTCCAAGATTTTGACGAAGTCGATCTCTTTGCCGCGCTGGATCAAGAAAACGTTATCGGGCTTGAGATCTCGGTGCACGATGCCGAGGTGGTGGGCGGCGGCCAGGCCTTCACTGAGCTGCAGAGCGATGCGCAGGATGCGGGAGAGCGGCATGGGCGTACCGCCGCCAGCCAGTAGCGCGAGCGGGGTACCCTCCAAGAACTCCATGACGAAATAAGCCGCGCCGTCCGGCAGCTGCCCGAAGTCGCTGATGCTGATGATGTGCTCGTCCTGAATGGCCGAGGCGGCCTTGGCTTCCATCAGAAAGCGCTCCGTCACCTCAGCGTCCCGCGCCAGATCGGCTCGCAAGATCTTCAGCGCGACGCGCTTGTCGATGATCTTGTGCCGGCACTGGTAGACGACCCCCATGCCGCCCTCGCCCACGATGCCCTCGACCTTGTAGCGGTTGTCGATGGTACAACCGAGGTACCGATCGCTGCTGGGCCCTGGCGGAGCGAGCGAACGCTCGCGCAGGCCCTCGAGCTCCTGGTCCGTTCCCCTATCGGGCGGGCTCAAGACGGAAATGCGACGCGGCAGGCCAGCGTCGGAGGACGCACCGACTGCCCCAGCTCCCGAGCCCTGTTTGGATGCGCTCCCTGAGGCGCTCCCGCGAACGACACTCTCCTCAGGCTCTGGACGCTCATCGTTCATGGTCGGACTCCAACGATACGGCACACCGGCCAGAAAGACCGGCCTGAAGAGCAGCTCCCCGTACTTTCGGACATAGGCCGTCGTCCATAACCCGTCAGCAAAAAGCGTGCGCAGCGTGCATTAGCACTGCTTAAATGAATAGTCCTCTGTTGGCGCGCGCGCTGGCTCGGTCCGGCCCGGAGCCTCATTCGACCTTCCGGCGCCGCCCCGGCGTCCGAGGGGGGTTTCGCCATCTGAGCTTCTGCTAAACGGGAAGCCGAAATGGGTTTTTCGTTAAACCTGGCAGTGCGTTACATGCGCTCTCGCAAGCGCGCCTTCATCTCGGTCAGCACGATATTTGCCATTTTGGGTGTCGCCCTGGGCACGGCGGCGCTGGCTGCGGTGATGAGCGTCACTGGCGGGTTCCGGGCCGAGTTTCGCGACAAGGTGCTGGGCGTCAACGCCCACGTGCTCGTGCTCAAGTACTCGAGCGAGTTTCGGGACTATCGCGAGATCATGGCGAAGGTGCGGGAGCTCCCCGAAGTGGTCGGGGCGGGGCCCTTCGTCATCAATCCCATGATGGTGACCCACCGCCGACGCACGGCGACCGGCGTGCTGCTCAAGGGCGTAGATCCCGAATTGATGGGCACGGTGCTCGATCTGCCGCGGCACATGATCGAGGGGTCACTGTCCGGCCTCGCGCTGCCGGGCGCAAAGCTGGATGCCAGCGCGGCCGAGGGCTCGACGACCCAGCCGAGCCGAGCGTTGACCGCCGATCCGGACAGCCAAGCGCTCACCGAGCCCGAGTTTCAGAAGCTCACGTCCGGCGCGGCACTTCTGGATGTGCTCCGCGCTCTGCCCGACGCGGGTCAGAAGAGCCTGCCTGGCCTGGCGCCCGCTGCAGACGAGGTTGACGAGGGCGACGAGGACGCCGTGTTGACGCTCGCCGCAGGCGATCTTCCGGCGGGGTCGATCGTGCCCCAGGGCGGTTACTCGAGCGAGCTCCCCGGCGACGATCTGCTCCCCGAGTCGCTCGATCCTGATCCGTGTCTCGCAGCAGGCGCGGTGCTGCCCGGGATCGTGCTCGGCGTCGCGCTCGCGCAAAATCTCGCCGCCAAGCTCGGCGACTGCGTCCAGGTCACGTCACCCACCATCGGCTATTCGTTCGTGCGTGGCTCGCTGCGCCCGCCCGTGGCGAAGCAATTTCGCGTGACCGGCATCTTCCAGGCGGGCTTCGACCAATACGATTCGAAGCTCGTGTATACCGATCTGCACGAGGCGCAGGCGTTCTACCAAGCGGGCGACACGGTCACCGGCGTGGAGATGAAAATCGCCGACATCGATCGCGCCGGGGAGGTCGCCCAGCGTATCGAGGCGCTGCTCGGCAGCAAGCTCTACCACATTCTAGATTGGCAAGAGCTCAACCATGGGCTCTTCACCGCGCTCCGGATCCAGCAAATCTTGATGAGCCTGGTGCTCGCGCTCATCATCTTGGTGGCAGCCTTCACCGTCATCGCCACGCTGATCATGGTCGTGCTGGACAAGAAGCGGGAGATCGCCGTGATTAAGGCGATGGGCGCCAGCGATTGGCACCTGCTCCGAGCGTTCCTGTATCAAGGCTTGATCATTGGCCTCGTGGGTACGACGCTGGGCCTCGGCTTCGGCTATGTCGTGTGCAAATGGATCCTCGCCTACGGCTTCCCGCTCGATCCGAAGGTGTATTTCATCTCCAAGCTGCCGGTGCAGATCCGACCCGCAGAGTTCGCGTTGACGGGTGCTTTTGCCGTGGCCGCGTGCCTGCTGGCCACTGTATGGCCCGCGCTGCACGCCGCTCGCTTGCGTCCAGCAGAAGCGTTTCGCGACTCGTGAATCGCGGGTGCAACACCCTGGTGGCGAGCGCAAAATTGCCTCACTGTTCCGGTTAAATCCGACGATCTAAAGCGATCACCCATTGGGGTGATTAGGGATGACGGCTCTACGTCGTTCGGAATGGTCCAGGGCAAATGTCGATGCAACGCAACACAGCGGCTCGGAGTAGGTTCGTCGAGCGCGCTGCTGCTTCCGGGGGAACCGGAGGCGCGCTCGGGGTCGCGGGGGGGCTAGACATCCTCTTCCAAGCTGCTGACCGCGTGCCGACACTTGCCCGCTTACTTTCTGGCGAGCCAACTGGGGGGGGGCTCGCCGGAATTTCTTGAGATCCGAGATGGCCCTCCGGGGTCGACGGAGCCGCAACTCCTTATTGCCGGCGAGCGGGGGGGCTCGTCGGCATTGCTTTTTGTCAGACAAGGCAAACCGCCACCTGGCCGAAATGTCGATACAGTCCTCCTCGACCGCCATCGCCGATAAACGCTTTCAGCTTCGAGAACCACGCGGCGCCTCGGCGTCCCAGCCCCTGGGGATCGCAAGCTTGCGGCCTTGCGTAGTAAATTGTTACGCCGTCGACCGGCCGTGGTCGGGGGGCGATGTGGGAGGGCGGCCGGCTCTACGCACCCCGCCCCACCAGCGCGAACCCACTAAGCAGGACCCGTTCGAGCCCTTGGCTCGAGCCTTTCGCGCGGCTCTGGGTTGTCTCTGCGAAATCGATGGTATATTCCCCCTGTGTGCAGCGGGGCGAAGTCAAAGCTGTCAATGGGGGTGATACTTGGAGGGGCGCGAGCGATCGGTGACGGCGAGCGCTGAATTCTTGGTCGTCGAAGACCATCCGATGGTGATGCGGACTCTCCGGACTTACCTCCAGAGAGTCGGCACCGTGGTGGAGGCGGGGACCGTTCAAGAGGGCCTCCGGGCCTTCGAGCAACACCCTAATCTCGCGGGCATGTTGGTTGACGTCAATTTACCTGACGGCCTCGGCACCGACCTGATTCGCGAGATTCGGCGTCGAGACCCCGTCTTGCCGATTTTGATGCTGACGGGCAGCGACGAGCGAGGCTGGGCCAACGAAGCCCACGCGCTGGGCGTCGAGTTCGTGTTCAAGCCGATCGTCACGGAGAGCCTCGAGCGCTTTTCGGCGCGAGCCGTCGCTCGAGCGTCTTCGGGTGACGACAGCCTGGCTGCCGTCGTCTCGGAGTTGGTGTCGAGCCATGGCCTGTCCCCGCGTGAGGTTCAGGTGCTCACGCTTTCCCTCGGCGGTACGCCGCGCGTCGCGCTCACCGATGAGATGGGCGTCTCGGACAACACGGTCAAGACCACCGTCCGTCACCTACTGCGTAAGACGACGGCGGACACGCTCGACGATCTGGTCCAGTACGTCATGCGCGCCGCGCTCCAGCGCCGCAGCACCTCCGATACAAAAGAGCTCGCTGCCAAGACCTCCCGCCCGCCCGCCCGCCGAGCCCGCTGACAGCAAGGGCCCGGCAGGCCAATGCCGTTCACTTAAGCTTTTCCCCGACAGGACGCTTTGCGGTCGTAGCTGCTCATCTTGAGCTTGACGGCCCGGGGATAAGAGCGCTTCGGACGGCGAGGCGGGAGTACGTAGCGCTTGATGTTTGCGCGCAACGCTGCGATGCGCTTGGGGATTGCACCGGGGCTGGTCACGGCGAGCCACATCCACTCGTCGCGAATGAGCCGGAGGGATTCGACGAAGCTGATGCGGACGGGCTCGACCTTTGCTTCCGTGGCGACGCGCGCCATCTCAGAGCGGATCTCTAAGGCGGGTCGGGACGGGGACCGGAAACCTGAGAAGCCCGCTTGCCAAGACGGGCACCGTTAGTACGCTGCCAGTTGCGCACTGCGGCACGAGATGTTCGCAAGTCATCGGGGCGCCCTAGCGCGAACATCGAGGTCAACCTTCGTTCGACGGCAACCACAGCAACGTGAGCGTCGCGCGGAGCGACGTGAAGTACAGCGTGTGCTCCATCACGTCACGGCTACCGCCATCAGCCCACGCGGAGAGCGGGACTAGCTCCGGCTTCTTCGGCAGTTCTTGCCCTAGGAAAGCGTCGTGTGCATGAGACTGGCCGTCCAGGCGGCGGCCGCTGGAGATCCAGGGAGAGAACTCGGGTCCGCGGAAGGCCCACCGAATCACGCCGCCTTCGCACCATACCAGGGCGCATGGCTCCGGGCAGAGTTCGACGAACCGGAGCGCCGTGG
>JAYTOL010000015.1:0-7790 GCA_043747815.1 Deltaproteobacteria bacterium
CCGCCGTCAGCGTCGTCTTGCCGTGATCGATGTGACCGATCGTGCCGACGTTGACGTGCGGTTTCTTACGTACGAACTTCTCTTTGGCCATGGTTGTTCCTTTTACTCACCTCGAAAGGCGAAGATAATAACTCTTCCCTGCTCCGCCGAGTCAGGTTCCTCGCACCTTGGCGACGATCACTTCCTGCACCTGGTTGGGCACCGGCTGAAAGCTGTCAAACTGCATGGTGTACGTGGCTCGGCCCTGCGTCTTGCTCCTCAGATCCGTGGAATAGCCGAACATGGTCGCGAGCGGGACCTCGGCGTCGATGACCTGGGACGGCCCCCGCTGGTTCATGCCCAGAATGCGACCGCGCCGCCCATTCAGATCGCCGATCACGTCGCCCATGTTCGCCTCGGGCGTCACGACTTCGACCTTCATGATCGGCTCGAGCAGATGCAGGCCGGCGTCCTTCGCCCCATCCTGAAAGGCGAGCGATGCGGCGATCTCGAAGGCGGGACCGGATGAATCCACCTCGTGGAAGCTGCCGTCTGTCAGCACTGCCTTCACGTCGATGAGCGGGTAACCCGCCAGCACGCCGCGGCCCATGGCCTCACGGATGCCTTTCTCGATCGACGGCACGAACTCGCGCGGGATGGTGCCGCCCACGACCTTGTTCTCGAACACGAAACCGGAGGCGCGCGCTCCGGGCTCGATGTCGAAGATCACATGCCCGTACTGGCCATGGCCTCCCGTCTGGCGCACGTACTTGTGCTCGCACACCACCTGCTTGCTGATGGCCTCGCGGTACGCGACCTCGGGTTTACCCACGTTGCACTCGACCTTGAACTCACGCTTGAGCCGGTCGACGATGATCTCGAGGTGCAGCTCGCCCATGCCGGCGATGATGGTCTGGCCCGTCTCTTCGTTCGTGTAGGTGCGGAACGAGGGATCTTCATAGGCCAGCTTTTGCAGGCTCTGGCCGAGCTTGTCGATGTCACCCTGGGTGCGGGGCTCGATCGCGATCGAGATCACGGGATCCGGAAACACCATCTTCTCCAGAATGATGGGCTTCTTCTCGTCGCAGAGCGTGTCGCCGGTGCGCGTGTCGCGAAAGCCGACCGCTGCGTAGATGTTGCCGGCGTGACAGTCTTTGAGCTCTTCGCGCTTGTTGGCGTGCATGCGCAAGATGCGCCCCAGCCGCTCGCGTTTGCCGCGGGTGGAGTTGTACACCGAGGAGGCGCTCGAGGCGTGCCCGGAGTAGACGCGGAAGAACGTCAGGTTGCCGACAAACGGGTCGTTAGCGATCTTGAAGGCCAGCGCCGCGAAGGGCGCCTCGTCGCTGGCTTCGCGCGTCAATGTTTTGTCGCCCTTGTCGACATCCACACCCTGCACGGGAGGGATATCGAGCGGCGAAGGCAGCAGCGAACAGACCGAGTCCAGCGCGATCTGCACGCCTTTGTTCTTGAACGCCGAGCCGCACAAAACGGGCACGAACTTGAAGCCCAGCGTGCCCTTGCGCAGGGCCGCGTAGATTTCGTCGTTAGAAATGGCGCCGAGGTTCCCTTCCAGGAACTTCTCCATGATCGCCTCGTCGACGTCCGCGCAGGCCTCGATCATTGCCTCGCGCCGCTCGGCACAAATCTGGACCAGGTCCTCCGGGATCGGCTCCCAGCGATACTCCGAGCCCTGGCTCGAGTCGTCGTAGATGGCCGCCTGCATGCGGATCAGGTCCACGACGCCGCGGAACTGGTCCTCCTGCCCGACAGGCCAGGTGATCGGGACGGGCACGCAGCCCAGCCGATCGCGCATCGAGTCCAGGTTCATCTGGAAGTCGGCGCCCGTCTTGTCGAGCTTGTTCACGAAAGCCAGGCGCGGGACCTTGTAGCGGTCTGCTTGACGCCACACCGTCTCGCTCTGCGGCTCCACGCCATTGCCGCCGTCAAACAGCGCGATCGCGCCGTCTAGCACGCGCAGCGAGCGCTCGACCTCGATGGTAAAATCGACGTGGCCAGGCGTATCGATGATGTTGATGCGGTGCGACTTGTCCTGGTACGGGCCGGACGACGGCGTCCAGAAGCAGTTGGTCGCGGCGCTCGTGATCGTGATCCCCCGCTCCTGCTCCTGCTCCATCCAGTCCATGGTGGCCGCGCCATCATGAACCTCACCGATCTTGTGGCTTATGCCAGTGTAAAACAGGATGCGTTCGGTGAACGTGGTCTTGCCCGCATCAATATGGGCCATGATGCCGATATTGCGGGTTCTTTCGAGGGGATATTCGCGGGCCATGCTTGCCGTCTCTTCGCCATCGGTACTCAGGATTCGACAAAGCGGGAGCAGCGCACGAAGAGAGGTGGCGGCCACCTCCGGCGCGGGGGCGTATGAGGGCGCTCCTCATTACGCCTGGCTGCTCACCACGGCTTTGCTCTTTCCGTACCCGCGATCCTCTCCGAAAGGCTGTTACCAGCGGTAGTGGGCGAAGGCTTTGTTCGCGTCGGCCATGCGATGCGTGTCGTCCTTCTTCTTCACAGCGCCACCGCGCAGCTGGGCTGCATCCACGAACTCCGCGGCCAAGCGCTCGCGCATGGTCTTTTCACCGCGCGTGCGGGCGTGTTGCACTAACCAGCGCATACCGAGCGCGACCCGGCGTTCCGGTCGAACTTCCATCGGCACCTGGTAGGTCGCACCACCGACTCGGCGGCTCTTGACCTCGAGCTTCGGCTTCACGTTGTCGAGCGCTTTGCGGAAGATATCCAACGGATCTTCCTTGAAGCGCGTCTTGATGATGTCGAACGAGCCATACAGAATGCCCTCGGCAGTCGACTTTTTGCCGTCCACCATGAGCGAATTGGTGAATTTCGTCACCAGCTTGTCCCGGTAGATCGGGTCGGGAATGATTTTGCGCTTTGGGACTTCTCGCCGGCGGGGCATCGGATGACTCCTGGTACTTCTTGGAGATTAAGCTTTGGGCCGCTTGACGCCGTACTTCGATCGCTTGGCGTTGCGGTTGGCCTTGTTGGTGCTGCTCGGCCCGTTCGCCCCGGACGAGTCCAGAGTGCCGCGGACCACGTGATAACGTACCCCTGGCAGGTCCTTCACGCGGCCGCCACGGATGAGCACCACGCTGTGCTCCTGCAGGTTGTGCCCTTCGCCCGGGATGTAGCTCGTGACTTCCATACCGTTCGTCAACCGAACGCGGCAGACCTTACGCAGGGCTGAGTTGGGCTTCTTGGGGGTGACGGTATAAACCCGAACGCACACGCCGCGCTTTTGCGGGCATGACCTGAGCGCGGGAGAATTCGTCTTGAAACTGGCCGCGAGACGGCCCAAACGAACCAGCTGCTGAATGGTAGGCATGGTCTAGAATTAGTGTTGGATCTGAGGGCAGTTCTCGGAAAGCTCGGCTCTTAAAACTGCGGTTCTCTAAAAAACAGAGTCTCTGCAACAGAGTCTCTAAAGACGAATCTAGGGCAAAACGAGAGCGAACCTGAGCCTTGCCATCGTGGGCGCGGTGCCCTCCCGAGGGAGTGGCTCCGAACCCAGCGACGCTGAGAGCCGCGAGTCGGCGAAAATAAATTCGACCGAAGGCGGTCCCCGGGTCTCAGGGGACGTGGAGGATAGGCAGCGCGCCCTGCTTGTCAAGCAAAGCCGCACCCTCACGCAGGTATTGCTCCCGCATAGACTTAGCAGGGAATCACACGTTCAGGAAAGTGGGGGGTGACGGTCCTTTGCAGAGGTCCGCTACACTGACCAGGCCGGATGGCCCGACCCGCGCCGGCGCTCAGCGATCATTGCAGCGGCTCGGGCGGCGCGGCGAGCGACGTTAGCCCGCACGACCTCGAGCAGCTCAGCGCCGCGTCCAGCGTATTCCAGGTCGTGTCGCAAGGCCTGCTGCGGCTCCCCTGCGCCCGCTCGGATGAAGCTCGAGAGGCTGACCCAACCCCTCGCCCTCCCGGCGGAGCCGGGCCGCCGGGGCACGGCGGCGTGCGCCGAGCTCACCAGGGCAGGCAAAGCCCCGTCGGACTCAGACCCGCGACCCGCGGGCTGTTCCGGTGCAAGGATTCGAACCTCGATTCAGGGATTCAAAGTCCCTTGTCCTACCCTTAGACGACACCGGAGAACGGCGCGGAGCTTAGCCAAAAAGATCGAGCGCGCCGACACTAATGTTAACGAAAAAGCGCAGGCTTGCTCTCGAGCCGAGCGCTGCAAAGGCCTCAGGTCAAAGGCCTCAGGTCCAACGCAGAGGGCCTCAGGTCCAACGCAGAGGGCCGCGCCTCAGCGGGCGGTCAGCTCGTGGACGAGCGCGGTCACTTCGGTTACGGCGCTGGGCGGGGTGTGCGGCATGATGCCGTGGCCCAGGTTGAAGATGTGACCCGGCGCGCTGCCGGCGGCCTTCAACACGTCTCGCACGCCCGCGTGCAAGCGCTCGCGCGGGGCGCTGAGCAGGTGAGGATCGAGGTTGCCTTGGATGGCCACGTCGGGACCCAGCCGCTTGCGCACGATATCGAGGGGGATGCGCCAATCGGCCCCGATGACGGTGCCCCCCGTTTCCTTCTGCAGCTCGAGCAGGGTGCTCGTGTCGGTGCCGAAGTGAATGACGGGGACGTTTTCCTTGGCCAGCGACGCAAAAACAGGCGTGAGATAGGGTTGGATGAACTCCCGATAGTCTGCCGGCGAGAGCTGACCCACCCAGGAGTCGAAGATTTGCACGGCCTGGGCGCCCGCCTCAATCTGTGCGTGCAAGTACAGGCGGATCACCTCGCTCAGCTTGGTCATCAGCTGACCCCAGAGCGCGGGCTCCCCGTACATCATGCCCTTGGTCTTGACGAACTGGGAGCTCTTGCCACCTTCGATCAGGTAGCTAGCGAGGGTGAACGGCGCGCCGGCAAAGCCGATCAGCGGCGTCTTCCCGTCGAGCTCACGGCGGATGCTCTTGATCGCCTCGAGCACGTAGCCGAGGCCCTCGCGGGGCTCGATGACTCGCAACTGCTCGACGCCCTGGCGATCGCGGATTGGCGAGTGAATGACCGGGCCTTCGCCCGCGGCAAACTCGAACGGCGCGCCCATGGGCTCGAGCGGCAATAGGATGTCGGCGAACAGAATCGCCGCGTCCACGCCGTGCGCCTTGATGGGCTGCAGCGTGACTTCAGTCGCGAGATCGGGTTGCTTGCAGATCTCGAGCAGCGTGTGGTGCTCGCGGATCTTGCGGTATTCGGGCATGTAACGCCCGGCCTGGCGCATGAACCAGACGGGCGTCGCGTCGACGGGCTCGCGCCGGCAGGCGCGTAAAAATCTATCCCACATGTGTGAAGGCGCCGACTATTGCACTATCGCTCGGTACTAGCGACGCCCTCGGCGCGAGGCGCGATGAATTCCGGCTTGGGAGCGCCGCCGCCGTGGTCATCGGTCTTGCCCAACGCGGCCGTGGTATCGCGAGCTTCGTACTTGGACGGGCATTTTGCGAAGATCTTCGTGGCCAGCAGGTAGCCGTCCGGCGACATTCGACCTTCCGCCGTGACCTCGACGTCCACGCCTTTCACGTCACGAAAGGTATCGGGCACGATGCACTGCGGGTACTCCACCTTGAGCGGCTCGCTGCCCTTGGCGCCAGCCTTGTGCATCAAAAAACTAAACAAACACGGCTCGTCTTGCTTGTCGAGCGTGCCCGAGACGAGCACGCCCTGCACGCGGACCTGCCGCTCGCCGAGCTCTGCAGCCTGCTCCTTCAGCTCGTCCACCTGATAGGCATACGCGACGGCGTCGTCACCGCTGTTGAACACGAGCAGTAGGACACCACCGCCGATCGCCAAGAGGCCGGCGAGCAACCACCAGCTGCGCTTAGGCTCCTCCCCATCGGAAAGCAGCGCCTCATTAAGCGAGCTACGGCCCAGATCAGTGCGCAGCGCCTTGCCTGCGGTGGTTTCGTCACCGCGGGCCGCGTCGGAGGAGCTGGTCTCCCCTTCGCGTACGGCTTGCTCGAGTTCGTCGTCAATGCGGCTCATGGTCTTTTCATCCTAGCCCCGTCCTACGCCCGGATCCAGCACCCGGGCCCATACGTGAGGTAAAGGTCAGTCTTTTCGAGCCGGTTGAGCGCTCGCGACGCTAAACCAACATTTTTCCGCTCAGGGTAGCCAAGCGCCGGCTCATTCCGAAAGGTTTTTGAGCTTGTGGCGAAGCGCTCGCCGCGGCAAGTGCCCCGGAGTGGATTCAGAGTGGAACCCCATCGAATTGGATCGGAAGCTCGAGCGAGCCTTCAAAAATTGGCGCGCTTGGCGGCTTCGCCTCCGACAGAGCGGGAAGGTCGACAAGGACGATAATCCGTTGGCAGTGTTCCGTTCCGTAACGGGGCTCTCCCTGTTCCGCGATCTGGGCGAGCTGCCAGAGCACGACCCGCTGAAGCATACGCTGCGACGTTGGGTCTACCGCCTGGCAGAGCAACGCATCAATCACCAGGTATTGACCGAGCTCGCAGAGGAACGAAAGCGAGACCGCCCGCACGCAGACACTCCGGGACGCAGCGCCGTGAGCTTTGCCACGATGCTGACGCGCGCGCTCTCCGACGCTCCGCGGCGAGAGGTCTGGGTGCGTGTGTTGCTGGCCAACGCGGCGTCGGTTTCCGACGCCAGCGTGGAGCTGTGGCAGCGGCGGCGTGAGCTGGCGCGCCGGATGGGTCTCGACGCCCCCGCGCTGATCGAAGCACCGCTGCCAGACACCCCGGCGTTAGCGGCTCAGCTCGCGGACGCGACCCGGGACCGGGTCGAGGAGCTCTCCTTCGCCTCGCCGGCGGCATTCTTCGAGCTGGCGATCGGCAGAGACGTGCCCGGCAGTTGGCCCGCACGGCTCTCGCCGCCGCGGCTGATGGACTATTTTCGCGACGGCGACCTGTTGCGGTCACTCGATCTCGCGCCTCCGCCGCTGCCGGCCTCGTGGGGAGCGTCGAGCCTCTGCCGTGCCTTGGGCCTCCTCGGTGGGGCGTGGCTCGAGGCCCTCGCGCCGCGGGATCAACCTTTCGTCGTGGCGCATGACCCCTACGGGCTGATGCGGCACGAGGCGGCAGCGCTTTTTGCTCTATTGCCGCTAAACCCTCGCTTCCTCCAGAAGCACCTCGACATCGCGCCCCACGCGCTCGCGGACGTGCAGCAGCGGCTCGGCAGAATCTGGCTCTTGGAGCTGGCTCAGATCGCCTTTCGAGTGCGCTTGCGGGCCCCCGCCCTGGCGGGTGAGAACGGCTTTCGCGAGGCGTTCAGCGAGCTCTCGCATCGGGATCTCTGCTTGTCCTTGCCGCGCGCAGCGGCGGGCGCGATTTTCCCGCTCGGGGTGGAGGACGAACAACGGCTCTTGGGCAACTTGCTCGCCGTGCGTCGCGCGGAGCAGCTGCGCGACGTGCATGACGAAGATTGGTTCCGCAATCCGCGAGCCATCGAGCAGCTGCGCGCGGAAGCGCAGCGGCCTCCGCCGACGCAGGCGGATCCGGAAGCGGTCACGGCCGCGCTGAAGCTGACCTCGAAGAATCTGGAAACGCTGCTCCGCTGAGGCGCAGCGCCTGATGCCCGGCCGCTCAGAGCAGGATCAGCACGAGGATGGCACCGGCGACGGCGCCCAGCGCGGACCCCACCGTCGCGGCGAAGCCCACCAGCAAGACGCGTGTGAAGCGGTTCGCAAACCAATCCGCGAGAGACGAGACCTGGCTCAGCCCTTCGGAATCGCCCGCATTCGGGCGCCTCGAGTAAGCCTCGGAGTACGCCGCCACCAGACCGGCGCCGAGCGAGGGGATCAGCGCCAGGAGCGGCGCGGAGAGGGCCGACACGAG
>JAYTOL010000016.1:0-3417 GCA_043747815.1 Deltaproteobacteria bacterium
CCCTGAAGGACGCCGGATGGGCCCTGGTCCGAGTCAAAGGTGACCACCATCATTTCAAGCATGACACCAACCCTGCCATCGTTACCGTGCCTCACCCCAAGCGCGACCTCAGCCCTGGAGTCCTCAAGAGCATCGAACGCTCTACCGGTTTGAAACTGACCTAAAGGAGACCACCATGCAGTACCACGTCAAGCTCGAACGCGAGGGTCGAAACTGGAACGCTATCTTCGTCGACGCTCCCGGCTGCGCCACATTTGCAACTTCGCGTGCCAAGGCTCTCCTCGCGGCCAAAGAAGCTCTCGAGGGCTGGCTCGAGGCCCATTTGTTGGCGGGGCGCGCACCAACCAAGCCGGCTGTCACTTCCAGAGGAGCAGAGCCCATCGACGTCGAGCCTCAACTTGCTGTTGCGATCGCGCTCCGATGGGCCCGCCAAGAAGCCGGCCTGACCCAAGCCGAACTCGCTTCTCGCGTCGGCGTGTCCCAACAGCAGATGGCCAAGCTGGAGCGCCCCGGAGCTAATCCTTCCGTGGTGACTTTGCGAAAGGTGGCCGATGCGCTCGGTATGAGGATCCACTTGGAACTTGTAGCCTGACGACGTAGTGCTGCCGAACGAAGTAGCGTTTTCGCGGCGGCGGAGCAGGAGCGCACGAAGTAAGCGACGCGCAGACCGTCGTTAAAACGCTGGTTGAACAAACCCGGGGACGACGCCCGCGAGCGGTCCTTGGGGATTTCACTCGCTCGGGGTCAGTAAAGTGCGCCGTTCGGAACAGAGTTCGGGTACCGGAGTGCCGAGGAATGGCTGAGCGTGTCTTCTGCAGTTGACCCGGAAGCGCAAATTTGGGCAGTGAGCGAGGCTGTTTTCAGCTTTTTCAGGGCCGCGGACAAAGCCGTGCCTCACGCACCCTGAGTGCGTCGGTTCGAGTCTGCTCGTCATAGTCCTCATGCGGCCGCCGCTCCGGGCGACAGCGAGACCCTCGAAGGGGGGGCGCGCGCTGTGGCATCCACCCGAGCCTCCTGTCTCAGGGCCCACGCCAGGCACTCGGCTGGTGACAGGCGTCCTGACACGAGCAGCAGGGCTTGCTGGCAAACAGGACACCTCTGTTTGGAAGTGCCTGATGGCACCGCCTCGCCCGCTGCACAGGGCGCAGGAGGGGCTGCGAGTAGCAACTGCAAGCGCGCGAGCGTTTGCCGGTGCGCCGCATGCAGCAGCCCGAAGGCTCGCACGCGATGAAACCCCTTCG
This sequence comes from Deltaproteobacteria bacterium, assembly GCA_043747815.1. Classification (GTDB taxonomy): domain Bacteria; phylum Myxococcota_A; class Polyangia; order Polyangiales; family Polyangiaceae; genus SZUA-265. The sequence goes on from JAYTOL010000016.1 coordinate 1,242, forward strand.
GCGGCACGTGCTGTAGGAAGCGTCGCAGAAACTCGTGCCCCGGCAACTTCATCGTCTTCTTCTGATGGTCCCGACTATCTCGGTAAGTGAAGGTCACGCTCTCGTCGTCGCAGGCTACGATGGCCTTGCCCATCAACGCCGTGCGATGCACGTAGCGCCCCAGGTATTCGAGCACACGCTCGGGGCCTTGCACCACCGGCTTGGCAAACACGACCCAACGCTTGCCCCAAGGGATGTCCGGGAACACCTCTCGGGGTAATGCTCGCCGCGCCCGATGCAAGAAGCGGCCCCGAAAGTGTTTCGACAAGGCCTTCACAGGAACCAGAAAACGCTTGCGACGACCCTTCACTCCCACCCAAGTGCGACCATCTGGCGCAAGTGCCCCTCCAGGCACGAGCAGGTGCACGTGCGGGTGCCACTCGAGCGTACGCGTCCAGGTATGCAACACCGCCAGTGCGCCGACTTGACCGCCCACAAACCGCGCGTCCGCGCACAACGCAGCGAGTGACTCGAAGGCCGTTCGCATCAGCACTGACAGCAACGCCTTCTGGTGCGAACGCACGAGCCGCCGCAGCTCCGATGGCAACGTAAACACCACGTGGAAGTACGCCGCCGGCAACAGCAACTCCCGCTGACCCTCTACCCAGCGCTTCGTCGCAGTGTGCCCGCACTCCGGACACGCCCGATGCCGACACGAGTGATACAATAGGTGCACCTTGCCGCACTGCGGGCACTCGGCGAGGTGGCCGCCAAGCTCCGCGGTGCGACAACGCGTGATCGCCTGCATGGCTCGCACGTGACTCGGCAAGACTCCTGGTCCGTGCCGAGCAAGATATGCGGCGCCATGCCGACGGACAACGTCGGCGAGACAGACCATTGCTCTGCCGGGCTACAAGTCAACCATCAAGCGATCGACTACTTGCTGCAGTCGCTCCGTCCCCGGCTTTGTCACGTGCACGTAAATCTCCGTCGTCCGCAGCGACTTGTGCCCGAGCACGTCCTGGATCGTCCGCAGCGACACGCCGCTCTCGAGCAAGTGCGTGGCATAGCTATGACGCAGCGTGTGAATGGTCGCATGCTTGGCTAGCTCGACTTCTTTGCACGCTGCCGTGAACGTCTTTTGCAGCGTCGTCTCGTGCAACGGCGCTTGACCGCCCTCTGGCACGAACAGGTACTTCGTCGGCGACTGCGGGCGCTGCTCTTTCCAGTAGCCTCGCAGCCCTGTGAGTAGGGGGCGAGGCAACGGGACGCCGCGGTCTTTGGCTCCTTTGCCGTCACGCACCCACACGATGAGTCGCTCTGCGTCGACGTGGCCGGTTTCGAGCCGCAGCCCTTCGCCCAACCTCAACCCGAGAGCGTAGATCGTAACCAGCGCCATGCGCCGCACCGGGTGCCGAACTGCACCCAGCACCGTACGCACTTCGCCCGTGCTCAACACCACCGGCAAAAGCTTCGGCTTGTTGACTTTGAGCAGCTCGAATACCGGCCAATCGCGTACCAGCGTATGAACGCAGAAGAAACGCAGCGCGCACACCGCGATGTTGATGCTCGAAGGGGCCTGCTTCTTCTCTTCGCGCAAATACAAGAAGTAGCTGCGAATCTCTTCTTCGGTGAGCTCCTCGGGCTCACGCTTCGCCCAATCGAGGAACAACCGTACCGCCAAGCCGTAGCCCTCGCGTGTCCTCGGACGATAGTCCCTCAGCAACATGTCCTCGCCCATCCGCATGCGCCAGTTTTCCAACGTGATCATCTCGTACTCCTTCGTCTCGCGGGCGCCGCCACGCCGCCACGCGACAACGAGAGTGCCAGAGCCTTCCCCCTCACAACGAACTCGTGTACGATGAAGCTCCTCTTCAAGAGCTCCCCACCATGCTCACTCAGTATCGCATCAACCCATCAGGTTGCCGCCTGAGCTACCGCGCTTGCGCGGTTTCGTTCAACAATGGCTTGCAGCAGACGGGGCTGGTTAGGCTCAGGCGTTCGTCTGGGTCCTTCATTCGGTGGCGGCCGTCGGCCGCCGCTGTTGTCGGCTTCGCCGTTTTCAATCAGGCTTAACTAGCCCCGCTGCTGAAGCACGAGCCGTTAGCCGGACTGCGAAGCCTCGACTTCGAGTCGCTTAGGTTTGAGAGGAACGAATCTGCGAATCCCGAGGCGCGAAGACTGGTCCCGAGCGCTG
>JAYTOL010000017.1:0-113640 GCA_043747815.1 Deltaproteobacteria bacterium
GCGGGCGATCCATTGACGACGCAGTCCTGGCGGCGGAGATCAAAGAGGTCTTCCACGAGCACAAGGGCCGCTATGGTGCTCCGCGAGTCCGCCGTGCGCCCCGATTGGCGTCCCGGTTGCCGCCGCGCCGGTCGCAGCGGTCGACGCCACGTGTGCTCGACGAGCGCGAACGTGGTGCCCGTGGGGGAGACGTCCTCGCCTCCTAGCACCTCACTGTCAGGGCCTGGACCTGCCGCACCACGGCGTCGGGGTCGTGCCACACCAGCCAGTGATGGCCGCCGGGCACGTCGACCACGCGAGCTTGATCGATCACGGTTGCCAGCGCCTCGGCGTGCACGCGCGGGAAATGCTGCTCGGCGCTGCCCCAGAGCAGCGTCAACGGCATGCGGAGTGACCGAAAGCGCTCGAGACCGCGCGCGAGCCAGACCTCGGCCGCATCGCACACCCGTCCCGTAACCACCGCCGCGGTACGCGAGAAGGCGGATTCGATATCCTGCTGGACCGCGGGCGAGAGCGGCGCGCCGCGCGGCAGGAACCCCGCGATGCTATGGGCGACTACCCGCCCGGGAAAGGCTGGAAGCAAGACGCGATAGGCGCGCGCTCGCCGGAGGAGCGCGATGGTGCGGGAGGTCCTGGCCATGCCGTCGAGCAACGCATTCGCGACCACCAGCGCAGAGACGCGCGCGCCGGTCAGAAGCGCGAGCTCGAGCGCCGCGTGCGCGCCCATGTCGTGAGCAAAGACCACCACGCGACCGACCTCGAGCCTCGCCAGCACCTGGACGATCCAGCGCGCTCGCGCCTCGGGAGCGAACGTGGGGTCGCGCGAGCGTTCGCTGCCACCCTGACCGGGAAAGTCGAGCGCGAGATACCCGGTCCCCGCTTCGAGCGCCGCGCAGGCCCGCGCGAAGACCTGCAGCGTGTCTGGATATCCGGGCAGGAACAGCACAGTCGGTGCCCCGGCCGTCGGCGCGCGGCAGCTCACGCGCGCCGCGCGCCCGTCGACCTCGATGACCGTCGTGGCCAGCATCACCGCGCGCGCTCGTCGAGCCAGCGGAAGACCTCGTCGGCGCCGAGCACGCCGGAGATGAGACAGAAGCTGACCCACTGTCCGGGGTGCGTCGAGCTGCCCACGAGGAACAGGCCGTCCGGCGATGCGATGCGATGCGGAAGGCGGCCCTGGCGCATAAACCGCGCGGTCATCACAGGGTTCATGCTGTCCCGATGCAGCACGTGACGCCGGCCCCAGGTGGCTGGGACGAGGCGCGCGAGCTCCTCGAACGGACCGACCCGACGGGCCACCCAGGGATCGGCGAGCACCGCGTCGAGCAGCTCGTTCTGGCCTCGCTCGCCGAGGCGCTCGGCAAGCGCGTGATCGAGCGGCGCCACGATCCGCGTCGGGTGCGCGGGCGCAGACGGCAGCCGCGGATCGACGCGGTCCGGACGGACGAGGAGGCGGCACGGCGCCCCCGCGGCGTCGGGAGCGAGGCGGAAACGCAGATAAGGTCCGTCGTCGTCGCTCGAACCGAGACCGTACGCCGCGACGCCCGGGGACTGTAGCGGGAGCGCCGCGACCTTCGCGCGGATACGCGGGGGCGACGGCGCGAGCTCGAGCAACGTGGCCACGCCGCTGGCATCGCTGACCACTATGTCGGCCTCGAGCCTCTCGTCCCCGACGAGGTCGACGCCGCAGACGCGCCCGTTCGCGATCGCGATGCGAGCGACGCGGGCGTTCCCGAGCAGCGTCACGCCCAGCGACCGCGCGCGGGCCTCCGCGGCTTCTGGAATCGCCGCGACGCCACGCGCCGGAACGAAGCAGCCCGCTCCGTGAATCATCGCCGGCACGAGCGCGAGCGGGCTCGGCGCCGCGGAGAGCGTCTGGCCTGCGATGTGAGTCCAGATCCCGACCGCATCGGCGACGACGCCCTCGAGCCCGGCGCGCCCCAGGGTCGTCGCGAGCGAACGGAGCAGGAACGGCGCGTGCCGCAGGTTGCCGCTTCGCACGAGGGTGAGCGGCGAGGGCCGGGCACGTCGTTGCAGCGCCGCGAGCCCCCGGTGAATCTTCGTCATCTCGGCGACGAACGCGCCGTAGCGGACGCCCTGGCCGGGGTGGTCGCGCTCGAGGAGCTCGATAGTCGCTGCGAGATCGGAAAAGAAACGGACCGGACGCTCATCGCCGCGCTCCACCTCGTAGACGTCGGTGACGCGCCTTGGCGAGATCTCGTCGAGCGACATGCCGAGCGCGTCGAAAGCCCAGGCCAGGCCGTCGGGATCGAGAAGAATGTAGGGGCCACCGTCGAAGCGCACGCCTGCGACCTCGAGCGCCGAGGCGAGCCCACCGAACGACGCCCGGGCCTCGCAGATCGTGACCTCCACTCCGCGCTGCGCGAGCGCGACCGCAGCCGAGAGACCGCCCACGCCGCCCCCGACGACGACGGCGCGCGTCACCGGTGCCCCGCCGGCGGCGGCCTTCCGAAGCCGAACAGCCTTCGAAGCACGGCGCGGACGACGCAAACCCCGGCGCCCACCTCGGTGACCAGGGGAAACGCCTGGGGATCCATCACCGGCACCCAGAGGCTTCCGCGATTGTCGCCGCACAAATACGCGGGATACGCCAGCGCGGACAGGAAGACCGTGAGATCGTTGCGGTGCGGGCTCGCGAAGCCGGAGAGCAACGTGTCGGGACCGTCGACGATCGTCTGCAACCTTGGATCGTCGAACCAGTCGAGCGCCAGCGCGAGCGAATTTGTTCTCGGGAATTCCCTGATGCCCATGTGGCGAGCCGCGACGAGATCGAGCGCCAGCGCGTCGCGCGCTGCGTAAAGTCGACCGGGATGGCTGGGTGCGGGGTCGCCGAGGATGCCGGTGAGGCCGTCGGGGACGTGGTGAGTCGCGTCGAGGAGCGCCAGGTGCGGTGGAAACGCGTCGAGGAGCATCATCAGACCGGTCATGAGATCGGCCTGGCGATCGTGGAAGATCAGCTCGTCCACCCTGCGACCGAGCGACTCGAGGCTGCTCAGCGTGAGATGCACGAGCCAGCTCGGATGCGTTCGCATCTTGCCGAACGCGATCCGGAGATCTCCGTCGCGCCACGTCCGGGAGACGCTCTCCTGGCCGAACCCGCGCCGGTAGGTGTGGGCGACCTGCTCCTCGCTCGCGTCCACGATGCGGTAGTGCTCGCTCGACAGGCCGACATAGCGAGCGACCTCGGCGACGCTCCGATTCCCGAAGAAACGATCGTATTGATTCGGCGCCTCGAGATATGCGACGTCGGAAGCCCCGTGCTCCCGGAGGAGCCGCCCGAGCGCCTCGGCGAGCACGACGTCGACGTGCGGGCTCGGATCGCCGCGGTCATAGGACATCATGAACGTCGTCTTCACGACGACGCGCGGGCTGGGCGGTGCGGAGGCGAACAGCCGCGCGAGCAGGCCAGTCTCCACGAGCGCCTGGTGAAGGAGCGTGCGGAGCGCCGCCGGGTCGCCCGCCCTCGCGCCGGAGGCCTCGCGCACGTAGACCGTACCGCCTCGGCCTAGCGTCTCCTCGCCCGGACGCGCGGGGCCGACGAAGGACGGATCGACGGCGCTGAGCGCGTTGGAGAGCGAGCTCGCGTCGTGACCTTCGCGCAGGCGATCGCTGCCGTCGAACGCGGCGAGCAGGACACTCAGCATGGCGCGATGATGCCACTCGTCGCCCGCGATCCGCAGCGCGACGGGTGCGCTCGGCGCGGATCCGCGGTCAAGCTCGAGAACCGCAGCGATGCGTTCCCAGGAGACCACCGCGGTGAGCTCCGCAGAGATCTGGAAACGACAGAACTCGGTGAACGACTGGGCGCGGAGCGCGCTCGCGGCCGAGCGCGGGACCTTGCCGGCAAGACGGCCAAACACCGTCACGATGCGCGCCAGCGCATGTGACGCCGGCGCCTGACGGAACCTCGTATGTTGCAGCACTGCCGAAGACCATCCCGCCACCAGACCCCCGAGGTCAGCGGCGAAGGCGCGGACGCGCACCGCGACGCCGCCGGTGCGCGCGAGCAGGCCGCGAGCGAGCACGACGTGCGCGTGTTCCTCGCGCGACGCCCAGCGCAGTGCACGCGCCACCACGGCGCGCACCGCCGGCTCCGCCTCCAGGCGTTCGACGCGGCTCTGGATCTCGACGCCGCCGTATCCGACGACGGCGAGCGTCTCTCGCTCGACGGCGAGCAGGTAGAGCGCGTCGAGCTCGCGCCTCAGGTCTCCACGTGCAGTGGTGCGGATCGCGGCCAGATGCGCCGCCATCTCCTCCGCCATGGCGTCTTCCTCGAGGGGATCCAGAGCGCCGTTCATCGCCCTCCGCATTGGTGGGGAATGCCGCCGAGATGTCAACGCAGCCTGACCTCCGATCGCCGACGGCCGAAAACGCGAGTCACCCACCGGCCGAATAGCTCACAGACAGCTTCCCGCCGTCCAGAGCTTCATGTCCGAACAGCGCCGGGATCATCCCCAGAACGCTGGAACCGGGGGCACCCGGCTCTCTACGTCTGACTCGCCCGCGAGTAACGCCGAACGTTTCGGCTAGCAATCGATCGTGAAGCTGCGCAGCTGCATCGACAGCGGACCGAACATCGCCGACGCGCAATCGAGGGGGTTGCCGGCCAGGCGCAGCTCCGCCAACGCCTGGAGCCCCAGGAGCGGCTCGAGGTTCGCGACCTGGTTGCGCGTGAGATCGAGCCACTCGAGCCGGGTGAGCCCGGCCAGGGCCTGGATGTCGGAGAAGGTATTGGTCGACGCGCTCAGGAGCTCGACGAGATCCGCGGGCAAGTTGTCGAGCCCGAGCTCCTTCAGGTTGACGAGCGCGGCGAGCGGGGTGATGTCCGAGATGGCGTTGCTCGAGAGGATGAGCGTTTCGAGGTTGGTCAGGGCCGCGAGCGGCTCGACGTCAGCGACGTGGTTGTAAGTGAGGTCGAGCCAGGTGAGCGCCGTCAGCTTGCTCAGGGGCCCGACGTCGACGAGCGAATTGTTGGGCAGGTTGAGCCTGGTGAGGGACGGTAAGCATGCCAGGCCGTCGAGCTCTTTCAGGCCTCGACCGCTCGCATCCAACAGGCGGACCTGGCTCGTGAGGAGGAGGTCCAGAGGCCCCTCTGGTCGCGCGATGGCAGTGCGCACGACGCCGCTCAACGCGCTGTCAGGAATTGCCGCGGAGACGTCGCACGGTCCCCAGGCCCCGGTGCTCAGTCCCTGTACGACCAAGCAGGATTGCGTCCGGCACAGCCGGGCACTCCGCAGGCACGCACCTCAGCTGCGGCACATGCGGCACCCGACGCCGAGCCAGCTTGCGAGGTGCTCGGTCCTCCACCGTCCGGCGCTGCCGCCGTGGGAGGCAAGTCGACGGCGTTGCTTGGGATGTCTGAGCCCTTACCGGCTGCGCCGCCCGCCGCGGACGGTGTATCGGCGCCCGAGCATGCGGCCACGCCGAGGAACGCGAGCAGTAGCAGGCGCCGAATGACACGGCCGGCTACCCCCGAGATCGGCATCGGGGCAGCATATCAAGTCCGCTCTTGCGGGCGCGATCTTCTTGCTCGTGAGCGTCGGTCGTGACACCGTCGATGCAAGGGACTCCTTGACGCGCTACTTGGCGGCACCAGCCTTTAGATAGCCGCTATCGCTGAGCCAATCGGCCATGCGTCGTGGCCAGGTGTTGACCGAGAGCAGGCTCGAGCGATCGCCCATGTTGAAGGCGTGTTTGCCCTGGGCGAGGAAGTGGGCTTCGACGCGCACACCCGCCGCGTGCAACTTCGTGTACAGGGCGAGCGTGGTGTCGGCACAGCCGTGCTCGTCATCGGACGCGACGAGCAAGAAAGCCGGGGGCGCATCCGGCGGGATCACCTCCGGCACCTTGCCACCGGGGTAGATCAGCATCTGAAAGTTCGGCTTGCCGTCGAGGCGGTCGATCGGATCCTTGGCTTGCGGGTCCCCCTTGCCAGCTCCGTAAGCCACGAGGCTCACGAGCTCAGCGCCTGCCGAGAACCCCAGCATGCCGATGCGCTGCGGGTCGAGGCCCCATTCTGCGGCCCGGCTGCGCACCAGCCGCAGCGCCCGGTAGGCGTCTTGCCGCACGTTGTCGGTCGTGTAAGGCGAGCCCTCCTCCTTCGGGAGCCGGTACTTCAGCGCAAAGGCGGCCACGCCGAGCTGGCTCAGATATTCGGCGGGCTGCTTGCCCTCGGCGTTGAACACCAGCTCACGAAAACCGCCGCCGGGGGCGATGATGACGGCGGCTCCCGTGGCCTTGCCTTTCGGGGGCAAGAAGGCCGTGAGGCTCGGGTCGTGGATGTTGCGAACCCACCAGTCCTTCGCTTGCTCGGGCTCGCCTTTGCGGCTCTCGAACCCCGGCGCTCCCTTCGGCCAGAGCGGGATAAGGGGCGGGGTGCTCTGGGCTGACGAGCGCTCAGACAGGCCGACCGCAGCCAGCAGCAGGGCGGCCGCGGGCAGCAAGAATGAATTCTTCATGGTGGCAGAACGTAGCGGCTCGATCCCGTCGAATCGAGGCAAATCAAGCCCGCTCGCGCGGGGTCATGGCGCTCCGGCCTGCTTTGGCTCCGGTGAACGATGTGGTACGGCGGAGCGGTGACCGCCATCGACTACCAGCCTTTGCCGGCGCCATCCGTGGTCGAGCTCTCTCGGCGGAGCTTCCCCGATGCGCCGCCAGCGGGGCTGGTGCGTGCGTTGCTTTGGCTGCGCGGGGCGGTGGCCAAGGTCGGCAAGGCGCTCGGGCCCGCCGAGCTGTGCATCTTCGAGCAGGCGAACGCGGCCGCGCTCTTTCACGTCCTGGCTGCCCTGGTGCGAGCCGGCGTGCCCGAAGCCCTGCGCGACGGCCCTCTCAGCGCCGAACGGCTCGCGGAGCGCACCGGGCTCAACGCCGACGCGCTGTTTCGCTCGCTGCGCGGGGCTGCGCTGTCGGGCTTCTTCCATTTGAAGAGGGACGGCCGCTTCGAGCACAACGCCCGCTCGCGGGTGCTGTGCGGCGGGCGCTTGAGCCGTGCGCGCGAGCTCTTGCTCTACTTCAGCTCGGGCTCCAACCTCGCCGCGTGGTCGAGCTTCGAGCACGTGCTGCGGACCGGGCAGAGCCCCTTTGAGCACGTGCACGGGATGAACGTGTGGGAGTGGTTCGAGCGCCACGCGGACGAACGCGAGATGTTCGCGCACGGGATGATGGGCATCAGCGCGGCGGACGCGCCCGTCATCGCTCGCCTCTACCCGTTTCGCGAGATCCAGAGCGTGTGTGATGTGGGTGGGGGCCGCGGCACGGTCCTGTCCGAGATCTTGATCCGCCACCCGCACCTGCGCGGGGTCCTCTACGAGAGCCCCAGCGTCCTCGAGTCGGCGCGCTCCCTGTTCAGGGCGCGGGGCGTGCTCGCCAGGGTAGAGCTCAGCGCTGGTAGCTTCTTCGAACGGGTACCCGGCGGCGCGGATGCCTATTTGCTCAAGAACATCCTGCATGACTGGGATGACGAGCGCTGCGTCGGTATTCTGCGCCACGTGCGCGCTGCAGTCGGGGAGGGCGGCCGCGTGTTGATCGCGGAGAAGGTGGTGGAGCGCTTCTCTCGTGATCCTATTGGCGTCGCCGCCGACCTGCAGATGATGGTCGCCTGCTCGGATGGGCGCGAGCGCAGCTCGGGAGAGCTCGAGAACCTGATGACGAAGAGCGGCTTTCGGCTGCGCCGCATGTTCTCTTACCCGACGCTGTCGGTGCTGGAAGGGCTGCCGGGGTAGGCTGCCGGTTCGCGCACGAGGCTCGGGCAGATTTGCGTGTACCAGCTTGCGGCGGCTGTCGGCTTACGCCACCAGCGCGGCGCGCAGTGAAGTTGACGCGGGCTGCCGGAGCATTGACGTGACGGAGCGATGTCTACGCTGTCGTCACTGGTAACCTGCGGCCTGCAACGCGAACATGTGCGCATATTTCCCGCCCGCCGCGATCAGCTCGGCGTGCGACCCCTGCTCGACCAGCGCCCCTTGCTCCAGCACGATGATATGCTGCGCCATGCGCACGGTGGGGAAGCGATGCGAGATGACGATCGTGGTGCGGCCCTCGGACAGCTGCCGAAAGCGCTGGAAGACGGCGTGCTCCGATTCGGCGTCGAGGGCCGCGGTCGGCTCGTCGAGGACCAGGATGTCCGCGTCTTCACGCATGAACGCGCGTGCCAGTGCGATTTTTTGCCATTGGCCACCCGATAGCTCGCTGCCCTTTTCAAACCAGGTGCCCAGGCGGGCGTCCATCCCTAGGGGCAGCGCCGCGGCGACGGCATCGGCGCCGCCCCGCTCCGCGGCGCGCTCGATACGCACGAGATCGGCCAGGTGCTCCACGCTGCCGACGCCGATGTTCTCCCGCACGCTGAGCTGGTACTGGTTGAAGTCTTGAAAGAGCACGCTGATGCGTTGCCGGAGCGCGACCGGCGGCCAGGCTTCGAGGTCCAGGCCATCGAGCAATATGCGCCCCTCGGTGGGGTGATACAAGCGCGCCAGGAGCTTCACGAGCGTGGTCTTGCCGGCGCCATTCTGGCCGACGATGGCGAGGCTATCGCCTGGCCGCACGCGCAGGGACAGGCCGCGTAGCGCAAAGGTGTCCTTGTTCGGGTAGCGAAAGCCGACGTTCTCGAAAATCAGCCCGCGCTGCTCTTCTGGGACGAGCGTGCCTGCCTTCGGGAGCACGTGAGCGGGCGCCACCTCGGGCTTGTCGAGCGCGGCGTCGCCATGCGCCAAGAGCGCATCGCCGGCAGCAGGCGACACCAGGGCGACGGGCTCGCTCGCGTCATCGGAGGAGGGGATGGCGAGGTAGTCGAACAAGTTCGACATGTACAGGTTGTGCTCGTAGAGGTTGCCGATGCCGCTGAGCACGGATTGAAATGCTTGCTGGCCTTGCCGCAAGGACACGATGTACAGCGTCAACGTGCCGAGCGTGAGCTCCCCGAGCGCCGCGCGTACCGCCATCCAGGCGTAGGCCGCGTAAAACGCCGCTGTGCCGAGCAGGCTCAGCGCTTGCGTCCAGGACGCTCGGCGCACGGCCAGGCGCTTGTCCTCTTGATAGAACGTCTCCGAGAGCCCTCGGTAGCGGTCGAGGAAGTAGCGCCCGAGCCCGAACAACTTTACTTCCTTGACGTGCTCGTCATTGGCCAGCACGTACTCGAGATACAACAGCCGGCGCGTCTCGGGAGAGCGCCAGTTTCGCAGCTTGAAACCGAGCTTGGAGTGCCGCATCTCGCTCAAGGCGGCGGGGATGGTCGCGGCGAGTAATCCGAGCACGAGCCAGCCGCTGAAGCGGCTCAGGACCGCGGCGTAGCCGCCGAGAGTCAGGACGTTTTGAACGATCTGAAAGCCGTCTGCGACCAGCGCCACCGGCCGCGACGACGCCTCGCGCCGGGCACGCGTCAACTTGTCGTAGAACTCTGCGTTCTCGAAGAACTGGAGCTCGAGCTGCAGAGCCTTCTCCAGGATCTGAACGTTCACGTCAGTGCCCAGGCGCGCGCCGAGGATCGAGCGAGTCAGCCCCAGGCCGCGCATGCTGAGCGCGAGCACCGTCACGCTGGCGAGCTCGAGCAGGACCCAGCGCACGCTGAGCTCTACGCTGCCCGCCACCACCGCGTCGATGATGTGCTTGCCCGCATACGCCACGGCGATCGGAGCCACGGCGCCCAGCAGCGTGAAGCCCGCCATGGCCGTGACCAACCCTGGGGAAGAGGCGATCACCAGCGCCAGCGTGCGGCGGGTGTAGGTGAACAGCGCGCGGCTGGCGGCGAGGCGTGAGGTAGGGAGCTGAGACGGCAAGCAGGCGCGCGCTTACTGCAAGTAGAACTGCTGTTTCCAGCCCAAGAGTTGTTTCGCCCGGCGGTTTGAGATCAGCGCCGCGCGAGCGCCGAGCTCGGCCTTGAATTCCGTCACGCTCGGCAGAAACTTCTGTACCAGCTGGCGCGAGGGGATGTTCGAAGAGGTGTCATCGGCGGCGATGATGATCGGCTCACACCCCAGGCCGTCACGCTCGATGCCCAGGCGGCAGGCGATCGCGAGATCGCGCGAGTCGATATAGGACCACAGGATGCGCAGGCGGTCTTCCGGGTGATCGAAGCGGGCTTTGACCTGCGCGTGGTCTTCGGGGCAAAGCACGTTGCCGATGCGATACGAGAGAATTTGTGTGCCGTCGCGGCGATGAAACATCGCCGCCGTGGCCTCGCCAACCACCTTGGTCAGCCCGTAGGTGTCCTCGGGCAACTGAGGGTGCGCCTCATCGATCGGGAGGTACTTGGGCGCAAAAAACTCGTTGGCGAAGCAGAGCCCGAAGGACGACTCGCTCGAGCCGAGCACCGCCTTTTTTATGCCCAGCAGCCCGCAGGCCTCGAGCACGTTGTAGGTGGACTGGGTGTTGACACGCCAGACCTCCGAGCTCGGGTGCATGTGGGGGCGCGGAATGGCGGCCATGTGAATGAGCCCGGAGTACGGGGCACGGTTGCCGGTGGCATGCGGCGAAAAGGCATCGATCACCTGCCCGAGGTCGGTCAGATCGGCCGAGATATGGTGGCACAGGCGCTCCGCCGGCGCGCGCGAGTCCACGTTCACGACGTCGTAGCCGGTCTCGACCAGGTGCTTTACGATCCAATGGCCGGCCTTGCCGGAACCGCCGGTGACGAGGACGCGTCGAGTGGGCATCCTCGGAGGATGACCACGCGCGAGCGCGGACGGTCAAGAGAAACACGTTAAGAACCGCGGACAGGTGGGCGCATTTCGGCCCAGAACCCGCAGCCTCGACCCGCTGGGCTTACGCGCTTTCCCCCGCGAGCCGCTCTGTTGACCTCGGGCACAGCGGCTCGGCACGCCTTTTGTAGGAGCAGGTTGTAGGAGCTGGTCGGGGGCCTTTGTAGGAGTGATCGGGATGCAGTGGTACGTGAGCCAGAACCGCAAGACCTCGGGGCCCTTCGACGAGCAACGCCTGATCATGCTGCTGCAGTGGGGGAAGGTCTCCCGCAACGCGTTCATCTGCGACGAGCAGTGCTCGGCCTGGATCCCGATCAAATGCTCGGCGTTCGCGCCGCTCCTACCGCGACCCGCCGAGCTCGCCGGAGCCCCGGAGGGTGCTTGCGTTGCCGCCCCCACCCGAGCGCGCCGGGTCTACGGAGCGCTGGCGGTCGCGCTACGCACCCGGCATGCGCTCGTTGCGGTGTCATCGGCGCTGATTGTCGGCCTTTTGATGGCCTCGATCTGAGAGATCGAGCGCCGCTCTCGGCCTGACCTCGTTCGAGCGGCGCTGGAGCTTGCTGCGCTGGCTCGTCCGGCGCGCCGCGCGCTCGGGCACGCTCTGGAGCGCCGGAGCCTCTGCGTCCGGAGCCCTCTGGCGTGCCCGCTTGCTCGAGTGGGTGCATAGGTCGCCAGTGTGGTCGATCTGACGCGGGGTCGATTTGAGGCATGACAGTTGCAAAGGGCGCCACTGGCACGCAATGACCCCCATCGGCTCCCGTTGCTCACATGAACGTCAACCCCCGAGCGCGCTGCTGCGTGTGACAGCTGCCGAACGCTCGGTTTCCAGGCTGCCATATGCCCGGATCATTGCGCCGTGGAGCCTCGTGCTGGGCTTTCGACGCGAGCCCTTTAGCCCCGCGTGCGCGCTTCTGGTTGCCTCGCTGGTACAACCGCGCCCCAGCATCAATGGTCGGCCGTCGACCTCCTTATCGCTCTGAACCGCCGATCGCCCGATCGCTCTGAACCGCAGTCGAGCTGAAGGGCAGTCGAGCTGAACCGCAAAGGAGACGCGTCTTGAAATCGAATCCGAATCAACCCAAACCTCATCGACTCGGGGCGACCGCGTTGCCCAAGGGCGCTTGTGAGCTCCGCGTCTGGGCTCCAAAAGCGCGCGAGGTCGAGGTCCGGTTGACAGGTACCCGCCGCGTTGAGCCCATGCGGGCAGAGGGTGATGGGTACTTCGGAGTGAGGCTGGAAGGCGTCGAGCCCGGCACGCCATATATGTTCGCGATCGACCGCGAATGTGAGCGGCCCGACCCCGCCTCACGCCTGCAAAGCGATGGCGTGCACGGCCCCTCGCGCGTGGTCGATCTCAGCTTCAGCTGGCAAGACACCGCGTTCAGCGGCGTGCCCCTGTGGAAGTACGTCATCTACGAGCTGCACGTCGGCACGTTCTCTAAACAAGGCACTTTCGCCGGCGTCATTCCCGAGCTCCAGCGCTTGCGGCAGTTGGGGGTCACCGCCATCGAGATCATGCCGGTGGCGCAGTTCCCCGGCAGCCGCAACTGGGGTTACGACGGGGTCTTCCCGTTTGCCGTTCAGGACTCGTACGGGGGCCCCAGGGGCCTGCAACAGTTAGTGAACGAGTGCCACCAGGTCGGCATCGCCGTGGTGCTGGACGTCGTCTATAACCACCTCGGGCCGGAGGGAAATTACCTCGGCGATTTCGCTCCTTACTTTACGGACATGTACAAGACGCCGTGGGGACGGGCGCTCAATTTCGACGGTCCCGACAGCGAGGGCGTGCGTCGCTACTTCATCCAAAACGCCCTGCAATGGGTCGAGGACTTTCACATCGACGCCCTCCGGCTGGACGCCGTGCACGCGATCATCGACAGATCGGCAAAGCCCTTCCTCGAGGAGCTCGGCGAGGTGTTGCATCGGCGCGGGGAGGAGCTCGGTCGGCATATCTACTTGATCGCGGAGAGCGACCTGAACGACCCGCGCGTGGTGCGCAAGAGCGAGGTCGGAGGGCTCGGCCTGGACTCGATGTGGTGTGATGATTTCCACCACGCGGCCCATGTGCTCATCACCGGGGAGCGGGACGGCTACTATTCGGACTTCGGTAAAGTCGAGGATCTGGCCGCTGCGTGGCGGTCCGGCATGTGCAGCCCGGGTGAGCACTCGAGCTTTCGGAAGCGCCGTCATGGGCGGCCCGGCCCTGATCTCGAGCCTAAGCAGTGCGTCGTCTGCGTTCAGAACCACGATCAGGTGGGCAATCGGCTACTCGGTGAGCGGCTGAGCCACCTCGTCGGGCTCGAGCAGCAGAAGCTCGCCGCGGGTTTGGTGTGCCTCGCGCCCTTCGTCCCGCTCTTGTTCATGGGTGAAGAGTACGGTGAGCCGGCGAAGTTTCAGTACTTCGTCAGCCACGGCGAGCCGGAGTTATTGGACGCGGTCCGGAAGGGGCGCCAGCAAGAGTTCGCGGCCTTCGGATCTCAGGGTGACGCGCCCGATCCCGCGGGGGAGGAGGCCTTCAAAGGTTGTGTGCTCAGGCCCGAGCTGCGCCACTCGGGCCAGCACGCCGCGCTGTACGCGCTCTACCAGCGCCTGCTCGAGCTTCGAACGCTCTTGCCCGCGACCGTGCCCGACGAAACCATCGCGTTCGAGGCGAAGCGGGTCCTGTTCGTGCGTCGCGATCGGCGTGCGTGGATGGCCTTCAGCCTATCGGCTCAGCCCACCCGGCTCAGCCTGCCGGTGGCCCACGGGCGCTGGCATAAACTAGCCGCGTCCGCGGAGCAGGCCTTTGGCGGGCCCGGTGACGGCATGCCCGCGCTCATCGAGTCGGCGGGGGAGGTCGAGCTGCTGCTCCCACCTCACGCGTTCGTGGTCTACGGCTCCCACCCACAGCTCGGAAACAGCGCTAAATGAACATATCATCAGGCGTATCTGTCGCGCTGTTTCATTCGCCCTCGCGAGCGCACCGGCGCGGCGGAGCCTGGCACACCCTTGGGGCGACCTATCGCCTGCAGCTGCATGCGGGCTTCGGCTTCGCGGCGGCGGCGGCTGAGGTTGATTACCTGAGCCGCCTCGGCATCACGGACCTGTACGTTTCGCCCATCTTCGTGGCAGCCAAGGGCAGCACCCACGGCTACGACGTGGTCGACCACGAACGGCTGAACCCAGAGCTCGGGTCGGCTGAAGATTTCGCGGCGCTGAGCGTTGCTCTGAAGCAAAGGGGCATGGGCCTCTTGGTCGACTGGGTCCCTAACCACATGGGGAATGCTGCCGGGCAGAACCCCTGGTGGGAGGATGTGCTGGAAAATGGCGCGAGCTCCCTGCACGCGCTGGCCTTCGACATCGAGTGGGCGCCCGTAAAAGAAGAGCTGCGGGACACCGTGCTCTTGCCCGTGCTGGGTGACCAGTATGGCAGTGTTCTGGAACGCGGGGAGCTCCGGGTGGAGCTCGACGCGGGTCGGTTCTTCGTTCGCTACTTCGAGCAGCGCTTCCCGCTCGCGGCAAAGAGCCTGCTCGGCCTCATGGCAGCTGCCGCCAGCCGCACCGGCCTCGGTCTCGAAAACCCTGAGCAGCAGGAGCTCGAGAGCCTGCAGCTGCTCCTCGCCCACCTGCCGGACCGGCGCGCGCGGACGGAGGCCGATGCCCAGCAAGCCGCGCGTCAAAAGTCGGTGTTCCAGCGGCGCCTGCGCGCCCTGTTCCAGAGCTCGCCCGAGATCTGGCGGGCGTTTGACGCGGCGTTGGCAGAGCTCAACGGTGTGCCAGGTGAGAGCTCGAGCTTCGATGCGTTGGATCGCTTGCTCAGCGAACAAAACTACCGGCTCGCGTCCTGGCGCGTCGCTTCGCAAGAGATCAATTACCGTCGCTTCTTTGACATCAACTCGCTGGTCGCGCTGCGCATGGAGGAGCCCGGCGTATTCGATCGCGCCCACCGCGTGCTGTTCCAGATGATCGCCGCCGGGCAGGTTCAAGGGCTGCGCCTCGACCACACCGATGGTCTGTACGATCCGCTCGCGTACTTCGAGAGCTTGCAGAGTCGCTTCAAGCTGAGCGTCCCGCCCGATGCCTCTCGTTCGCCTGAAGACGCGGCGCGGCCTCTGCCCATTTTGGTGGAGAAGATCTTGGAACCGCATGAAAAGCTGCCGCCACAGTGGCCGGTGGACGGCACCACGGGCTACGAGCTCACGGCCGCCTTGATCAACCTGTCCGTGGATCAGGCGGCGGAGGCGCAGCTCACGCAGCTGTATCGCGACTTCACCGGTGACGAGCGGACCTTCGCGGCGCACGTGTATGAAAGCAAGCGGCGCATCGTCATGGACTCGCTGGCAAGCGAAGTGAACATGCTGGCGAGGCAGCTGGAGAGGATCGCCGGGGCGAACCGCCACTGGCGAGATTTTACGCTGATTTCGCTCACCCGAGGCTTGATCGAGGTGCTCGCGGCGTTCCCGGTATATCGCACCTATCTGCGCCCCAACGCGCCCCCGGGTGAGGACGACGTGAAGAACGTCACGCTGGCGGTGCGGCTCGCGCGGTTGCGCTCAGCGGGCGCGGTCGACGCCAGCGTCTTCGAGTTCATCTCCGGGGTCCTGCTGCAAAAGAGCGGCACGACGCCGCTGGAGCGGCGAGCGCACGAGCGCTTCGCGTTCCGCTTCCAGCAGCTCACGGGGCCGGTCATGGCCAAGTCGGTCGAAGACACGGCGTTTTATCGCTACCAGCGCCTGATCGCGCTGAACGAGGTGGGCGGCAACCCGGGCCAGTTCGGGCTCTCCATCGAGCGCTTCCACGCGGAGTCTGCCGAGCGTTGGCGCAGCTGGCCGCTCTCCCTGCTGGCGACCTCCACGCACGACACGAAGCGAGGGGAGGATGCCGCCGCCATGTTGGCCATCCTGACCGAAGTGCCGGACGAGTGGGCGAGCGCGGTGGCGCGCTGGGCGAGCTGGGCGGAGAAGTACAAGTCGCCGCATGGCGAGGCTCGAGCGCCCACGGCGCGGGACGAGTATATGTTCTACCAGGCGCTGGTCGGCGCATGGCCCTTCGGCTGGGACGGTGAGCAGGGGCGAGAGGAGCTCACGCTCCGCATGCAGGCTTTCATGCAGAAGGCGACGCACGAAGCCAAACAGGAGACCTCCTGGATAGCGCCGGACGAGGTCTACGATGGCGCGGTCGGCGAATTCGTGAAGGGCACGCTCGGCGACACGGCGCTGCGGCAGGACGTGCGTGCCTTCTGTACGCGTCTCGGCACCTTTGCCGCCACGAACGGGCTCGCCAAGGCTCTGCTCAGGGTGTGCTCGCCGGGTATCCCCGACACCTATCAGGGGGCGGAGCTCTGGAACCAGAGCCTCGTGGATCCGGACAATCGCAGGCCGGTGGACTACGAGCGGCGGCGCGCGCTGCTCGATGAGATCGCACGCGCACCGAGCCGAGCCTTGCTCATCGAGCGGTTGCTCCGGACCTGGGCGGATGGCGCCATCAAGCTGTTTGTCATCCAGGTCGCCCTGCAGCTGCGAAAGGAGCTGTCCGAGTTGTTCCGCCAGGGAGACTACGTGGCCCGCCCGGCGGGCGAGCACGCGGTGGCGTTCACCCGCACACTCGGCGACCGGACCGTCTTCATCGCCGTGCCGCGCTTGGCCTGGCGTTTGACCCGGGGAGAGCGCCCGTGGCCTCTGGGCGACGCGTGGGGCGAGCAAGCCGTGGCGCTGCCCAAGGGGCTCTACAGAAACGCTTTTACCGAAGCGCGAGTCGAGTCCAACGGCAGCCTGCGGCTGTCCGAGGCCTTCGCAGCGCTCCCCGTCGTTTTGCTCGTTTCAGAGCGAGCATGAAGCGCGGTCTTCACTGCTCGAGCCTCTGGCTGCCGAAAAGCCACGCTGTGGCGCGCCTGCCCGTTTGGCTCGCGCGCCACCGAGCTCGTTGCACCAACACTTGTGCAGCGACCCGAGTTAGCCCTAACACCAGGTAACCATGTCACGACCGCCGGACGTTCCCTCGCCTTCGAGCCTCGCCCACCCGCATTCCGGCTCGGAGCACGTGTCATGAGCGCTGGAGCAAGGCCCGATAGCGGCTGGCGTCGCGTGGTTATACTCGGTGTGTCTCCGGAGCTCGACGCTGGCGAGTTTGCCGCCAAGCGCGTGCTGGGGGATCGCGTCTCCGTCAGCGCGGATCTCGTTGCGGACGGGCAAGACGTCATCACCGGAGAGAT
Source organism: Deltaproteobacteria bacterium (assembly GCA_043747815.1). Classification (GTDB taxonomy): domain Bacteria; phylum Myxococcota_A; class Polyangia; order Polyangiales; family Polyangiaceae; genus SZUA-265. The sequence goes on from JAYTOL010000017.1 coordinate 16,903, forward strand.
CCTCCTGCGTCGGCCTCGGCGCGATCGCGAGGAGCGGCCCGACGACGTTTGGGACGCCAGCGCTCCCCTCAGCGCTCTGCCCAACGACCGCCACTCGGGCAGCTTCGACGTCGACCAGCTCGGGCGCTGGCAGTTTACGATCCGGGCGTGGGTCGATCAGTATGCGACCTGGCAGCGCGGCCTCGAGCGCAAAGTGAGGGCCGGTCAAAATGTCGATGTCGACGTGTTGATAGGTGCCGAGGTGCTGAGAGCAGCGGCGGAGCGTGCCAGCGGGGAAGACCGGCGCGCCCTCGACGCCGCGGCGGGGCAACTGGCGAACACTCGGGAGGCGGCGAGCGCGCGGGCTCGCGCCGCGTCTAGCCTGGAGCTGGGTCAGCTCGCGGCGCGCTATCCCGATCTGGAGAACGCGACCCGGTACCGTCGCTGGCTGCCGCTCTGGGTGGACCGTGAGCGGGCCCGCTTCAGCTCGTGGTACGAGTTTTTTCCCCGCTCCACCGGTGAAGACGGCCAACATGGCAACTTCGAGACCGCGATCGCCAGGCTGCCCTACGTCGCCTCGATGGGATTCAACGTCGTGTATCTGCCGCCGATCCACCCGATCGGTCAGACCTTTCGCAAGGGCAAGAACAACAGCGCGACGGCGACGGAGTCTGACGTCGGCAGCCCGTACGCCATTGGCAGCGCGGAGGGGGGGCACAAGAGCGTGCACCCCGCTCTCGGGAGCCTCGAGGATTTTCGGCGTTTTACGGCGGAAGCGGCCCGGCATGGCCTCGAGGTCGCGCTCGACATCGCTTTCCAGGTGACGCCAGATCACCCGTACGTGAAGGAACATCCAGAGTGGTTCCGGAAGAGGCCCGACGGGAGCATCCAATACGCGGAGAACCCGCCAAAGAAGTACCAGGACATCTATCCCTTCGACTTCGAGTCCGAGGCCTGGTGGAGCCTCTGGCAGGAGCTCGCGAGCATTTTCCGGTTCTGGATTGAGCAAGGCGTGCGCATCTTCCGCGTCGACAACCCGCACACGAAGTCGCTCGCCTTCTGGCAGTGGTGCATCGCGGAGCTCACCCGGGAGCACCCGGAGCTCATCTTCCTGGCGGAGGCCTTCACGCGCCCGAAGCTGATGTACCTGCTCGCCAAGCTGGGCTTCACCCAGTCGTATACGTATTTTACCTGGCGCAATACCGGCCGTGAGCTCTCCGAGTACGTGCGTGAGCTCACCGCGGCGCCGGTGAATGAGTTCTTCAGGCCCAACTTTTGGCCGATCACGCCCGACATCTTGCCCGAGCACCTGCAATACGCGGCTCGCCCCGCCTTCGCGCTCCGGCTGATGCTGGCGGCCACGTTGTCGAGTAACTACGGCATCTATGGGCCGGCGTTCGAGTTGATGGACAATGTCCCGCGCCCCGGCGCCGAAGAGCACAACGACAACGAAAAGTACGAGCTCAAAGCCTGGCAGCTGGAGCGCAGCGACAGCTTGAGGGCGTTCATCGCCCGGGTGAACGCGATTCGGCAAAGCAACACAGCGCTGCAACAAAACTCCATCGCCTTCCACACCTCGACGAACGAGCTCTTGCTCTGCTTCAGCAAACGTTCCGCAGATGGGGAAAACGTGGTGCTCGTGGTCGCCAATATGGACGTCCATAGCCCGCAGGCTGGCTTTGTCGACGTGGACGTGCGCGAGCTCGAGGTCAACGCGGTCTTTGGCCCGCATGCCTCGCCTGCTGTCAGCTCGCCGCCCGTCGCCTCGCCCCCGGCGCCGCCGGCACGAGAGCTGCAACTGCATGATCTATTGAGCGACGCACGCTACTTCTCGCAAGAGCGTCGCTTGTTCGTCCGGCTGGACCCCGCCAGCGCTCCGGCCCACATCTTCCGCCTGCGGCGCCACGCTCGCACGGAGAACGACTTCGACTATTTTCTGTGATCCTGTGATCTCGAATCCTATGAAGCTCGAATAAAATGAACGAAGCTGCCTTGGACGACGACGCGCTCTGGTACAAAGACGCGGTCATTTACGAGCTGCACGTTCGAGCCTTCAGTGACTCGAACGCGGACGGCATCGGAGACTTCCCCGGGCTGACCGAGAAGCTCGACTATCTGAAGGGCCTGGGGGTGACGGCGCTGTGGCTGCTCCCGTTCTATCCGTCCCCGCTGCGCGACGACGGCTACGACATCGGTGACTACTTCGACATCAACCCGTCGTACGGCACGCTGAAGGACTTCAAGCGTTTCTTGCGCAAAGCCCACAGCCTGGGGATGCGCGTGATCACCGAGCTCGTCGTCAACCACACCTCGAACGAGCACGCCTGGTTTCAGCGGGCGCGGCGCGCGCCGCCCGGCAGCAAGCTGCGCGACTTTTACGTGTGGAGCGACACCTCCAAGCGCTACGAAGAGGCGCGCATCATCTTCAAGGATTTCGAGACGTCGAACTGGAGCTGGGACCCGGTCGCCCAGGCCTATTATTGGCACCGTTTCTACTCGCACCAGCCGGATCTGAACTTCGACAACCCGGCCGTGCACGAGGCGCTGTTCAAAGTGGTCGACTTCTGGATGGGACTGGGCGTCGACGGCATGCGCCTCGACGCCGTCCCGTACCTGTACGAGCGGGAAGGGACCAACTGCGAGAACTTGCCCGAGACGCACGTCTTCTTGAAGAAGATCCGCGCGTACATCGACTCCAAGTACAAGAATCGCTTGATTTTGGCCGAGGCCAACCAGTGGCCAGAAGACGCCGCGGCTTATTTCGGCAACGGCGACGAATGCCACATGAACTTCCACTTCCCGCTGATGCCGCGCATCTTCATGGCGGTGCAGCTGGAGGACAGCTTTCCGATCCGGGACATCCTGGAGCAGACGCCGGCCATCCCCGAGTCGTGCCAGTGGGCCACGTTCCTCCGGAACCACGACGAGCTCACGCTCGAGATGGTGACGGACGAGGATCGCGACTACATGTACCGCGTCTACGCCGATGACCCGCGAGCGCGCATCAACCTCGGAATTCGCCGGCGCCTGGCTCCGCTGCTGCGCATGCGGCGCTCGATCGAGCTCCTGAACTCGCTCCTGTTTTCACTACCCGGCACGCCGGTGCTCTACTACGGTGACGAGATCGGCATGGGCGACAACATCTACCTCGGCGATAGAAACGGGGTACGGACGCCCATGCAATGGAGCAGCGATCGCAACGCGGGCTTCTCGCGGGCCAACCCGCAGCAGCTCTATTTCCCGGTGATCACCGATCCCGAGTACCACTACGAAGCGACCAACGTCGAGGCGAACGAGAACAACCCTCAGTCGCTCTTGTGGTGGATGAAGCGCCTGATCGACGTGCGCAAGAACCACCGCGTGCTCGGCCGTGGGGACATCCAAATCCTGCACCCGGACAACTCGAAGGTCCTGGCCTTCGTCAGAAGGTTCGAGGGCCAGCGCTTGCTGATCGTCGCCAACCTCTCCCGCTTCGCGCAGTACGTAGAGCTGGACTTGAAGGAGTACGCCGGCCTGACGCCGGTCGAGCTCTTCGGGCGGCACGCCTTTCCGCAGCTGAAAGAGCTGCCCTACTTTCTGACGCTCGGTCCGCACAATTTCTATTGGTTTTCGCTCGAGGCGTTGCAACCGCCAGAGGTCGAAATGTCACATCATACAATCGAAAATGCGGGCGGCATCGAGGCGCTCCTCGCGTCGTCCTCGGCGCGGCGGCAGCTCGTCAAGGCCTTGCCGGACTTCTTGCGGTCGCGGCGTTGGTTCCGCAGCAAGGCGCGGTCGCTGCGGGGGATGAGCATCAGTGAAGCCGTGCCGATGGGCAGCGGCACGTCTGAGCCTTTCGCAGCCTCCTCGATGCTGGCGTTCGTGAAGGTCGACTTCATGGAGGGAGATCCGGAGACGTATCTGCTACCCCTGGCGCTGGCGACCGGGGACGCGGCACGCCAGATCCAGCAGCAGGCGCCGCAGGCCGTGGTGGCGCATACCCGGGCGCCGGGCAGCGCTGAGGAGGGCATCCTGTATGACGCGGTGTACGGCAAGGAGTTCTCGCGCGAGCTGCTCGAGCTCTTCCAGAAGCGTAAGGAGGTCAGCGGCGCGCAGGGCGTCTTGCGCCCGTGGTGTGAGAAGTCGTTCCGCAGTGCGCCTCTGCCGGAGGCGCTCGTGGGTAGCGTGTCGTCTGCGGAGCAATCGAACACCAGCCTGGTCTATGACAGCGAGTACATCTGCAAAATCTTCCGCAAGGTGGAGGTGGGCCCCAACCCCGAGCACGAGATCAGCCGCGTGCTCACCGAGCACACCGACTTTACGAACGCACCCGTGCTGCTCGGTTCGCTCGAATACCAGTCCCACAAGGACGCGCCCGCGGCCATCGCTACGCTGCAGCGCTTCGTGCCCAACCAGGGAGACGCCTGGAGTTTGACGCGGCACGCGCTCGAGACCTACTTCGAGCGCGCGCTGGCTGTGCCCCGAGACAGCGCTGACGCGGGCGTGCCGATCGCCAACGTCACCGAGCTGCTGGACGGCACCTTGATGCAAAATATCCGGCGCAACCTTCCGGATCGGCTGGCGGAGCTAGCGGGCGTGTACCCGGCGCATATCCGCCTGCTCGGGCAGCGCACGGCAGAGCTGCACCGCGCCCTGGGCGCCAACCACGGCGACCCGCAGTTTGCGCCTGAGCCCTTCAACACGATGCACCAGCGCTCCTTGTACGAGTCGACGCGGACGCGGCTGAAGCGGGCGATGGCGTTCCTGCGCCGGCAACGGGACAGCTTACCCGAGCGGGAACGGAAAACGGCAGACGAGGTGCTGGCCCGGCAGGGTGAGTTCGACTCCGTGCTGCGCGGCCTGGTCGACACGAAGATCGAGGCGCTCAAGATCCGCATCCATGGCGACTATCACCTCGGCCAGGTGCTGTTCACGGGCAAGGATTTCATCATCATCGACTTCGAGGGTGAGCCAGGCCGCACGTTGGCGGAGCGCCGCTTCAAGTACAGCCCACTGCGCGACGTCGCCGCCATGGTACGCTCGATCGACTACGCGGCGCTCTCGGCGCTGCGTACGGGGCTCGTCCGGCCGAGTGACGTCGAGCCGCTCGAGCCGTGGGCGAGGGCCTGGTCGGCGTGGATGGGCGCGGCGTTCGTCCAGTCCTATCTCGCCCACGTCGGGAGCACGGGCCTCGTGCCGTCGAACGAGGGGCACACCGCGCTGCTCATGGACTTCTACCTGCTCGACAAATGCTTGTATGAGCTCGACTACGAGTTCAACAATCGGCCCGATTGGATTTCCATTCCGCTCTTCGGCTTGGCGGCGCTCTTGAAAGAGATCGAGAACGTGGCCCCCGAGAGCTCCTCGGAAGGGAGCGCGCGATGAACGGCGTCGATCCGCGGTTGGACGGCTCGATAAGGGCATCCACCGCCTCCCCGTCGGAGCTCTTGGACCTCGACTTCCACTTGTTTTCGGAAGGCACCCACACCCGGATTTACGAGAAGCTCGGGGCTCACCTCGACCGCCGGGAGGGCGCTCTGGGCACGCGCTTTGCGGTCTGGGCTCCGAACGCGGGCTCGGTGAGCGTCATGGGCGATTTCAACGGCTGGGACAGCGCAGCGTCACCCCTGAGCATGACCAACCCCAGCGGCATCTGGACCGGGTTCATCCCCAAGGTCGGCCAGGGCAGCGTCTACAAGTACCACGTGGTCTCGAAGGACGGAGGCTACCGCTTCGACAAATCCGATCCGTACGCTGCCTATCAAGAGGTGCCGCCGCGCACCGGCAGCGTCGTGTGGGACCTGAGCTATGAGTGGAAAGATCAAAAATGGATGCAGGAGCGGGCGGCGCACAATGCGCTCGACGCGCCGGTGTCCGTGTATGAGGTCCACCTCGGGTCATGGATGCGGGTGCCCGAGGACAACCTGCGGTCGCTCAACTATCGGGAGATCGCGCCCAAGCTGGTCGAGCACGTGCGCCGGCTCGGCTTCACGCACGTCGAGCTGATGCCGGTGATGGATCACCCCTTCTTCGGCTCCTGGGGTTATCAGGTGACCGGCTATTTCGCGCCCAGCGCGCGCTACGGCACCCCGCAGGATTTGATGTACCTGATCGACGTGCTGCATCAGGCGGGCATTGGCGTGATCCTGGACTGGGTGCCGGCGCACTTCCCGAAAGACGGCCACTCGCTCGTGTACTTCGATGGCACGCACCTGTACGAGCACGCCGACCTGCGCCAACGGGAGCATCCCGAGTGGGGCACCGTCATCTACAACTACGGCCGGCACGAAGTGCGCTCGTTTTTGACGTCGAGCGCGATGTTTTGGCTCGACCGGTACCACGCCGACGCGCTCCGGGTGGATGGCGTCAGCTCCATGCTGTACCTCGACTACGGGCGGCGCGAGGGGGAATGGCTCCCCAACCGCCATGGGGGCAGGGAAAACCTGGAGGCGATCGAGTTCCTCAAGCACCTGAACGGGGCGATCCACGCTCAGCACCCGGACGTGCTGACGATCGCGGAGGAGTCGACGGCATGGCCCCGAGTGACGGGCCCGATGCACCTGGGCGGGCTCGGCTTCGACTTGAAATGGGACATGGGTTGGATGCACGACACCTTGCACTTCTTTCAGCACGAGCCGGTGCACCGGAAATACCACCACAATGAGCTGACCTTCCGCGCCGTGTATGCCAATAACGAGCGCTTCGTCCTGCCGCTGTCGCACGACGAGGTCGTGTACGGGAAGGGGTCGCTCATCGGGCGCATGCCGGGCGACGTCTGGCAGAAGTACGCGAACCTGCGTTTGCTCTTTGCCTACATGTTCGCCGTGCCCGGCAAACAGCTGCTGTTCATGGGCGGGGAGCTCGGGCAGTGGAGCGAGTGGAACCACGACTCGAGCCTCGACTGGCACCTCTTGGAGCAGCACTTCCCACAGGGCGTCTCCCGCCTGCTCGAGCAGCTCAACCGGGTGTACAAGGAGAACGCCGGCTTACACGCGCTGGATTTTGACCCGGCGGGTTTCGAGTGGATCGACGCAAACGACAGCGAGCAGAGCACCCTGTCGTTTTTGCGCCACGCGGGTCAAGGCCACGCCAGCGTGGCAGCGGTCTTCAACTTTACGCCTCAGCCACGCCACAACTACTCCCTGGGAGTTCCCACCGGCGGCTTCTGGGCGGAGTTGCTCAACACCGACGCCAAGGAGTTCGGGGGGAGCGGTCAGGGCAATCAAGGCGGGGTAGAGGCTGCCCCCGTGGCGAGCCACGGGCGGCCGTTTTCACTCAACTTGACCCTGCCACCGCTCGGCGCGGTGTTCCTCCGGCGCTGAGCCCGGCGCGGCGCCGCCGGGGAGATCTACCAGTGCCCGGCCCGCTTCTCCGTCTCACTTCATCTCGCGGAACCAGTCGATGACCTGGCGCACTCGGCGGATCGGGACGTTGTCTTTGATGTGGCAGATGTAGATGGGATTGGTCAGCGGGGGTTTGTCGCTCGGATATTCGTGAAGCGCTCCGCTCGCGAGATCAGCCTCTACGCAGTGGCGGGGGAAGACCCCCGAGCCGAGGCCGCCGCGTACCATCTTGACGGCTCCGTCGATGGCGTTGATACGGCCCGAGTGTACCAGTGAGTAGTAGTCTCGGCTTTCTTCGGGGCCGTGGTGCCTGAGCCAGGCGTTATAATACACGTCGGCGCCCGGGTAATCGATGGTGTGCATCCGGAACAGGTCCCCCGGGCGCATCGACGCGATGGCTCGAGCGTCGGCTGACACTAGGACGTACTCCTCGTCGCAGAAGTGTTGGAAGGCGAGCGACGGGTGCTCCGGCCGCTGCGTCACGAAGCCGAAGTGGGTCTCATTTCTCAGGATCAGCTCGATGACCTCGGGGGAGCTCTTGATCTGAACGTGCAAGTGGATGTTTTGCTGCGCCGCGCGGCGCTCGAGCAACATGCCGAAATGAGGCGACATCAAGCAACTCGGGGGCATCGCGTAGGATACGTCGCCAGACATGGCACGCTCTTCGCTGCGAATGCTGTCGAGGAACTCCGACCAGATCGAGCTCTGCTCCTGCACGTAGCGGAGCAGTGCTCTGCCGGCGTCGGTCAGGAAGACCTGCTTGCTGACGCGCTTGAACAGCTGAACGCCGAGCTGTTCCTCCAGCTTGGCGACGTGTTGGCTGACGCCCGATTGGGTCATGTGCGCGCGTTTGGCCGCCTGCGTAAAGTTAGACAGCTCCGCGGCCGCGACGAACGCGGGGAAGAGCTTCGAATCGAGCGCCGCCAGATCGGTAAAATCAGCCATTAGACTCCCCTCTCGGCCGCGCGCCGAAACGTCAGGTTCAAGGTCTTGCCGCTCTCGAACGGCACCGGGCCCACCTGGGCTGATACGTCCAGGGAGATCGGGTGATCCGCCGAGCGGCTCGTCAGCAAGCGCAAGCCGCCCTCGTTGAGCTCCGACGCGCCCGAGGCGCGGTCGAAATGAGCCCAGCGTATCAAGAAGGGCCCCTCGAGCACGAAGATGTAGCCGTTCAACCCGGGCGGTGGCGCCCGGCGGAGCTCACTGAGGAAGTGCCCGAGCTCAGCCAGACCGGCCGCGTCATCGACTCGGGCGATGGAGAGCTCTGTCAGCCCCTGTTGCCAGTTCGCACGCGTGTCGAGCGCGAAGTAGGGCGTGCTTTGCTCGATGGCGCCTTCAAAGCGCACGGGGAAGTCCGATCGCGACTGGGGCCAGGCCGCGAACGCCTGGGCATGCAGCGCCCCATAAGCGCGTCCCGAAGGCGTTTTCGTAGCTTCTGCGTACACTTCCTTCGAGCGATAGAAGACCAGCGCCAGCTCCGACGGCAGCGCCGGATCGAGCTCGATCGGCACGAGGCTCGGCAGATAGGCGACGAGGCCCAGTGGCTCCATCATCTGCACCGTGGCGGGCACGAACATGCGCGCCAGTGCGCTGACGAAGTCTTGATCGGAGAGGTCCGCCCGCTTGCTGCCACGCCAGACGCGCACGGCGTCAGGCGGTGGCCCGTCGGGCGTGCTGGTCCCGAGCGCGCTGGCGAGCCGCAGTGACTCCGCGTTGGACACCGTCGCGCCGGCAGCGCTCGGATAGGGGCAGCCCTCCGGGAACGCCCAGCGATCGTTCACACAGAACCTGCAGCCGCCCGGCGCACGCGCCAGTCGGTCGCCCGAGAGCTCGAGCTGACCGCTCTGAGTCTCCGCATATAGGGCGCTCGCGAGCATCTGAATCGGCGCGTAGTAGTGCGCCATCAGCGCCGTTCGGCCTTGCTCTGTCAGGGCCGGAGGCGCCGCGTCGGGTTGGAGCTGGACCGCGATCAGGTCTTCCGAGCTCTCGGCGGGCAGGACCAGCTTCTGCGCACGGAGGACGGCCGCGTCACTCGGGTGATCGGCCTCGAAGGCTTGCCACGCTGCACGGGACATGCGCACGCCCGGTTCGTAGTTGTCTGCGTACGAGAAGTGAGGTGCGCAAAGCACGCGAGCTCGAAGCCGGACGTCTTGACCTTCGATCTCCAAGTAGGTGGGCCGCGTTGTGGTCTCTCGCAGCAGGTGGAATATGTCGCGCTCCGCCCACTCTCGCAGCCAGGGGGCCGCGGGCGCGTGCTCGGCGAACATCGCCAGGGCCGAGCGACCCACGAACACGAGGACGCGTGGCTGGCTTTGCAAGAGCTGGCGCAGGATGAAGCGCTTATTGCCCGCGCAATTCTCGCTGATGCGCGCCTGGGGGATGTCGTAGTTGGCCTTCAACCAACCGGGGGAGGCGCAGGCCACCAGATCACCCTGCGAGACGTCTTCTCCGATGCGCAGCGTCTCGTTCGGCCAACCCGCGAGGCGCTCCAGCTCGCGCAGCACTCCCTGAAAGCGCACGTAGTAACCGACGGATGTGGCCAAGAGCTCCGCCGAGCCGCCGCCTTTTCCGAGCCGGCCTGCGAGAGCGTCATGGGCCGCGAAGCGGTTGCCGCGCTTCGCCGCGATCACGGGCACTTGGTCGGCGCCCCAGGCAAACTCGAGCGAGCTGTCACGGCCGTCATCATAAGTGACCTGGATCTGAACCCAACGATGCGAGTCGCTGCGCACGACCTGGCGCGTGATCCCTGCCGCGGGGGCGAGCAGGCGGCCATCCTCGTCGAGCCGCGAGCGAATCACGTCACGACCGACCACTTCTTGGAAGACGCTCCGGTGGCGGTAGTAATAAGCGTAGCTGGCGGCTTTGGAGAAGCGCGGGTACGTGTAACAGGCTGCGTCGGGGGTCGCGAAAAAGCCGCCCATGTTCGGGTTGATCCCCAGCGTCATGATCGGCGCCTTGCGGCAGCCGTGCAAAATGGCGGGATCGATTTGCCCTGGCCCCGTGTCTACGGCGCGCAGCCAAGGCTGGCTACTGGACAGGACCGGCAGTTGCTTGGGCACCTCGGGCGGGAAGTCCGTCTCGAAGTCGAAGCTCGGAAACGGACCGTACGGGGGCGTCGGCCCCCAAAACCATTTGCACTCGCGGCACCCCCGGGTCTCGTCGAGCAGCGCTAGCTCGGTGGGTTGGTCGAACTCGTTCACGCTATCCCCTTCTCAAGCTTGCCGCAGCAAGAAGTTCCTGAAAATCACTTCATTTGCGGGCGGAACCTGCTGCTTGTGCCAGTGCTTGGCGCCCATTCGCAGGAAGACCTCGGACGGCATGGCCGATACCGGCCCCGCGCCGCTACACACCCAATCCACGGTCGTCGCGTCCGTGTAGTAGCTGGCAAACACCTGCCCGCTGCGGACGAGACGCAAGCGGCCCTGGGTCCATTCAGCGTGCGGGCGGCCCGAGCCGACGTCGCGCCCGTAACGGTTGTACATGTTGGCGGAGGCGTGGCTCCAGTCTTCGAGGATGCGCGTAAGGTTACTGGAATTGTTCCAACCGAAGCGAAAGCCGTCGTCCTCGTCTCGTTCGCTGCTGGCATACGGCGGAGCGCCGTGGACGTCGAACGTCAAGTTGACGTCGCGAGCCTCCGGCTTTTCATGCAGAGCTCCCGTGTACGGCGGGTCGATGCCTATCGCCGCCAGCTCGAAGGTGGTGGCCTGCTGCGGGCTCTTCACCCGGAACTCGACCTCTGCGTCAAAGTCCCCGGGCACGCCGAAGCGCGTCACCAGAGCCCCGCCCGAATAGCTCTCGCCCGAAGCGATGCTGATGCGGAAGCCCGTCGGTTCTTGGTAAAGCCGGGTCTCGCCGTTCAGGTGGGAGAGCCCGGCGGACCAATGGTCCGGGTCGAACACCGAACGCTCGAGCGAGTCACGAAACACCACGCCTCGGGGCGCCAGGGCCTCCAGCGTCGGCAGCACGGCGCCGGTCATCACCCCCGCGACCAAGGGCTGATTGCACAAGGCTTCGACGGCTGAGCGCGCCAGCCCCAGAGCGCCGGGCGAGGGTGACAACCACACTTCGAGCTCATGACGAGCTGCCTCCCGGATCGACGCGGGCCCCTGCGTGGCGTCCCAAGACCAGGACACCGCGCGTGCGCCCAGTGACGCCGCTTCGGCGAGCTCCGCTATGGGGGCGCTCAGCCGAGCGATCCAGGACACCTGCGAGCCGAGCTCTCGCAGACGCGGGGCGAGAGCCAGAGGCACCTCGAGCCAAACCCGCGAGAGCAGGCCGAAGGCGGTGAGTGATCGCAGGACATCTCGCAGGACATCGTCGAGCAGCGAACCGGTGGGGCCTTCCGGCAAGCGCAACAGCAAAAATGTTCGCCGGCCGAAGTTGCGCAGCAGATCATCCAACGCCAGGTGGCGCAGACCCGCTCGCGATCCAGCCTGACGCCAGGGATAAGCGGAGGCCTCGCTCACGATGCGAGCGTCTGCGTCGAGCGCCTGCGACTTGAAGCCTGCCCCTGCATCTAGTTGTTGGTAGTCACTCGATGCGAACGTGCTCTCCGACCCTGGCGCACAGATCAGCTGACGATCGCTGGTGCCGCGCACGCTCACCGCGAGCCCGTCGGCTCCCGCTGCGAGCGCCGCCCAGTAGGCGACGAGCGTGTGCTCCGGCGCGCTCCAGGCGTCACCACCGAGCCCCAAAACTCGTGTCATTAGCCGTCTCCCTTTCATGGTCGTCGTAGACGAAGACTGAGGCCGCCACGACGGCATCTTGAAGGACGCCTCCAAGGCCCACGTGTCGCGCGGGTCAGCGCCGACGACCATCACGCCCCGTGATGGTCGTCATCAGAACGTATCGTTTCACGGCCCTTCCGCAGGGGTCTAGACGTTGCGGCTCGAAGCTGGAGCGCGGAGCTCGGCGAACGAGGTTTTTAGGGGGAATTGGAGCGGCGTATGTCTCGATTGGACCAAAGCGAATTTCCAGTCTTAAAAATCTGTGCGACACCGGCGCGTACGGCGCGTCGTGAGGCCTTTGACCAAGCCAGGCGAAAGTGGCCGGCAATTAACCTCAATTACCAGCAATTTTCTGAGCATTTGCTGAGGCTCGGTTACACCGAAACGCTGCCGTCACAGCCGTCCTCGGTCTACTTGTGCCTGGGTTGTTCGTTGGCCTTGCCTGCGGCGTGCGCGGCGCTCGAGGCGGGCTATTTCCCTCGGCTGAGGCACGCCGTCTCCCGGATCGACACGGTCTCGGCCGAAGACGTGCTGCAGCAGGTGCGAGACCGCCTGTTGGTTGGCCAAGCTCCGAAGATCGGAACGTATCGCGGCGACGGGCTCCTCACGGGCTGGCTGCGCGTGGTCGCCGTCAACACGGCTCTCGATTGCAAGCGTACGGATCGAGCCAGGTGGCAGCACGGCCTGGGGCTGCGCGACGCCGCGGTCGTCGAGGACCTGAAGCAGCGCGGGCGGGCGACGACGCCCGAAGACCTGGCCTTCAGGGGCGAATACGTGCGGATCTGCGATCGCGCCTTGCGCGGCGCGCTGCGTTCGCTGGCGGCGGGAGAGCGGCGGCTCATCTACCACTATTTCTTCCTGGGCCGCACCGTCGACGTGCTCGGGCGCATCTATTCGATCGATCGTTCGACGGCGGCGCGTCGGATACAGCGAGCGTTGGCCGCCATTCGGCGTCGCCTCAAGGTCGAGCTCTCGTCTCACTTTCCAGATCTGGCCGAGCACGAGCTGAGCAGCGTCGTTGGTGCGCTGTATGACGAGCTCGATCTCAGCGCCTCGGACCTGCTGCCGGAGGAGCACCAGGGCATCGCCCGGCGAGCGCGCGACGACGGCTTGTCGCGCGCCGCCCAGGCCCTTGCGCCGCAGGCCCTGGCGCAAAAAAGCAGGTCGGTCACTGCCGCGTGAGCGCCCCAGCGCGGAGATTCGGGACCGGCACTGCCCCGGTCCCTGACAGAAGCGAAGCAGGAGTGCTAAGTCCCCGGCATGCCCGAAGCGCCTCCCTGGATTGCCCACACCAACGGCATCACCACCGTGGACGCCTTCTACACCCGGCCCGGGTATGCCGCCATTCACGTCATCGAGCGCGAGGGGCGGGTCGCGCTCGTCGATGCGGCGACGAACGACGCGGTGCCGCACCTGCTCGGCGCGCTCCAGGGCCTCGGCGTCGATCTAGCCGCCGTCGAGATGGTGTTCATTACCCACGTTCACCTCGACCACGCCGGAGGCGCCGGGCGCTTGATGCAGGAGCTGCCCAACGCACGCGCCGTGGCGCACCCGCGCGCCGTCCAGCACCTGGTCGACCCGTCACGCTTGATCCGGGCCAGCCGCGACGTGTACGGACGTGAAAGGTTCGAGGCGCTGTACGGGATGCCTCTGCCCATCGAGCCAGAGCGTATCCTCCAGACCCGAGACGGAGACCAGCTGACGCTCGGCGGCAGCCAGTTCGAGGTGCTGCACACGCCGGGGCACGCGCTGCACCACCACGCGCTCTACGACATCGACTCGGCGAGCGTCTTTACCGGTGACACCTTCGGCCTCTCATATCGCTGCCTCGACTCCGAGCAAGGCCACTGTATCCTGCCCACCACGACCCCTTCCCAGTTCGATCCCGGGCAACTTCAGACGTCGATCAACCGCATCGTGGCGCTCAAACCGGCGGCGCTCTATCTCACCCACTTCGGACGGGTGACGAACGTCGCGCGCCTCGGCGCGTCGCTCCGCGACCAACTCCAGCAATTCGTCAACATCGCCACGAAACACGCCGCGTCGGGCGAACGCCAACGGCTCATCCAGGACGATCTGCGCTCGTTCTGGCTCGGCCTCCTGCAGCGCCACGCCTGCCGGCTCGACGCCCACGAGCTCGACGACCTCCTCCGCAACGACCTCGAGCTCAACGCCCAAGGCCTCGTCGCCTGGCTCGAACGAGACGCCCGCCCACGAGGCTAGTACCTCATGCCCTAAGTCCGGCCAGATGGGCTTCTGTGCATTCGGTACTTTCTCTACATTGGGAGAAACCCGGCGCGGACTTCGGGTTTCTCCTACTAGGCAGGGCGGCGCGACGCCAGCGGCGCGCCGGTCGTCCCTAGTCCGTTGATCTTGGCGTTGCTCCTAATCCGGGACGTGACGCATCGACACGGAGTTGATGCAATAGCGCTCGTGCGTCGGAGCTGGGCCGTCGGGAAAAACGTGGCCGAGGTGGCCGTCACAACGCGCGCACCGCACCTCGACGCGGCGCATACCGTGGGAGCGGTCCTCGATCGAGACGACCGAGTCCTCTGCGATGGGTTGGGTGAAGGAGGGCCAACCCGTTCCTGACTCGAATTTATCACCCGAGCGAAACAGCGGGTGAGCGCAGCCCGCGCAGGCATAGACGCCGGGTGTCTTGGTCCCGACGAAGCACCCGGTGTGGGGACGCTCGGTCCCGTGGCGCCTCAGCACGTCGTATTCCTCCGGGCTGAGCCGGGAGCGCCATTCCGTGTCGCTGAGCACGAGCTTTTCAACCATACCGACAGATTAGGCCGGCCGCGCCGCAGTGCAATAGCTGCGGCGATCCACGGCCCGCCCTCGGGACGCTGTTGGGGTCGGCCCGTCAGAGGTATTTCTCAGCGCACGGTGGTGGGATGGATCGCCACGCCAAAACGTGCCCACCTCGCCGCGCGAAGCGCGCTAACGTGGCGCCTTCGATACTGGTCGACTCAGACAAGGACTATTGGAGGCCCCGTGAAGCTAAGTCCCCTCGCCGGAAAGCCGGCCCCGCCGGCCCTTTTGGTCGACATCCCGCGGCTGATCACGGCCTACTACACCTCGTGGCCCGACCCGAAGCGGCCGACGCAGCGGGTCTCCTTTGGTACGTCGGGCCACCGCGGCTCGTCCCTCGAGCTCGCGTTCAATGAGCGCCACATCCTCGCCATCACGCAGGCCATCTGTGCGTACCGCAAGCAGCAAGGGATAGACGGGCCGCTGTTCCTCGCGATCGACACGCACGCTCTGTCCGTACCCGCGCAGGCCACGGCGCTCGAGGTGCTGGCGGCGAACGAAGTCGACGTGATGATCGCCGCCGAGGGCGAATACACGCCCACGCCGGTGCTCTCCCACGCGATCCTGACCTACAATCGCGGGCGGACGCGCGGCCTGAGCGACGGCATCGTGATCACGCCCTCGCACAACCCGCCACGCGACGGGGGCTTCAAGTACAACCCGCCGAATGGCGGCCCCGCGGACACCGCGGTGACGGGCTGGATCGAGGCGCAGGCCAATGCCTTGCTCGAAGCAGGGCTCGAGGGCGTGAAACGGGTCCCTTACGAGCGAGCCTTGCGCGCGTCTACGACGCACGAGCACGACTACCTCGGGGCCTACGTCGAGGATCTCCCGAGCGTCATCGATTTCGATGCCATCCGAGGGGCTGACATCCGGCTCGGTGTCGACCCCTTGGGCGGCGCCGGGGTGCACTTCTGGCCGCGCATCGCCGAGCGCCACCGCTTGAATCTGAGCGTCGTCGACGAGACGGTGGATCCCACGTTTCGTTTCATGACCGTGGACTGGGACGGCAAGATACGGATGGACCCGTCTTCGACGCACGCGATGGGGCGCCTGATCGCGATGAAAGACCGCTTCGATCTCGCGTTCGGCTGCGATACGGACCACGACCGGCACGGGATCGTCACGCCGAGCGCTGGGCTGCTGCCCCCCAACCACTACCTTTCGGTCGCCGTCTACTATCTGTTTCAGAACCGCCCCAAGTGGCCGAGCACGGCCGCGGTCGGCAAGACGCTCGTGAGCAGCGCCATGATCGATCGAGTGGCGGCCAAGCTCGGCCGCAAATTGTACGAGGTGCCGGTGGGCTTCAAGTGGTTCGTCGATGGCTTGATCGATGGGTCGCTGGGATTTGGAGGGGAGGAGAGCGCCGGCGCCTCTTTCTTGCGTCTCGACGGCGGTGTCTGGACGACGGACAAGGACGGGATGATCCCGTGTTTGCTAGCGGCAGAGCTCACGTCCCGGATGGGTCGGGACCCGGGCGAGGTCTACCGCACGCTGACGGCCGAGTTTGGCGAGCCCTTCTACGATCGCGTCGATGCTCCTGCCACGCGCGACGAGAAGGCCGTGCTAGCCAAGCTCTCACCCGAGCAGGTCAGCGCGACCGAGCTGGCAGGCGCCAACATCCGGGCGCGGCTCACTCGCGCTCCCGGCAACGACAAGCCCATCGGTGGCCTCAAAGTGGTCACCGACGCAGGCTGGTTCGCCGCCCGCCCTTCCGGGACCGAAGACATCTACAAGATCTACGCCGAGAGCTTCCGAGGCGAAGCGCATCTGCGCCAGATCGTAGACGAGGCCCAAGGCATCGTCAGCGCCGCGCTGGCCAGCGCCGTGCAGAACAACTAGTTGACGGGCCTTTGGCCGGCTGGGGCGTGTTCCACCTGCGCGGCATATGCTCGTGATTTCCGGCTGGAAGCGCGAGAGGCGACCCCGAGGCCCGTGCGGTAACGGCCGCCCGGCGCCCGAAGGCACTCGGCGCTTGCGTTGGTGCCCAGCGGCAATGGATGCTCGCGCCGAGACTCGCTCATGCCCACCTTACCCAAAGTCATTCTCGCCAAAGCCGCCACCATCGCCCGCGGCCTCGCCATCGACGCCGTGCACGCGAGCCAGAGTGGCCACCTGGGCCTACCGCTGGGCTGCGCGGAGCTCGGCTCGGTGCTTTACGGGCACGAGTTGCGCCACGACCCCGCGCACCCCGAGTGGATCGATCGAGATCGTTTCGTGCTCTCGGCGGGCCATGGCTCGATGTTCCTGTACGCCTGGTTGCACCTGTCAGGCTACGCGGACATGACGCTGGAGGAGATTCAGCGCTTCCGGCAGTTGCACTCGAAGACGCCCGGGCACCCCGAGATCACGCACGCGCCGAGCGGCGTGGAGACGACGACCGGGCCGCTCGGGCAAGGCGTGGGCAACGCCGTGGGGATGGCCGTAGCAGGCAAGATGGCAGAGGCGCGCTTTAACACGCCCGAGCACGAAATCTTCAGTCATCACGTGATCTGCCTCGCCGGCGACGGCTGCATGCAAGAAGGCGTGGCGATGGAAGCGCTGGCGTTTGCCGGCCACCAGCAGCTAGACAACCTGATCCTCATCTACGACTCGAACGCCGTCACCCTCGACGCGCTGGCCAAGGAGACGCAGAGCGAGGACACCGCCAAGCGCTTCGAGGCGATCGGCTTCGACGTGCAGACCATCGAGGGCCACGACATCGACGTGTGCGCGGCCGCGCTCGTGCGCGCCAAACGTGCGGGCAGCGGCAAGCCGCAGCTGATCATCGCCAAGACGCTGATCGGCAAAGGCATCCCGGAGGTCGAGGGTACACAAAAGGCCCATGGTGAAGGCGGTGCCAAGTTCGCCGATGCGGCGCGCAAAGGCCTGGGCCTGCCCGACACGAAGTATTACGTGGACCCCGAGGTGAGCGCCTTCTTCGCGGAGCACGCTCGCGAGCTCGGGGCGAATTACGCGGCCTGGCGCCAGACGTTTGCCGCCTGGAACACCGCGAACCCTGCGCTCGCCAAAGAGCTCGCCGTCTCCAGAGCGTACGCGCAGACGCCGCCCGAGGCTACGCGGCAGAAGACGGGCGATCCCAAGCAGCTGCTCGCGGCGATCCCGCTCTTCGCTTCGGATACCAAGATCGCGACGCGCAAGGCAGGCCAGGACGTGCTGCAGCCGCTCGCCAGGGAGGTCCCGCTCTTGATCGGCGGGAGCGCCGATCTGTACGGCTCGACGCTCAACTACATCGGCGATCTCAAGACCGGCAGCGACGATTTCACGCCGGGGCACCGCACGGGCAGGAACATCCGCTTCGGCATCCGCGAGCATGGCATGTGCGCCATCCTGAACGGCATCGCCGCGCATGGCATCTTTCGGCCCAGCGGGGCGACGTTTCTGGTGTTCGCCGACTACTGTCGGCCTTCGATCCGCTTGGCGGCCCTCGGCCGTCTGCCGGTGATCTACGTCTTTACTCACGACAGCGTGGGGGTGGGGGAGGACGGCCCCACACACCAGCCCGTGGAGACGATCCCGGGCTTGCGCGTCATGCCGAATCTGGACGTGATCCGCCCCGCCGATCCCGAGGAGACCGCGGGAGCCTTCGTCGCCGCTCTCGACCGCACCGACGGGCCCACGCTGCTGGCCCTGTCGCGCCAGGCGGTTCCGCTGCTCAGCGCGGTGCCCGCGCAGGTTCGGCGCGAAGGCGTGCTGCTCGGCGCGTACATCGCCCAGCGAGAGTCGGCGCCACTCAGCCTGATCCTGCTGTCTGCGGGCAGCGAGCTTCAGCACGCGCTCGAGGCAGCGAAGCGGCTCGGGGCCGGCACACGCGTCGTCAGCCTCCCTTGCTTTGCGCGCTTCGACCGCCAGCCGCAAAGCTACAGGGAGAGCGTGCTACCGAGCAGCTGTCGGCGCCGGATCGCGATTGAGGCCAGTGTCCCGTCCACCTGGGCCCCGTACGTTGGCCTCGACGGCATCGCTATCGGCATCGACCGCTTCGGGCTCTCAGGTCCTGGGGGCGAGGTCATGAAGGAGCTCGGTATCACGGCCGACGCCGTCGTCCGCGCCGCAGAGCGGCTGCCGACGGCGTGATACGCGCCTAGGGCAGGCGAGCGGGCTCAGCCGTCCGTCTGCTCACTCTCCACGCTACGCTTTGGTCGCCCTCCGCGCCTCTTGTGCTGCAACTCCTCGATGCGCTTGGCGGCGTCTGCCTTGGACAGGTCGCTGTCGAAGTGCTCGCCGGTATTTTCCGAGAGCGCCTTCAAGTACGACGCCTGGCCTTCGGTCATCGGCTGATCACCCGTCACCCATTCGTCCGGATTCCTCCTGGCATGCTCGGCGCCCTTGGCGGTAGGTAACCCGGAGTTGTCGTTCGAGACGTCGTCGGTGTGTTCATTCATCGCTTACCTCGTGTGCTGTTGGGTTCAGATGTCGGGCGTGGGGCAGCTGGGCCCCGCGCGCCTTGTTCGATGCAGACCCTCGCCCACCTCCCGAGCCCAACATCGCGCCCGACAACTCGAAGCAAGGAACGTGCTACGCGCTCACCTGCCTCGCCTGCCCCGGACGTCCGCAGCGCGTGCCCGCATTTTTAGCGGCTCTAAATTGGCTTGGTCCGGGAGCCGATTTGCTGCTACCCCCACGCCCGAGCGCGACGCCGCTCGCGCCCGATAGTGGGTCGTATACGCCACGCGCTGGCCGTAAAGACACGGTCATAAATCCCGGGATGGCCCGACTTGTCGGCGCTCCACGGGCGGCGATCCAAGGGCTCGGGGCCTCGCCAACGGCCAGTTCGTCGTGGGCGACGCGAACGTGTACGGCCGAGTCTACATGTCGAGCGCCGGCCGAGGCATCCTCGTGGTACGCCGCAGCGCTGATCGCTGGGGAGAAGGCTAGCGCCGCACACGGCGCAACGAACGGGCCTTGCGCTCGCTGGCGCGGTTCGGTCGCGACCTTCCCTGCAAAACACCGACGGCGGGCGCTAGCGCCGCAATTTGCCCCCTACGTGCCGCCGGGCGGACAGTTTGTGCTGAAAGATGCACCCCATGCCCGACCGAGCGACGGGTATCGGGCTGTGCTGCGTACAGTCTCGAGAGACCCGGAGTTGCCGGATCTCCGACCAGGAGGCCATCCATGTTTGCAAAACTTCCCATGCTCGGTTTCGCGCTCGTCACCGCAATGAGCAGCCAGGCGCTGGCTCATGATTCCCACGGACACGACGCCCGCCGCGGGCCGTATGCGGACGCCGACCACGGTCGGCGCGCTCAGCCGCCACCACAGCCAGCCTCGCGCAGGGGCTACGCCGAGGCGTCGGAGCTCCGGCATTCGGACCTCAATCGCGACGGCCGCGTCACCCTACGCGAAGCCCTCGACCGCGGGCGAGTCGAGTTCCGGCGCGAGGATCGCGACCGCAACCGCGTGCTTTCTCGCCGCGAGGTCGCTCGTGTCAAGCTCCAGCGAGAGGACCAGAACCGAGACGGCCGCGTCTCGTTCCGAGAGCATGAATCCGCGCTGCGCTACACCTTCGCGAGCTTCGACCGCAACCGTGACGGAGTGCTCTCCCGTTACGAGCTCGAGCGGCCCTCGCCCGGAGCGCGCACCGCTAGCTGGCGCCGCTAAATCGCGGCGAGGCGCGCCCATGCCGATCGCGTGAGCGCGCGGCAAAAGTAAAAAACGCGCCCGCCCGGCATGACGTCGGGCGGGCGCAGTGTCGTTGCGGGGAGGGGACGGGCGCGTCGGTGAGAGGTCGGCCGAGCCTCACGCATTGCACCCCGAGTCATTTGGCGCGTAGCCAGCGGCGGCCGCCCCTTTCGGCGGCACCAGGCGTGCTTATGCACAACATTGACTAGCCAGTACGATCGCAACCAGGCCCTAAGCGTTGGGCGGGGCGCTCAGCGGCCGGCTAGCTTATCGCAATCATTGCTGAGGTTTGGCGAGCTTCATGATCTGGCCACTCTGAAAGTTGCTCCAATAAATCGCGTTGTTGTCGACCGCGAGCTTGGCGAAGCAGGATTGAGCGGACGAAAGCTGCACGCGTCCCTCGCCCCCTTTGGTTACGCGAGACAACGTCCCATTTGCGGTACAGGTGGTCGTCGCACTTGAGCCATCGACGAAGTAGACGAAGTTGACGTCTGTCGTCAAAGCACCCATAGCCCCCGTGCTGGCTGCGAGGATCGCCTCCGGAATCTGCCCGCCGTTACCCAGCCGAATCACGCCTCGCCCCAGCGCACCGAGGTACACATCCGTGAACTCCGGACCAGCAATGTGGAATCCGCGGACCACGTACGGAGAGAATCGCTGGCTGAGCCCATCGAGGAGACCGGCGTTACCAGGACAGGCGCGCGCGATGCCTTGGTCGGCTTCGGGCTCGGCACTCCACGTGCATTCGCCTTGAACGCCGAGCGCGCGACTGCCGACGTCAGATACGCCAGTGCTGACCTGCGTCGCGAGTGTAGCGAGGTTCGCACGTGCAGTGGCAACGGAGCGCACGCGCCCCCCGGCGATGACTCCTCGAGCTTCGGCCGGCGTCAATTCCGACCGCACGCCCCCCTTGGCGCGGAGTCGCCAGCGTACAACCGTTATCAGATCACGATGACGCTCAGGCCCCTACTTCTGCAAAGGTGGCGGCGAGAGGAATTCGGTCGATTGTCCCGAGGTGCGTAGGCAGTTCAGCAGTGCCGAAGGAAACAGATCACGTCATGGCCGTGCGCAAGCTCAGCGGGCTTTGCCCCCGCAGGGCCAGCACGCCGTTCGCGAATGGACGTGCCAACAGATACGTAGTAACTGATAGGTGTCACTGAATGTTGAGGCATTCGGCGTTGACCGTCCCCATTCGAGTTGGCGCCACATCGAGTCACGAGCTCGAGGTTGACGTTCCGGATTGGCCTGTTCGCCCTTCCGCGCCAGCGGCGGCAGAGTAGCTTGCTCCGTCATGTTGGGAGCGTTTGTCAAAGCCAAAAACGCATCTTCCAACAAGCACACGGCAGCCCATCTCAAGACGTCGCGTTCGACAGCCAGCTCATGATCTGCCGTTCGAGCCCCCGGGGGGCTCTTTCACCGAGGTCGACGTCGAGGGGGAAGCCGACGTGGCCTCCGGCTTTCAACCAGCGCACGTCGAGGCGCGGGGGAGGGTTAGCGAGCGCCGGGCGCACGGTCTCGGCGGGCACCATTGGATCGTGCTCCGCGTTTACCAGCAGAGCCGGGACGCGTAGCGCGCCGAGGCGACCCATGGCGCTGGCGCGCTCGTAGTAGTCGGCTGTGCTCTCAAAGCCATAGCGGGGCACGACCGTGCAGGCGTCCCAGTGGCGAATCGAGCGCACGCGCAGCACGGTGGTGAGGGGCGTGGGGGCGCGACGACGCTGTGCCACCTCCGCGTAGCTTTGTTTCAGGCGGCGCAACACGTAGTGCCGGTACGGCAAGCTGAAGGGTCGATCGATGGCCGACGCCGAACGTGCCAGATCGAGTGGTGAGCACACCGCGGCGACAGAGCGCACGCGCGGATCGTGCGCCTCGGCGGCGAAGCGAAGTGCCAGATGCCCGCCGAGCGAGTAACCGAGGACGTAAATGTCGTTGAAGGCGCTGAGCTCGGGGCTCGCCAGCGCGGCGTGCAGGTCCGCGGTGAGCGCCGCGTGATAAAAATCTTCCCCGCTGCCGTCAGCGCCCCGCATGTTGAGCCGTAGGCAAGCCCAGCCGAGCGAGGCCGCTGCGCGCACTGGGCGTTTCAAATACTGGCTCTCGCTATTGCCACCGAGGCCGTGCACCGCCAGCAGCAAGCGGGTCGCCCCCAGAGGAACGTTCAGCTGCCCGCTCAGGTAGACACGCCCAAAGCGCGCGTCCTCGGCGGAGCCTGACCAGGGCCGAGCGGCGGCTTCGACCGGTGCTGCGCTGCTGAAGGAAGAGTCGACGCGGCGAGCGCGCGTTCGAAACGAGGCCCACGCAGGGATGAAAGGCTCGAGCGTCCAGTAGTGGCCACTGAGCGAGCTCGAGATGGCCTTCAGCCCCGCTAACATCTCCTCGAGGCGTACCAGGCAGCACGGCTCACCGCAATCCGGGAAGTCTTGCTCCGCGCGCCGAGCCGATCGCTTGTGGCTGGCGGCGGCTCAGTCTTGTCGGGCCCCTGCGCCGCGGCATGCGAGAGCGCCTGGAGCAAGCTCGAAGGTCTGAGGCCGTGACCCCGTGGGCGCGCTCGATGCGAGGCGCCTGGCGGCGCGCATCGAGCGCGAGCGCGAGTGCGAGCAGCTGAGCCTAGCGTGGGATCAGCCCGCGCAGAGGTAAACCGTAGGACTGAACGCCGATTTGACGAACTTCTTTGTGGCACCATTGCAGCTACAGCAAGCGCCGGCGATGCTGACCGAGCTGAATTTGGTGCACGCGGCGTCGCAGCTGCCGGTCGTGGTCGTGACGCCTTCGTTCAGGCCGTACGTGGGATCGACGGAGACCTTGCCGTCCCGCATGTAGAAGTTCAGCATCTTGTTCGAGGGATAACCCACGAACTTGAGCTTGTTTGCCAAGGTCGCGGCGCTCGTGCTGGAGAGAAACGTGGTCGTGCCCTCCTTGAAGGGATCGAAGAAGAACTTCTTGTCGCAGGAGCCGGACTCCACGTGATCGTACTTGAGGTCATGGGCCGGGGCGTTACAAGCACCGGACGAGTTGCAAGACATCTGATCGTTCCAGGCGGCTTGCAGCTTGGTCTTGAGCTGCGCCGTGTCGAGCGTGATGTTGCCCGGGAATGTAACCTTGCCATTCGCCTCGGGCTTCTGCATGTCGAGCAGAGCCTGGGTGTTGGCGCAGCTGCCCCCGCCGCCCGATGTCGAGGTGCACTGGCCACAGGTGGCCTGGCATTGCGTGCCCATCCAGCTCGCCGTGCAGTTGCCGTAGCTCTTTTGCTGTGCGCAGGTCGTGTTCACGGTATTCCAGGTGTCGACACAGGTGCTGCTGCTCGCCCCGCAGCGCGCCGAGCCCGTGGCGGTCAGCTCGAGCCGACCCGTGGTCGTGTTCCAGCGGAAGTCCGTCTCCGGCTTCCAGCGTCGCAGCTCGCGCCCTGCGGCCACGGCCAGCGCGGTCATCACGGCGTTGGTGCCGCCGGTGTTCTCGCACAGCGTCTGTTCGAGTGTGCCGACCTCTTCACTCGCCTCCGCGACATCGTCCGAGGCGACCTCATCGGTTTCCTGCCCCGGGCTCGTGCAGCCAATGCTCAATGTCGTCGCGCTGAGCACACCCAGCACTAACCTTCTAAATTTGAACTGACAATCTGTACGCATGCCCCCATCGCCAAGCAAGGCTCGTGCCGGGTGTTCAGGCGCTGTCAGCAGCTCCGATGTGGGCCGATCGAGCTGTCGGTGGAAACGCCATGAATTGCACGACACGACGCGCGCCGGGTGGATCTCGAGCGGGGTGTCGGGCAGCGCTTCACGGGCTCCTCGAGCGGCGCCTTGCCATATATTTTGCGCAGTTGATGCAACGGGCATGCGCACGTTGGCTCGCGCGACTCGTACCACCGGTCCCTTTTGGGCGTCCCCTTTCAAAACATCGTGCGCGGGCGCGCTACGGGCGCTGCGCCCATGACGGGAGCGGAGCTCGCGAGCAGCGCCCCGCGCGGCATCTCGTCCGGGTACGCCTCCATGCCCATCTCCGAGCGATCCAGGCCCAGCTCCTCCGCTTCCGACGACACGCGGATGCCAATGCTCCGCTTGATCAACCACCAGGTCAGGGACGAAGAGCCGAAAGCGAACGCCCCAACGAGGATCACCCCTTGCAGCTGAATGAGGAGCTGGTCCGGGCCGCCACCGAGCAGCAACCCGTCAGATGGGAGGTCCACGCCGGCGATGGCCTTGGCCACCTCGGTGTCCCCAAACAGACCGACACATAGCGTGCCGAACACTCCGTTCAGGAGGTGCACGCTAGTAGCCCCGACGGGGTCGTCGAGCTTCAGGTTGTCGAACATCATCACGCCTTCCACCACGATGATGCCGGCGATGGCGCCGATCACGATCGAGACCGGTCCCGAGACGAAGGCGCAGGGCGCGGTGATCGACACCAACCCGGCGAGGCAGCCATTGCAGGTGAGGCCAAGGTCCGGTTTGCCGACGCGAAACCACGTATACAGCGTGCCCACGAGCGCGCCCGCCGCCGCGGCCAGGTTCGTCGTCAGGACGATGTGCGAGATCGCCGTCGGATTCGCCGCCATCGTCGAGCCGGGGTTGAAGCCAAACCAGCCTAACCACAAGATGAAGGTCCCGAGCGTAGCGCTCGTCATGTTGTGACCCGGGATGGCGTTGGGTTTGCCTTCCTTGGAGTATTTCCCGATCCGGGGGCCCAGAAACAGGATGCCAGACAGCGCCGCCCAACCCCCGATGGAGTGCACCACGGTCGAGCCAGCAAAGTCCAACATACCGTGTGTGCCGAGAAACCCGCCGCCCCAAACCCAGTGGCCGCCGATGGGGTAGATGATGGCGCCCATCACGACGCTGAAGATGATGAACGCGCCGTAGTGGATGCGCTCTGCCACCGCGCCGGACACGATGGTGGCTGCGGTTCCGGCAAAAACGAGCTGGAAGAAAAATTTGGCCGCGATCGGCACGTTCGTCCACGAGAGCGACGTGAAGCTCGCCGCGTCGTCGGGCACGAACCAGCCCTCGAGGCCGATGAAGCCGTTGCCCGCACCGAACATGAACCCGAAGCCGACACAGTAGTAGATCAGCGTCGTGATGGCGAAGACGACGAAATTCTTGGCGAGCACATTGACCGTGTTCTTGCGGCGGCAAAACCCAGACTCGAGCAGCGCGAACCCGGCGTTCATCCAAAACACCAGGAACGCGGTCGACAGCACCCAGACGGTGTCGACCGCGATCTTCAGATCCGCGGTGGTCGGGCCGTCCTCCGCGAGAGCGAGGCTCGGCAGCAGCAGCGCTGCTCCCGCAAGCGCCAGGACACATTTTTTCGACATCGGTAATTCGTTAGCAGCAAGGATCGGCTGGGAATCTTTCCGGGCCGTTTCCCGAGTGATACGGGTCGGAGGCGCCGGCCCCGCCTCCGGGAGCGGCTCACGCTGCACGCTGCCGACACATTGCGGGCGAAAGAAGAATTGGCACGCCCTCGGCGTGTTATAGGCGCGCCGTGCCGCAGGAGCTGCCGCCGGTTTGGACCATGTTGCCATTTGGCGCGCTGGTGCTGGCGATGGCCCTCCTGCCGCTGGTCATCCCGAGCTGGTGGCAGCGCCCGTGGGTTCAGGCGCTCCTCATCGCGTTCGCTGCTACACCCGTCATCGCGCACCTCGCCTTCAACGGTCGCGGCGCGGAGGTGCTGCACTCGGCGTCCCAGTACGTGACCTTCATCGCGACGCTCGGCGCGCTGTTCGTGGCGGCGGGCGGCGTGTACACGACAGGTGATTTCGAGGCGACGCCCTGGACGAACACGCGGTTTTTGCTGATCGGCTCACTGCTCGCGAGCGTGATCGGCACGACGGGCGCCAGCATGCTGCTGATCCGTCCGTTGCTACGCACCAACTCCCAGCGGCAGCATCGCGCTCATATCGTCCCATTCTTCATCCTGGCGGTGGCCAACGCGGGCGGTCTCTTGACGCCGCTTGGTGACCCGCCGCTGCTCGTGGGCTTTGTCGCGGGGGTGCCTTTCTTCTGGACGCTGCGGCTGCTCCCGGTGTGGGTGTTGTACGTCGGCAGCGCGGCTCTCGGCTTATACCTCGTCGATCGGCGTGCGCACGCGCGCGAAGCGGGCGAGGACCTGGCGCGGGATCGCATCGAGCGCTCCCCTCTCGTGGTGCGCGGCCGCCGCAACATCGCCTGCCTGGTGGCGGTGATAGGGGCGGTGTTCTTGCCGCCCATGCTGCGCGAGGCGGCGTTGCTCGGCCTGGCCGCAGCCTCGTATTTCGGGACGCCGCGCGCGGTCCATCAGCTGAACGAATTTTCGCTGACCCCTATCATCGAGGTGGGCGTCCTCTTCTTTGGTTTATTTGCCTGCCTCGTGCCGATCGAAATCGGCCTCGCCGCCATCGCACCGAGTCTGCCCATCCGGCAGAGCTGGCAGCTTTTTTGGGCATCGGGCGCTCTGTCGGCGATTCTCGATAACGCCCCGACATATGCCGCCTTCGCGGCCCTGGCGCGGGGGCTCGGTGAAGGGCAGCCGGATCTGGTGGCGGGCATCCAGCCGCTCGCGCTGGCCGCCATCAGCGCCGGCACCGTCGTCATGGGCGCGACGACGTACATCGGAAACGGGCCCAACCTGATGGTGAAGGCCATCGCCGAACGTTCGGGCTACGCTCTGCCGAGCTTCTTCCGTTATGCGGCCTTCGCCGTGACGATGCTGATCGGGCCCCACCTGGTCATGACGCTGGCGCTGGTGCTGCTCGAGCCTTGAGCTGCCGGCGCGCTAACGCCTGCGCCGAAGCCGCCTGCCCGCGGAGAGCGCCGAGAGCAGACCCACGGCGGCGAGAACGCTGCTGCCGCTGGTGCGCTCGGTGCCGAGGCCACACCCGCCGGAAGAAGTCGAGCTCGCGTCGCTGCCCTGCGCCGGGATGTTGATGAGCCCGCCAGGGCTCTGCGAGTTGCCCATGGGGCTGGTGGCGGGAGCGCCGACATTCCCCGTGCCCACGCCGTTGCCCAGCATCGCGACCGCGTTGCTCGACGTCGTGTCGGCGGCCATCGCCGGCGCGGAGCCCAGGTTCGAGCCCGCGGCGCCACCGCTCGAATTCATGCTGCTACCGCTCGAGCCCATGCTGCCGCCGTTCGAACCCATGGCGCCAGGGTTGGAGCCCGCGGGGGCCTCCGCGGCAGGCATGGGGTCGTCGGGGGTGCCCATGGGGCCCGGATCGCCTGCTTCTGGCTCCGCGGTCCCACCCATATCATCGAGTGTACCGCGAGGCACGAGCTCCAGATCCACGCATGCATAGTAGGACGAGGTGTTGGTCGGGTCCGTGACGGGGTTGACCATGTCGCCGTGCATCGCCTGGATCAGTTGCAGGGTGCATTGGCTGCAGGTCATGTCTGGGAGCTCGACGTCGATCTCCCAGATGTTCCCTTCACCGACGTTTCCGGCTCCGCCGGGGGGGTCCGGCACGATAGGTACCAGTATGTTAGCGTTGAAGTCCGCGACGTCGGCGCCCTCCGGATCAAACGCGACGCGGAAACTTCCGCTGTGATCGATCGATTCCACGAAACGCAGGGTGATGGTGGACCCCGCCTCAGCGCGCCTGACGCGGGTCGAGCGATCGGGGTCGGAGCCGTCGACCGCTACGTTGCAGATCCGGTTGCTACTGCCCAGGCCGCAGGGACAGGATTTGATGCCCGTTTCGCCCACGACGTCGTAACGTGCTACGGGGTCCAGCAACCGAATGTGCGCTTGGGCGGCGGGCGCCACGGCCAACGAGGATAACCCGAGGCAGGCAAGAGGAACGAACAAAGGGCGCGGCAACATGAACAACCTCGATTGGGGAACGCAGAGCAGGGTCGAGTGAGACGAACGTGATAGAGGCCAGACTTATGCCACAATTTTGTGTTGCAAGGCCGGGAGAAGCTTCACAGCGAGCGGACGGCACAAAACAAAAAAGTCGTGGAAATTTGCAGCTTGCACGTTCGGAGTAGCTGACTCCGCAAGCCCGGCATGCGCGACAGCATCTGGTGCGCCCGTGCAAGCTTGCCGTCCGCGCTCTACACGTTGCAAGGAGCGCGGGCTCGGGAGCTCCCCATTCGCTGCTCAGCGTTGCGGCGCGGCCTGCAGGCAAGTGAGGCGGCGGGTGCCGAGGCCCAGCGCAACCAGGGCGCGAAATCACTCGACGCCGAGCCTACTGCTCTACGCATAGAAGACGCTGAATCGTCGAACCGCATGACGTGCTCAGGTACGTTAGATCGGGTCTAGTGAAGCTAGGCCCTGCGATGAAGCTTGCTCCTCTTAGGAGGTCCGTCGACGTCCATCCTAGGCAGGTGCCACCAGCATCATTGCCATCTGCTTGAGTCGTCCAATCGCCTTCGTATCCGCTCCAGGCATAGGGGCCACCAAACGTTGCACCATCGAAGAGCTGGGCAAAGAGGTTCTGTCGACCACCCCTGCCAACGGCGAGTAACGAGACGCTGTCCGTCCGCCAGACGAGTTGATCCTGATCGTTGAAGTAATGAGTATACTTGTCAATGACCCAGTCCTGCTGCCCATCGCCTGAGAACGGCGTAACCGTTGCCCGCCTGGCACCGCCCACCAGAAGTGCCTTCCAGCCCGCGCCGAACTCATCTCCGCAAATTGCATCGGCTCCGCGGATTCCGCCTAAGTTGGTTCCGTAGCTATTGGATGTCAGGCTGAAGAACTTCTTCTGATAGAATCCCGTGCATTCGGGACTGCACGCTCCGAGGGCGGTGGAACCTGACGCGCCGCCATCGCACACTTCGTTGCCATTCACGATGCCATCGCCGCAGAATGGAGGCAGGATGCACCGCCCCCGATCGCAGAACCTGCGCCCTCCACTTAGCAATGAACAATGAGCATTCTGTTGACACGGGACGCATTGCCCTTGCGCGTTGCAAAGGGATGCGTTGGCGTCCTGACTGCACGGACGGTTGCCCTGGCCCGCAATACATTGGCATGCGCCGTTAGGCGTCCCGTCGCAATTGGCATCATCGCCCAGCGTAGTGCATGAATCGTTTGCAGCCGGACCCACCGAGCCAAAACAGGCACCAAACCTGCTGGTGACGTTATTTGCACCCGCATCGCATTGCCGTTGTCCGGCCTGGCAAGGCCCATTGCCGTCCCGACCCGCGTGGGTGCTACACGCCTCAACATCGCCGATGATGCAGGTGCATGTGCTATCGACGGTGTTGTCGGGCCGACCATCACAGTCGTTGTCTTGCGCTGAGCGGCAGTCACGCCGGGCCGGAAACACTGCGCCTTGGCATTGTGAAAACGAGCCGTTCACACAAGTGCTAATGCCGCGTTCACAAATTCCATCATTGGTGTCTGGACCGCAGGACACGGTCTCCCCCTCGATACAAGAACATCCTCCGTTCGGGGCTCCATTGCAGTTGCTGTCGTCACCAGCTGCCGTGCATGAGTCGTCCGCAGCGGGACCGACAGCGCCTTCGCAAGCGCTCCAGTCGCTCGTGAGGTTACCTTCACCCGTGACACAGCTACGCTGACCTGCTCGACAGGGGCCGCGGCCGTCGCGGCCGGCATGCTCGTCACAAGGCTCCACGCTTCCAGGGACACAGCGGCATACGTCGTCACCGAGAGTGTCGGGCTGTCCGTCGCAGTCGTGGTCTTCTGAGGAGCCACAGTCGCGCTGTTGCGGAAAAACGGCGCCTTTGCATTCGCTCCACTCTGACTCGGTGCAAGTGCGCGTGCCAAATTTGCAGATCCCTACGGCGACGGTCGGCCCGCACGGTTCGCTGGAGCCGCTGACGCAGCCGACACTTCCCGAATCATCGTTCGGATTTCGTGTCCCAGCGTCAAACTCCTCGGCGCCAGCAGCTCCTACGCGCGCTCCGCCGTAGCCGCGATTGATATTGGGTGATGATTCTCGCGTTGGTTCCGACGCGGCTTTGTCAGATTCCAGAGCGCGTGGGCCCGAATCGCCGCTTCCGTCTTGTGAGCCCTGAAGCGTCTCGGTGTCGATGAAGTGCCTGCGCTTGCCCTCACATGCGGTGAGTATCGCCAACAGGCATATCACGGACACCCTTGTGCACGTCAAAGGCCCAACCCGGCTTCGCGAATGCCGCCTGCTTCTGTTCGCCATTTCGGTCTCCAATCTAGCTTCTAGCGGAAGTCTCAAAAATGGTGGGCCGGTTGCGCGTTGCCCCACCTCGACCGATGAAATATATGCCCGCCCCTCGTCGGCACGTTCGCTACCATTTGACGTGGCAACTGCGCAACGTCTCCTAGCACCATTGATGGGGTTTCGGGAGCTGGGTCGAGCACCCCGGAGGCGCGGGTGGTGATCGCAGTAGCTGTGCCGAGCTCGAGGAATAGCTTGCCTGGCGCAGGGGGGATTCTCGAAGGCGAAGAAGGCGGTGCCTGCCCGCACGTCTGGGATGTTCCTCGCGCGGGGTTTGTATTGTATCTCCTTCATTTGACCTTCGCTCGCGCGACCCATCGAGCGACCGATCAGCATTCGGCGAGCGTTGAACGAGTACCCGCCGACTTCACGGAGGACCTCGGCCCAGTTGCCACCGAGAAGCGAGCCCGGTTAGAGATCGGCGGAGACGACGTCGCGATTTGGCGCTCACCGAGCCTGCTCCACACGACGCTGATGACTTGGTGGGGAACGGCCTCACGTTCCTCGACGGCGGTGTGCGGCGGGAGGTGTGCATGACGGTGCAAGCGTCGCCCGACTGCCGCGAGATAGGCGGCAAAGGACGGCCCGGTATCTGCCGGGCGGAAGAGAAGAGCTTTACGCCCTTCTCCCGCATTCCCGGGGTCGAGGCTCAGCCTTCGGGGACCTCGAAACCGAGCCCGTCCGGCCAACGATCGGCCGCCTCGAAGCCGATGAGCCGGCGCGGAGCCTCCATGTCGAGCAGCCGCTCGCCCCCGCGACCCACGGCGTACAGGACCGCAAAGTCCACGCCTCGCGCTTCAACAGAGAGAGCAAAGAAGCGCCCGACATCCCCGCGGCTGAGGTAAACGTCGAAGAGCCTTTGTTGCCTCAGACGCAGCGCCTCTTCGAGGTTACGCACCATGAACGCCACGCGCACGGCGATCACGCTCAGGCCGTAACATCGCGAGTACATTTCCCCCATCTGCTCGGCCCATACCTTGGTGAGGGCGTAATGGTTGAGCGGGCTCGAATCGGCAGCGAGCGCCGGCTCCGCGCGCTCCTGGCTCCACCATTTTCCCAGCGCCTGGATCGAGCTGGCGAGCACGACGCGCCGAACGCCCTCCTGCCGAGCCCCATCCAGCACGTGAAACAAGCCGAGCACGTTCGGCCCCGCCAGGATCGCAAAGTCCGCGTCGTTTGGCTCCGCCGCCAGGTGCACGACGCAGTCCACGCCGCGCATCGCCTCGCGCACCCCCGCGCGATCCTCGAGCTCGACGCTGACACTGTCTTCGAGCTCGGGCGTCCGCACGCGATCGAGCCCACGCACCTCGTGGCCGCGCCGAGCCAGCTCCCGACACACGGGCAGGCCGATCGCACCCGCCGATCCAGTGACCAGAACCCGAGACATGCCGCATCCTAATGCGCCTCGAGCCGTAGCGCGCAAGGTTCGCGACGGATTTGAGCGAGAATCTGTCGTGAAAGACCCAAGGTGCGCCCACCGCGGCGCTTTCACACGTGCGCGTTGGAACTGGTCGGGCGTGCGCTCGGCGAGAGCAGCAGGGAAGTTGATCGCTCGGAAAGAGCGCGCCGGGCTGGGGCAGCGACCCGTACTCAGGCCAAGATGACAGCAACCGAGCGACAAACCTTACGCACGGAGCGATCCGTGCTGTGCAATCGAGCCCCAGCCTTGGCGGCAGTGATGAGGATTTGCGCGTCGGCCCAACCGACCCCCGATCCCGCGAATGCTTCCCGGTTTCGCTCCATGAACGTCCGTGTCTCGGTGGCGCTTGGGCTGGGTAAGCGCGGCAGAGCGAGCAGGTCACGCGAGAAGCCCTTCGGCAGGCCAGAACCAAGCAGCTAGACGTATGCATGCACCAGTCAAACAGCTGGCCCTGGGCCATTCGCGCTGTCTCCTTCACGGTGATTCCAAATGGGACCGCCGCGTGAACGCGACGGGGAGGCGGTTCGTCTACAAGGCGAAGCGCGACATCGCCAGGCTTCAATGGGGCCGCCGCGTGAACGCGACGGAGAGGAGCCTTGTCGGCAGTGTACTGCGTCTCATCGACCAGTCCGCTTCAATGGGGCCGCCGCGTGAACGCGACGGAGAGTTATATCGGAGGTGTGTAATGCCTTTGCCTGGGGTCGCGCTTCAATGGGGCCGCCGCGTGAACGCGACGGAGAGGTGTGGACCGGACAAAAGCACAATGCCCACCTCGCGCTTCAATGGGGCCGCCGCGTGAACGCGACGGAGAGCGAGCGCGCGGCGACTTCGCGTGTCGCCCGCTGAAGCGCTTCAATGGGGCCGCCGCGTGAACGCGACGGAGAGCAGGACACTGGAGATGGCCCAGAAAGAGGGGCTGAGTGCTTCAATGGGGCCGCCGCGTGAACGCGACGGAGAGCCAACCACCCGAGGAACCCATGTCATTCAAGAGCATCGCTTCAATGGGGCCGCCGCGTGAACGCGACGGAGAGTCGTCCACCAGGAGTCCAGAAAACTCGCGGTGATACGGACCAGGTTGCGATTGGGTAGATGTTGCCAAGCGCTTTCGGGCTTGAGGTCGGTGCCGAACTGTCAACGCTGCCATGAGGATTTCTTTGGATTTCAAAGACCTGCGACCCCTGCGAGCGCCTCGGGTGGTTTCTGGCGCACCGAACCGCTCGCAGCGGACTCGCTGAGTATACTCTGGCGACCAGGGATCATAAAGCGATTCGCACTTACGTCTCTTATTAGACCACGATGGCCACGCGTTCTAGGTCCACGTACGCACGGCCTAGCGACGTAATGGAATCCGCGCCGCGGCCCTCGACCGTGCCGACGTCGACGAACAGCACCTGGTCCTCCGTGTGCCGCATCACGCGCGCTAGCTCCACTCGGAGCTCGATCACTTCGCGTAAATTGAGCTCACATTGGAACACGGAGAGCTGGAGGTGATCTCCCCAGCCTAGCATCAGCTTGTAGACCTTGCGCAGGCGCTTCGGGTCGCAGATATCGTAGGTTACGATATAGGTGTGGCGCATGGGGAGTTCCTCAACGTACGCGGAATTCAGGGTAGCTCGGCAACTCACCGAGGATGACGCGGCTCAGGAGCCGTGCTTGCACCTCGAGTACTCGCCGGTAACTGATGCGGTAGTCGAACACGGGATGAGTCACCAGTTGATCCATCCGCCGTTCGAAGCTCAAGATGAGTCGTTTACGAGCGGGCTGGGTGAGCGCTACCGCCCCTGCCGCGCGGACGAAGTCATCTTTCTGCACGACGCCGTTGTTGATGGCCCCGATGACGACCGAGTCTGCGATGACCGGCCGGAACTCCTCCATCAAGTCCAAGGCTAGGGAGGGGCGACCGAAATGTGGTTGGTGATAGAAGCCGAGCATGCCGTCCAGCCCTGCCGCTCGGATGGCGAGGGCGAGCTCCTTGGACAACAGGGAATAGCAGAAGGACAAGAGCGCATTGACGGGGTCGCGGGGCGGGCGTCGGTTTCTGCCTTCCAGATCGAAGTCCTTGTCGGCCCCTTTGAGCATGCCCGTAAATTCGCCAAAATAGCGTCGTGCGGCGGTCCCCTCGATGCCGAGCAGCGACTCGATGGATGGCGCAGCCCGCGCCTTGCGCGCTAGCTGTTTCAGCTCGGACAGGGCGACGGCATTGGGGGTCGCGTGATTGCGGCGCAGCAAGGTGCGACAGTTCAGGATTTTCGAGGCGATGAAGCCCCTCGCTAGTTTCGCGCATTGCTCGCGATCTTGGCTGGCTCGGTACTGCGCTACACGGAGCTCGACGTTCTTTGAATCGTGACCGATGGCTTGTCCGACGAACCAGCCGCCGTAGCTGAAAAAGAGGAGGGGGATGCCTCGATCGAGGAGGCGCCGGATCGTCGGGGTCGTCACATGGACATTTCCGAAGAGCGCCACGTGCGAAGTGTTGCTGAGGCGCGCTGGGCGTACGGGTTCGTCCTTGCTCTGGACCATCAAGCGCTCACCGCTGAGCTTCAGCATGGCCCCTTGTGCCTGGACGTAGACAGGCAACTTGTCGTCCCGAGCCGGGAAGAGGCGCCGCACCGGTCGCTTGATCCCGACCGCGAGGCCCCAGGGGTCGTCGCCGACATCGAACGAGGGATGGTCCTCGAGCTCGAGGGGCTCTGGGGGCGGCTCTTGGGCAAGGGCACGCGTCTCGTCGGGTAAGCAAATGCCCACCAGCGAGCAGCCGTGGCATTTCGGGCTGTCATCGAGGGGCGGTGGCAGAACGCCCGCTTTCGCCAGTGTTCTCACTCGCTCGACGGCCGCCAGCGTTTGCTCGACGAGCCAGTCGCTGATGTCGAGAGTCACGCGCTGGCGATCTTTTGCGTAGTAAATTTCCCCGTGCGTGCAGTTGTAGCCGTGTTCACGCAGGAGCAGGACTTGTGCGCAGACTTGGACGAGCTCGGGGAGGTAGGCGCCGCCCGGGACGTCGGGGCGCCCACTGCGCTTGTACTCGACGGGCACGACTTCGGTGCCATCGACTTCGACGAGGTCGATCTTTGCGGTTATCCCGAGCTTCTCCGAAGACAGCCACACCGAACGGGCCTCGTAGGGCCTTTCGTCGCCCTGTGCTTCTGGCTCGTCCCCTTCGGGCGCCTTGGCCTCTCGCAGGGTCTTTGCTTCCTCGTTGACGCGTCGGTGAACGGCCTGGCCGTCTACCGTGAAGACGTTGTCTGCCCATTCTCCCTGGACCCATTCGAGGTACAT
This sequence comes from Deltaproteobacteria bacterium, assembly GCA_043747815.1. GTDB lineage: Bacteria > Myxococcota_A > Polyangia > Polyangiales > Polyangiaceae > SZUA-265. The sequence continues at coordinate 52,189 of JAYTOL010000017.1, forward strand.
GAGGCGCTCGCAGTACATGACTTCGTTGAGCATGCGTGCGGGGACCAGCGTCAGAGCTTCCGGTAGGACGGGCAAGGGCCGGCGCAGCGGTTTTGCTCGAGCGGAGGCGGCCTCGCCGTTTGGGGTCTGCTCTGCAGAGTTGGCCTCATCCATCGCTGCTTCAGCGTCTTCTTTCCCAGTCATGTGCCTCCAGCCTGGGCTACGGCCGCATCCTGAAAAACTCTCGCGCGCTCTCGGATCTGAACGACTCCGCCGGCCACGGCGAAGCTGATCCACTGGCTCAGCACGGTTTTGCCCGCCATGCGCAGGACCTCGGCGTACGCCGCCAGCTGCGGGACGAACTCCTGCGCCTTGTCACGCCAGGTGCTGCGCGCCCCCGGGTAGCTCTTATGGTCGATGAGGACGACGCCGTTTTGGATTTCGAGCAGGAGATCAATCGTGCCCTCGATGCGCCGTTGGCCCTCGGCGCTTCGAATTAGGCCGCACACCGGCAGCTCGCGATGCCAAATCGCTCCCGGCCACTGCAAATCCACCCAGCGGCGCAGCTGGTCGCCTGCACGTAGCAGCGCGTGCGGTTCGAGCAGCGCGAGCAGGTGCGAGGCGCCGAGTAGGCGGCGGGCCACTTCGAGTCGCCGTTCGTGCGTGAGCGCGGGGAGATCCGCCGCGAGAAAAGCGTGCAGGGCGTCTCCGACGATGCTCCAGTCCTTTGGGCTCCTGCTGCCCAGCGCAAGGCGCGGCCCGGTGTTCATTGGCTCGTCGGCTTCGCCGAGCTCGAGACCCCGCCAGTCGAGGCTAGCACTGGAAGGAGCGATGCAATAACGAGTCGTGTCCCCGTGCGCGCGCTGCGCCGGGATGAACCAACGTCGCACGTCCGCCTTGGGAAGCCGAATCGGCTCGTCGCTTCCGCCGCTGAGTGACCAGACCCGCGCGGACATGCGATGAGACACGCCCTCCGTCCCACCCTCCGTGCCGCGAATCTCGACCGGGGCACTGACGCTCTCGTCCGTTCCGGCGGGCAGCGAAATCAAGGGTTGGCCTTTGGCGTCGCAAAGCTCGTCGAGCCACGCCGACTTGGGGCCCGCTTTTCCGAGGCGCACCGCGAGGATCAAATGATCTCGGGCGCGCGTGAAGCCCACATAGAGCAGGCGCACGCGCTCTTGCGCTTCACGCTCTCGCACCGCTACGCCCTCGGGGGAGGCTGCCACCTTGGCGGCGAGGGCTGCCGTTCGCTGGGCGCCGTACGGCCAAGGATAATAGCGGATCCAGCGCTCGCCGAGCGGATCAGCGGGGTCGAACCTCATCCGATCGCTCGCCGGCAGTACAGCGAATGCGTCACGCCTCTCCCCGCGATCGAGGCTGCCGAGGATCACCACTGGCCATTCGAGCCCCTTCGACTTGTGATACGTCGCCACCGTTACACCGTGGCTCTCTGTGCTCACGTGTTGGTCGTCGGAGGCGAGCTCCTCGTCGCGCACCATCACTTTCCGTCTGGCTTCGGCAAAGAAGCGGAGCAACCCCGCGCTGCTCGCGGCCTCGTGCTGCTCCGTGCACTTCGCCTCGTAGCGTGCGGCGAGTGCACGCAGGGCGTCGAGATTGGCCTGGCGCTGTTCGGGGTCGGGCCAGCGCGCGCAGAGGCTCGGCAGATCGAGCGCGGTGAGCACTCGCTCGAGCGTTTCGGACGGGGTCAGTAGCTCCGCATCCGTTCGCAGCGCCTGAAGGCGCGCCAAGGGTGGAGAGGGCTCGCGAGGCTCGAACGCTTCGCCTCGCTCACGCGCGTCGCGATACCGCGATTGTTCGGTGATCAGCGCCTCGAGCCAGCTGTCTGGGCTCGCACCAGCGCAGCCCGTGAGTGCCTCGACGAGGGCGCGCGAACGGGAGTCGCGCACATCTGCTACGCAACCGAGCGCCGCCTCGACCAGGCTCCCCTCCGGCGTGTCGAGCAGGCCTGCGCGGGCGATGCTGGCGCGAACACCACGCCGAGCCAGCGCGGCCGTGACCCGTTCCGCTTCGGCATTGGTCGCGACCAGCACGGCCACGTCCGCGGGCTCGAGAGGGCGCGCAGCCTGAGTCACGCGGTCGACGACCGGTGTGGCCGCCGGCACTTCGAGCAGTCGGCGCACGCCGTCGGCGATGGCCTGGGCATCCGCATCCTGGCTCCTGGTCTCGAGCCACCAGAGACCGAGCGGCGGTAGCGCGGCCAAGGCCGGCGGGGCAGGTCGCTGGGGTGTCATCGCCACCTCCTCGGGAGCATAGCCGTGGCGCTTCAGCGCCGCCGCGAACAGGACGGAGCAGAACCTGACGAGCTCCGGGCGAGAGCGCCAGTTGTCGAGCAGTACTCCCGTCAGACCTTGCGCCGAGCGCACCCAGTGACCCACCGCGTCCATCAGCGTGGGATCGGCTCCGGCGTACTCGAAGATGCATTGCTTGCGATCACCAACCCAGGTGGATCGCCCTGAGAGCCGATGCAGCTCTACGAACAAGGCGAGCTGTACGGGGCTCGTGTCCTGAAACTCGTCGATCACCACCAGCTCGAGCCGTTGAGCGAGCTCGCGCCTCACGTCCGGCACGTCCATCAAGCTAAGCGCGCGGTCGACCATATCCACGAAGTCAACCAGCCGCCGTTGCTGTTTCCACGAATCGTAGGCGCTGAGACCGGCTGCCGCAGCCTCGTAAACGGCCCGCGTGAAGGCGTGGATCTGAGCCTGCAACCGCGGGTGCCGATCGACGCGAGCCGCCACCTCGATCAGGGGAGCGACAGCGCATCGGGCTGCCTTGCCGGGAGTGAGCTTGCTCAGCTCGATCCAGCGCGACCAGGCGAGCGTCCCCTGCCGAGCCTTCTCTCGCATGGCTTGCAGAGTTTCACGCACGGCTTGGGTGTTTTTCTGCCCGTCGTCGACGTCTCCGAGGGCACGCTGTGCGTCGTCGAGCGCTCGAAGGAGATTAGCGTCCAGCGTGTCAGCATCGGACTCAGCTTGGCCCATGAACCCCAGTAGCCGTTGGGCGGATCGCTCCGCCATGGCAGGCAACGCCCATGGCGCGATGCGGTTGCTTCGCGCCAGCGTCATGATGTCCTCCACAGGGCCGAGCCAGTCGTAGCGCTTCGTCCTCGAATCCCAGCGAACCTCCAGCTGGCCCGCGAGCTCCTCGAGGCGCGTCCTCGAGTCGAGATCAAGTCCCCACTCGAGCGCCTGACGCAGCGCCCGGGTGGCGTCGCCGGAAATCACTCCGACGAGAGGCGACAAGCCCGCGTCCAAGGCGAGCTCCTCGAGCAGGCGCAAACACACGGCGTGAACCGTGCCGACGTAGGCCAGCGGCAGCTCCTGAGCTCGCTCGGGGGCATTGGCGGCCACCAGGCTGCGCCGGATCCGCGCCTCGAGCTCGGCAGCCGCTTTGCGTGTGTAAGTGACGGCTACGAGTCCTCCCAGAGCGATCGGCTGCGCGCCGTGTGGATCCAGCGCGTCGGTGACGACACCCGTCAGACGATGAGTCTTGCCGCTGCCCGCGCCTGCACCGATCAGGGTCAAGCCGCTGGCGGAGCCCGCTGATCCGACGGCTGGAGCCGCGGTCAAACGCGACTCGGGTTGCCCGCAGGCGCCGAGTGAGGTTGGCGATTCGGATTGGGGCATGCTACGTAGAATCATCTTGAAAACTACAGTGAGTGTGACGCAGGCGCAGGCCCAGTTGCCAAAGCTCTTGCGCTCGAAGGAAACCGTGGCCGTTCAAAGGCATGAGGAAACCGTCGCGTACATCGTGCCGCGGGAACGCATGGAGGCATTGCTCGAGACGCTAGAGGTTCTGGCGAATCCGGAGGCCATGCGGGCAATTCGGCGCGACCAGGCAGGCAAGGCCAAGTACCTGCCAGTGTCGGCTTTGGATGAAAACGCGGGTTGAGCTCGACTCCCAAGTCGTCAAATTCGTGCGCTCGCTGGCGCCTGAGCCCCGCAAGCTCCTGCGGCAGGCGCTGCGCCGCCTCGCTGACCAGAAAGGAGATCTGAAGCAGCTCGAGGGGGAGCTCGGGGGCTACTGCAGGCTGCGTGTTCGAGGGTACCGCGTCCTCGTGCGCTTGTATGCGGAAGGCTCCGAGCCGGTGGCGCGTTGCGTGTACGCGGAGCGCCGGTCCATCGTCTATGAGACTTTCATGGAGATTCTCCACGGAGTTTGACGCCGGCACTGCTCGGACGGCCATCACGCGAGCTCCTCCCAGCTGCGCCCGCACAAGGCCGAGTAGTCGCAATAGTTGCAGGCCGACGCCGGGTCGAGCTCGAGATGGCGGCGGGTGTCATCGAGAGGCGCCTGCATGGCTACCGGCAAGGAGCGCTTCAAGCCAGTGACGAGCACTCGCCCTTGACCGAGTAGGGTCTTGGCCAGATCGGCGGTAGCATCGAGCCGCTCCCAAGTTTCGGAGAGACCCTCACGCTGGATTGGACATTCGGGATCGACCAGGGATGGTGCGGATTCGGTGCCGATCAGTCGTCCGTCGCCGAGGGAAAAATAGCCAGCCACCGGCAGCTCGACAGCGCCGCTCACCACACGACGCAGCTGCGCGTAAATGGCCAGCTGCAGCGCGGCGCCCCCGGCGAGCAGTTCTCTATACCTGCCCGCTCCCCATTTCAAATCGAGGACCACCTCCCGGGCAAGACAGTCTCGGAGCAAGAGATCGACGCAACCTTCGAGCTGCCCGCCTCGCCAAGCCGCCTCGGTCTGCACCTCGACGCCGACCACTTCGAGCTTGGAAGACACGAGCAGAGTCGCGAGGGCGTCGACAGCTCGGCACAGCTGTTGCTTCAATTGGCTGAGCTCCGAGGCTTGCCCCGCTCGTAACAGGACCGCCGCCTCTTCGAGAACCAGGCGATCGAAGCAAGTGGACGCTGCCGCTGGGAGCCCGCAGGGTTCACGCAGTGAGCCGCCAAGGTGCAACTCCTCCACGAGTCGGTGGCCGAGCCGTCCATTGAGCGTCGGACCTGATGCCAGAGCTCCCACCGTTCCTCGATACAGCCCCGCCCGGTAGCGCAACACCCATTTCAAAGGGCAGCCCACGAGCGACTCGAGGCTGCTCGCGCTGTGTCGTTCTGTAGCCGCGAGCTGCGCGGGGTCGATGTTCCACTCCAGCCGTGGTGCAGGCAACGGCAGAGAGCCGACGTCAGCGACACTCGACTGCGTGGGATCGAGCCGCAGCAGGGGCGGCGTGGTGCCGCTCGTGAGCCAATCGCGAGCGTCGACGCTGATGCGCGCCAGATCGGACGCCTCCGCGCCCGAACGCGCGACGATTTCATCCCAGATGGGGTGCGGCGCGAGCGCTCGGCCCAGAGCCGAACGCGGCATGGCCAGCACCAGACGCTGTCGTGCCGCGAGGACGACCTGACGCCAAGAGCTCGCCTCGACAGCCAGCCGTTCCCGCGTCGCGACGAAGCGCACGCCGGCCCCACGCAGCGCCTCGAGCTCCCCCCGCCGCCAAGGTTCAGGCGCTGGCCGCCGCTCGGTGCCTGAAACACAGTGCCACCACAACACGACGTCGCGAGGACAACGCAGGTTCGACGCGTGCGCGACGGCGTCGAGGCGACCCGCAGCCTCGGTGCAGAGCGGCAGCGAGTGACCGCGCCCTCCCGTTTCCTCGAGCAGTTGACGCGCCTCGCTCAGCGTCAACGTAGCCCGGACATCCTGACTCAGCGCCTCGTAAAATGCGCGAGCCTGGCCAAGCGCCGCGCCCCTCACCCCAACGGATCGCGCTCTCGCGGGGTCTGCCGCGGCATCACCGCCGAGCGCGCAGTGTGCCGCCGCCAAGCGCCCCTCCAGCCAACCGCTGACGCGGGCCGTCGCCTCCAGCAATGCCTCACGCGGTGCCCCCGAAACCCCAGAGTGACCCGGCGCCTCGATCCAGTGCGCGACGCGCTCCAGTTGATCCTCCGCGAGCCCGGCGTCCCGCAGCCGCTGCTTGGCCTGCACCCAAGGCCGCCCGCCCATGCCGGGCATCTCCGCGAGCGCCCGAGCCAGCTCTCGACCCATCGGGCCCTGGAATGGCCCCTCGGGCAGCGTGAGCAACTCCAACACGCGATACGGATCGCGCGGTTCGAAGGCGAGCTCGAGCGCCAGCGGCAAGACCTGCAGCGGCGGCCGGCAGGGGCTCGTCGAGGCCAAACCCTGACTCGGCAAGCCCTGCGCAGCAAACCCCGCCTCGAGCGCGGCGACGTCCCCGCTGCGCAGCACCACGGCGCTGGCGGGTCGCCACGCGCTGAGCAGTGCTGCTGCGGCCTGTCCGAGCTCCCATGACGTCTCGGCGCTGAGCACGATCAGCGAGCCATCGCCGACGAGCTTCGGGTGCGCGTTGATTGACTCACCACGTAGCAGTGCTTGGACGCGTCCGAGGTCGGAGTCGACGGCGGGGCAGGGCTCTGGAGCTGCTCCGAGGCCAACGGGCGTGCCGTATCGCTCCAGAAGGGCGAAGCAGCGTTGCCAGAGTTGCGGCCAGACCCTCCGCTCTTCGGCGAGCTCGATCGCGTCAAACAGACGAACCCCAGCGATCTCAAGCTCCTCTGCCACGTGCAGCAAACGATCGGGGAACCCGGAGGCAAGGCCTATCGGGCTGTCCGCCCCCTCCAGCTCCGCCAGCGTATCGAGCCGCTCACCGCCGCCAGCAACGTGCTCGCCGCTCCAACCCGCGAGAACGAGTGCGTCGCGCCATTCGAGTACGGTCTTTGCCGTGCCGATCGGATCGACCGCGTAAGACCTCGAATAGAAGCGAGCCTTTGACAGAGAGACCGACGCGAGCCGCCGCGACCAGCGTTGGACCCGCACCGTGTCGTCCATCTCGGGCCGCGGGATGCCCAAGCGCAGCTCGAGATTTTGGAGCAACGCGCCCGGTGGCCACGTGGGTCGGCCGATTGCGGCGCGTCCCGGTGCAAGGTCGGTGGGCTCGGCGATCACGGGCCCGTGAAAGAGTTGGCTGACCAGGGGTGTCATGGCGGCGGTCCCTGCCTCCTGCCGTTGGTGTCTGTTCGTCGAAAGACGTCCGTCAGCTTCGGACACCTCAGAGGGACATCCCAACTTGCTGAATTTCGGAATGCCCGGTTCAAGCCGGCGCGCCGAACCGGTACTGCTCTTCTGTGCTGCTGTTGCACCATTGTGGTACGCACCCGGGCGACGTCATGAACGGCCGCGGGGCGTCATCTCCGCGCTGGTACACTCTGGACCCAGGCTGTCGCAGCTCGCGTGAGACGACCCTCTGCTGCCGTCCACTTCCGCTCCGGAGACCCGCCGCCCCGGCCCGCGGGGAAGCGAGCCCGGCTTGACGGGTAAGATGGGAAATCTTACAATTGTTTGGTGTTCACTATAACGATGAGCGCCAAAGGTCAGTTCGTGCTGCCGAAGGCGGTGAGAGAGCATTTCAAACTCCTACCGGGCTGCAAGGTGGACGTGACGGTCGACGAGCACAGGCGGCTGATCCTGACCCCCGCATTGTACGAACCGCAGGAGCTCTTTGCCGATCGGCCGAGCGTGAAGATGATCGTCTCGCTCGAGGGCATGGACCGCGCGATTGGCGAGGCGGTGCGTGCCCGCGTTTGACACGAATGTCATCGTTCGCGTGCTCGTGGGGGACGACCCGGCGCAGACTCGAAAGGCGGAGCGCGCCTTCGTGTCACATTCGGCCGGCGCTGGTGTCTTCGTCTCGCTCATCGTCCTCGCGGAGGTTTCATGGGTGCTCGCCGCCGCGTACGGTTGGGATCGTGCGACGATTCACGCACGGCTCTCACGTTTGGCGCGTACGAAAGGCGTCTTCGTGGAGGAGCTGGAGCTCGTGCAGCAAGCGCTCGACGAGTACCGGGTAGGCAAAGCCGGCTTGTCCGACTATTTGATCCTGGGCAAGGCGCGGAGCGCCTCAGGTGGTGAGCTCCTCACGTTCGACCGAAAGTTGGCTCGTGAGAATGGGGTCAAGCTGCTGTGAGGCCTGCACCGCTCCATCGCTGGAGCGGAGCTCACAGCGTCTTTGGCAGAAAGATGCGCCCCACCGCCAACTCCACCTTGCCGAACGGAGCGATACGCGCCACGGCGTCGTCGCCATACGTGCCGATCAGCAGCCAGCGGCTTTCGACGAGCTCGAAGGCTTCCAACGTGTGCACGTCGACGTCCACGATCCAGTAGTAACCAATGCCGCTTCTAGCGTAGAGGTCGCGCTTGGTGATGCGGTCGTGCGCCGCCGTGCTGGGGCAGAGGATTTCACAAACCCAGTCGGGGGCCACCATAATTGGTCGTAGATCGGCTGGAGCTAACAGGCGCTCACGCCGCCAACCTGCAATGTCCGGGCGCACTACATCATGCGGTCCCAGCTGAACGTCCACCTCGACAAAGATCCACCACCCACCCGGCCCCCCATGCCCGTCGTCATCGTCGAAGGGGCGGCCGATGAAGCTGCCCAGTGCCCGCTGCGCCTTGGAATGCTTCGGCAGCGGTGCTGGTGAGGTGATGACCGTCCCGCCGAGCACTTCGGCTCGCACGTCCTCAGGCAGGTCGAGCAGGTCCTCGAAGGTGGCCAGGCGTGGCGCGGCGTCGGACATGAGGGGAATCTAGCATGGGGAAAGCAACTCCCGGCGAAGCTCCTCTGGGAACGGATTCTGGCCGTACCTCTTTGCGCCCTGTGCGGTTGAGGGGGGGGCAACTGGTGCCCCTGCTGGCGCGCAGTTTGTGCGTTGGTTCAGTGCAGACTGCTCTGCCCCTCCGCGTGCGTGAGTTCTTGGCGCGCCTGAAGATCCTGCCAGCTCCGCCCGCGTCGGATGTCCTCCCAACAGAACCGCACACCCTGGTTGTCGTTGGGGTTCAGCGAAAGAATCCGCTCGAACACCTGCAGCGCTTCCCCGGGCCTCCCGAGCCGCCACAGGCAGAGCCCGTAGCCGTGCAGACAGCGCAGGAAGGGCCGATTGTAAATTCGGCCCCAGACCAGCACACCGTCGAAGGCACGCGGCAGCGAGAGCTCCCCGATGCGGACGCCCATCTCGTAGTGCACCAGCGCCCGCTCCGGAAGGCGTTCAAACTCGAGGTTGCCGAGGTGCGCGTGCGCGTCGATACAGCGAAGATCGGTGTGGAGAGTCTCCATGAGCAGCCGCCGCGCACCCGCCCGATCGCCGCGCCCCGCGAGCTCTGCTGCGTCACACGTGGGGTCTTCATCCGCGCCGAGCCCCGGGAGAACGCCCCATGCAATCGGGTCCATCTCGAACCAGCCGCGGCGCTGAGCCGTGAGCTGCCGCCAGAGCGGCGCGTAGGGATCTGGCCTTCGGTAGGGCTCATAGCCAGAGCGAAGGTCCTCGAGCTCCCCACCTTGTAGAGGCAGAGGGGCGAGGCCGAGCTGCTCGACCGCGATGCGCGGATTCTCCATCTGCCCGTTCGCGTAGGCGCCACCCAGCCAGGTCCAGCGCCGCTCGACGACGAGGGTGACGAGATGCCCGGGCACCACCTCCGCTACATCTCCCGAACGGAACGTGAGCTCTCCGTCCTCGCCCAGGATCCGGACTCGCGCCGACTGCCGGTTCACCTTCAACACCACCGCGTCGGCGACAAGGGGCAGGAGCGTGGCCGGCGCCGCCCGCTCCAGCGTGGCCGGCGCTGCGCCTCTGGGCTCCCCTAATATCTCGACACGCTCGCGCAGGACGTGCGCTCGTGCCGCCGTGTAGGACTCGCCGGTCTTCTGCTGGCGAACGTGAATGATTTTCTTTAGATGTTTGTGGGCGGTCATCGTCGTAGCTCCTCGCTCCGCGCCGCCTCGTCCCCCGCCCTTGGCTGCGCAGCGAAGATCACGCGACGAGCCCACCGGAGGAGTCTACTCCCCTTTGCCCCGGTCGAGGGATCCTGCGGGGGCGGATCCATCGGGGTTCGGCGTCGGTAGCCGCCGTGCCCTCCAGGGTGGCACAGAGCGTTGGGGTTCATCAAGGATTTTGAACGGCGTTAGGGTCTCCAGGTTGCCTCCAGGTCCGCCAATCGCGTCCCGATTTTGTGCCACACTGACGGAGCAACTCACTCACGAGAAAAGGGAATTCGACATGCGCCAACTCACCGCCATCGTCCACCGGGGCGAGTCAGATGAAGGCGGCTTCTGGGCCACTTGTCTGGAGGTACCGGGAGCCAATGGCCAAGGGTCTACGGAAGCCGAATGCCTGCACGACCTCGCCAGCGCCGTCCGCGCACTCGTGGAGATCGAGCGGGAAGAGGTATTGAAGCACGACCCAGCGGCAAGGGAAGTCCCGCTCGCCGTGTGATTGCGGGATGAAACGCCGCGATTTTCTGGCTCATCTCCAGCGGTATGGCTGCGTGCTGTTGCGAGAAGGAGCCAACCACTCTATCTGGCACAATCCGACGACGGGTCGACGGGAGGCGATTCCGAGGCATGCCGAGATCAAGCGTGGGCTGGTACGGTCCATTTGCCGAAACCTGTCGGTAGAAGTTCCCAATGGAGCGTAAAGGCTGCCGCCGTCCACCTCGACCTGCTTCGTCAATGAGCGACTCGACATTCCTTCGGCCGCGCGATCCACGCGCACGGTCACAGTGGAGCTGGCGCGGGCCGCTGGGATTTCGCTCGTCGCCCATGTGTAGAGATAGGCGTCGCGGCCGTCGCACTGCATCGTGGAGAGCAGGTCCGCGTGCCGCCCGCTGAGCCGTTCGTCGACGAAGCTCGTGGGCTCGAGGGCCAGCGAGCTCCAATCTAGGCGCGCGCACAGGGCGGGACGTAGCACGGCGCGCAACTCCGACGCCGCGTGCTCGTGCTGGGAGAACACGTACTTGAATAGTGCGTCGTGCGGGCTCGACACGGGTTTACACTGCTGAATGCGCGGTCCACTCAAAGAGAGGACGGACGCGAGGCATCTATGGTGGTTTCTGGCCGTCGCGCTCCGCTGGTGGAGCCATGAGGGCGCGCTCGTCCGGGGTGCGTGCTGGCTTCTTAGACCATTCTTTCCAGAATTTCGGGTCTCGTCCCCACAGGCTTGCGGCCGCGGCACGAACATCCGTCGGGTCCACTCCGTCGCGTTGCGCCTTGAGTAGCTCGTTGACGAGATCGTTGGCGTTCGAGGCACCCTTGAAGCGAGTGGTGAGATTGCGCAACGGGGCGGCTCTCTTGGCGCGCTCCTCGTGCCTACGCGCTTGCTCGGCCTCCATCTGGGTGGGCTTGCGTTCGAGCTTCACGCGCCCATACCCAGCTGCGGTCTTCGCACCGATCCCCAGCTCCTCGAGCCCAACCGCCAGGAGGGTCCCCGCTGCTTCCACCCAGCTCGACGGTCCTGAGAGGGCTACGAGGTAGCAACCGCGGGCGGTGATGAACGCAACAGGGTTCGGCTCATCCCAGTCGCATGGAGGCCCGTCGCCACTGTAGTAGCCGTGGTGGTGGACGGTCATCACGTCGAGGTCGAGTGGGAGCGGCTCCCCCGGAGCAGCTGGAACCCACCAGGCGTCGTGAAACACGACAGAGCCGCCGTGCAGGTGATCTCCGAAGAGACCGCGGTGTCCCGCGCCCCCGGGCTTCCAGGCTTCATCCACTTGCCGCCGGGCCATCGAGGCGGCAACGCCCTTGAGCGCGCTCCCCGGGATGAACGGCACACCCCACATGCGCAGCAGCGAGATCCCGGTCTCGCGCACAGACGCCGTGCCGATGCCCACAATCATTCGGCCTTGGACCTCACCAGTCCAGAACCGCGTCACACCCGCCTCGAAGCCGGCGTCGAGCGATGCGAGTGCTGCCTCGCGCCGAGCGTACGCGCGGGGGTAGCCCTCCGGCGCCTTGATCCGGTCGAGCGCCTCCACAATGAGGGTACGGATGGGAGCGTCGCCCGAACCCCGCTTCAGGAACCTGTCGAGCCAAAGCGTCGCGTTGGTGCTCGCTACAGGCGTGACGGACCAAAGACAGGAACGCCGGCCGTCAATCTTCTCGGTCGCCATCGGTCGACTCCAGCTTGAGCACGGCTTGTACCATTCGGCGGTACCAGGCCGCGCAGGCGATCGTTTCTTCAGTGTAACGGAGGTATAGTGCCAGGTCCGCGGTACGGGTCCGATCGAGAAGCGTCGCCGCCGAGGTGATCTTCGGATCTGTGCGCTCGAGTTGCTTCGCTAGGTGGTCCAACAGTTTCCTCTGGTGCTTGCGCCCATCGTCGCTTCGCGACTCCACGAAGTGGAGTGCCTGGCAGAGTCCGGCCGAGACCAGCAGCGCCGGCAGCTTGTGCACTATGCTCGCGTACTTCTTGGCTGGTGCCTGTTTCGCGTCGCCAGCGAACTCGCTCACGTGCTCGAAGGCTAACGCAGCCCTGCGTTGATCGAGTGTTGCCATTAGCGCGCCACCGTGATGCGGCAGAGCCCTCGCCCCACTGTCGCCTTGCCGCCAACCTGCATGTGACCCGCCGCGAGCTTCTGGACATATTCGAGCAGCTCTTCCGCGTTGGGAGCGGCGGCGCCCCCTTTTTTGACCACTGGAGTCGCCGCGACGACGCCAGCGAGAATGCTCTCGATGGGAAGCGCCTCCTCGGTCCAGAGCGCACCTCGCTCGACCGTCTTGGTCTCGGGATCGAGGCGGTTGCGGGCCGCCACCTCCATGCCCGTGCGGAGCAGCACCGACATCACGTTGTCGTGAAGCACGCAGACTCGGTCAATGAAGAACTGGCGATCGCCCTCCGCGAAGACATGTGTCGCCACCTCCTTCGCTATCATCGCGACGTGCGGCTCCTTCACTGACGCGAAATCAAAATCCTCAAACACGACCTTGTCGCCCGCCTTGAGCGTGTCGCCAGTCACACATATGGCGTCGACGCTCTTCGGCTGCGGGATTTCTGCTTTACCGAGCGCGGATGCCCCTGCCTCGGCCGCGTCGCGCAAGAGGCGCCGGAGCAGATACGGCGAGGTGGCCCACGCGAAGGTGCCACAAATGCTGCGCACAGGCAGGAACACGAGGTTTGCATCGGAGAACTGCACGCTGCCCGCGTGGTCGGAGGCATGCTCGGTGTCGGGGCCGAATACCGCGGCGTGCAAGTGTTGTTCGGGCTTCGACCGTGCACGCAGCGTGCCCTTCAGGGTCGAGCCGGGTACGAGCGGGATATTGGTCGGCCTCTCGCGCGCGATCGGCAGATCGATACCGCCAGCGGCCTGTCCCGTTCCGCAGTGAATGGGCGACAGCGCATGGAGGAACAACAGGCGGACGTTCATGCGAGTAACTCCTTGATATAGCGTTCGATGGGATCGGTGAAGGGCACGTCGCCGATCGAGAGGGGCGTCTTCAAATCGACGGAGACCACCTCGGCGTGATCCTTCTGTAAAAGGACGTACCCCGAAGGGGGCAGCGGGTGATGAAGAACGAGGGCCATCGCCTCTACCTTCCCGCTGGCGCCAAGGTGCGGCCGCAGAAGGAGGCGCGACGCCGTGCGGCTCTTCCCCTTGGGCATGAGCGTAGAGTCGAGCGGATCCTTTGCGTACTCCTTCTCGTCTCTCGAAGCATCCCGAGGTGGCTGCTTGAAGTGAAAAATAATTGGGGTGCCGAACGCGGCCCTCGGGAAGCAGTTCTGGTCCGTCACGGGGGTCCCGTGCTTCTCTCCGACTTGATCGCGGAAGAGTTGGCGAATGGCATCGGGCTCGGGCCAGAAAGATCGCCCATGTGGTCCGCTTTGCCCCTCGCCGCGGCGTCGGCCGATGCCGGGCCCTTGGCGGACAGTGCGAAGCGCACCCAGTAGGAGAGCCAGCGCGGCTCTCCCGTCCGTTGTGGGCTTCGTCGCGAACTTGGGCTTGATATCGAGGTGGGGCCACGTCGCGGGCGCCGACTTGACGAAGCGAGCCCAACCGTCGTCGATATTTGGGAGAGCAGGCGAAACTTGTGCGATCGCGCCGAAGCCGCGGCGCGTTCTGCCACCTAGAGCGCCGAAGTGCGCCCAAGCCCACAGCGCGGCCTGAACATGGTTCTCGATGGCATCGGGATACGAGAAGACGAGCTCAAAGAGCTCGTCTCCAAAGTTGGAGAGCTTGCCGTGTTGGAACGGCGCTTTCGTCGCGCGGAGAGGAAACACGCCGTACGCGATCGCGTCCATCCCCCTTCCCACCCCGAAGGGCGTTCCATCCTGAAGCACCGGCATGGCTTCAAGCTTCGCGGGTTGCTTGCTCACTCGCACCACGAGTCGGCTCGCCTGGGTCGTGGATCCGAACACTTCCTCCTCGGCCTTTCGCAGCTCGTCCACGCTCGTGCAGCCGCAAGGGTTCACTGCACGCCACCAGAATCGGAGCTGACCCCGAATCGACGCGACGCGCACCGGCGTCACAGGGTCGGACTCTCGCAAATTGACGCCGCCGCCGAAGACCGGAGTGATGAAACGGTACGTTCGCACATCGTGCTTGGCAGCGGTCAGCGAGAGCTGCGGTGCTTCCGTCGGCGTTCTCATGAGCCCACCCCCACGAGCGCCAGGCCGAAGCCGTCGCGCCGGTCCTGCTCCTCGTCGCTCACGTTCTGCATCCATACGCCCTTCAGCCACGCGAGTCGCGCGGGAGCATCGCCAATGAGGTCGATCCAAAATACGCTCCCGGCTGCGACCATGCGCCGCGATGGCTTGGGCCTACTATGTTCGAAGTCCCATCCGGACACGGCTGCGGGCCGGGGCACCAGCGCCGCGACGAGCGTCGCGATCGCTGGCAGCAGCGGAGAGGCACCTGGCGTGGGCCGGTAGCCGAGGCTGAAAATTGCTGGGGTGGCCAGGACCACGCGCAGCCGAAGCGGTGTGCCGGCGGTCGCGCGCATGACGTGCTCTGAGAGCCACGGCGGGATCTGCGGCAACCGGGTTGTCGCTGCGGGCGTCCAGCGGGCGAGCCGGCGCTTACCAGCAAACGGAGCCAGTCCTGGTTGAATCGAATGTCCCGCGATTGGCGACGCGTCAAATTCGACGAATAGGGCGAGGGGCCTCACCTTCGCGAGCGACTCTGGGACGCCCGCGGCGAAGCGCAGCCCCATCGTTCCAAACAACATGCCCTCGCGGGCCGTCTCGGTGTCGCGATCGAGGGCGACATGGGTTCGGCTTTCGGTGGGTAGCCGCGTAACGCCGTCCTCGAGGAGCGAGTTCACGGCTTCGTTGCCATTGAGGTGCAGCGCTGCGCGAAGGGCACGCTCCGTAGCTGACCAGGACCAAAAGCGGTGCGTCTCGCTTCGCACCTTTCCTGCGGTGTTCGCCTCGTCGTTCGCCGCACCGACGAGCGAGAGGCCTTCGATGTCGTCGTGCTGCACACCGATCGGCGTAGGGAGTGGCGTGAGCGCGCGCGTTCGCAGTTGACCCCCGGGCATTTGCTCAATCCGGATATCCCGCGGAGGTGGGAATAGCAGGTCGCCCGTTTCACTATCCGCGAGCAGTGGGCCCCGGAGACTCGTCCGCCGCAGCTCGTCGAGCCGGGCACCTAGAACAAAGCCCCGTCCTGGCTCGCTTCCGAGCTGAGTACGGCAGATGCCGGCACAGGTCGACGGGAGCGGGAAGGAGAGCGTGGTGCTCTCGCTGCGGCGATCGTTGGGCCGCCCATCGCGGACGACGAGGGGGTCACGTGGCTCGATGAACCAGCCGCTCATTCGGTTGCCTTTGCGTGCGCGATGGGCCCTTCGGCAAGGTTACGCGCGTCTGCGAGCAGCCGCGCGACAAGCAGCTCGTTGGCGAGTTGGAGGGGGGCTGACAGGCCCCACCTCTCGATTGTTGCCAGATGGTCTTTCGCGATGCGCTCTGCATGACCGTGGCGCGGTTGCTTGCGTCCCAGTATTCGGCTGGTCTCGGCAGCAACGAGCTGCGGTGCGCTGTCACGGAGAGCAGCGCCGAGCGCTGCGAGGTCGAACGCCGCCTTGTCCGGGACCTCGTCCCGTCGATGCATCTCAATCATGGCCTCGAGTCGCCCGGCGAGCGGCATCGTGTCACCGGCTTCGTCCCACGGCCCGTGCACCTCGATGGGAGAGCCACCGCGCTTCTGGAGGATCACTGCAAGTGAGTTGCGCGCTTCCTTTGCGAGCCGTTCGCTCTGACGGGCGAGGCCGAGCGCCGCATCCATGGGCTCGTTGTAGTGCGAGATGCCAAGCCCCACGGAAAGCGTAGGGCTGCCGCCGTCGGGTACGAGAAAGCCGCTCAGCGCCTGGGCAAAATTGAGCCGGAGCGCCGCAGCGCAGGCGACCGCCGTGTGGAGCGGCAGCAGAGCGAGCACATCGTCGCCACCTGCGTAGAGCAGACTGCCGAGGTGCTGGTCAACAAGCTTCCTCGCGGAGGCGGCGAACTTTGCGAGGCAGCCAGAGAGCTCCCGATGTCGCTCGAAGCTCGTTGTGGCGTTGATGGCGAGCCCCATGCGGTCGCCATCAGCGAGGAGCATCACGTAGTAGGGCAGGGGCTCATTCGTCTTGGTGTCGCGGAAAAAGAACGACAAAGCCTTCCGCGCGCTCTCGAGCCCTGTCGTGAGCGCTTCGGGCGTCGCACTCTCCTCGGCCAGCTCACTAAGCCTTCCCGGGAAGAAGATCTGCCCGTCGGCGCGGCCGAAAGCGTGGAAGGGCTCGGGCGCCCCGTCGAGCACGGCGTCTGCCGCCTGGCCGAAGGACTCGCGCAAGGCTGCTGCGTAGCGCTCGAACGCCTCGTTCTGCGCCTTGCATCGTGCCATGAGCGGGCGGGCAGCGACGTGTGGTGTGCTGAAGAAGCGCGCGCGAACGCCCCGCCCGCCGTCGATCTCACGGACACCGGCCCGCTTGAGCAACCCAACCCCACACAGCCGTTCCGACGAACGGACGCCGTATTCACGCCGCAGCCACTCGGCTTGGTGCGGCGCACGCTGCGCCACGGCGAACAGGTCCTCGTGCAGCACCGACTCGCGGACGCCGTCGAGCGACGACTTGCGCGCCGAATCCGACCACAAAGGTTGCCGCCACAGCTTGGTCCCTTTGCGTGCGTCGAGCATACGCTCCGCTTCTCGACGCGCACGATCGTAGCCGTCGGGGGCATCGGTCTCCCGAACCGCGACCCATGTGTATTCGACAAGGTCGCGCACCTGGTCCCACGCGCGCCCTTCCAGAAAGTGACGGTCGCGCTTCTGGTCTCTCTTTCCGAGGCCTGCGAACGTTTCGCGCGCCAGGTCGTCGAGCCGCGATGCCATCGCCACGCGGCCCGCCTCTGCGACTTGGCCAGCGGAGGCGTCGCCCGGCACGCGCGCTAGGACCTTGTTAGCCACCGCCATGTCAGATCCGGGCGACAGGCTCGCGCGCGCAGTAGCACCGGGGAAGATCAGCGCCTCGATATGATCTGTGCCGAGCGCATCGACGATACCAGCCGCGGCGGCCTTGGCGAGCTCGCTGAGGAGCCACGAGCCATACCAGAGATCCCCACAGCGGCGAGCGCTGGCGATGAAGTCCTGGACCGGACCGATGCTGACGAGGAGAACGGAAGCCATGGTCAGTGCA
This sequence comes from Deltaproteobacteria bacterium, assembly GCA_043747815.1. GTDB lineage: Bacteria > Myxococcota_A > Polyangia > Polyangiales > Polyangiaceae > SZUA-265. Next base: position 69,596 of record JAYTOL010000017.1, read on the forward strand.
CCTCCACGAACGCGTGCCGCTGTCTCAGCGCGGCTCGGTCGTCCGCGCTCACCTGCTCGACGCTGAGCAACCTCTCGAACAGATTCCTCGCCTTCTCACGAATTTTGCCCACGGTCGCCCCGTCGAGCTTCTTCAGGCCGTGCGCCAGGACGCTGCGGTTGCGCGCCTCCCCCGCGCCCGCGAACTCCTTGACGGTCATCGCCGTCGTGACGTCATCAGGAAACGCGACATGGAGGAGCCCGTAGCTCTGGACGCTCGCGATTTTGAGCGGAAGAGCGTTTGGAGCGAGGCGGTGCTCTTCCCCCTTGTTGCCGGCGTTGTACTTTTCGATCAGGTCGGCGACGGAGACCCCGAGGGAGCGCGCCAGTACAGGCCAATCGACCTTGCTGGGGTCGACGTTACCGAGGAGCGCCAGGCGCCGCTGGGGAACCAGCTCGAGACAGCGATACGATAGGAGTGCCGCAACGTCTGGCGCCGCGTGCTCTGCGCGGGCAAGTAACATCTCGCCGAACTCCAGGCAATCCGGCGAGCGAAGAGCCGCCAGATTGCACGCTGGGTCGTCTTTCCCTGCGATCCCGATCAGTCGGACCAGGCGTTGCGCGCCCTCCGCGTTGGCACGGACCGTCGCTCGCTGCTGTACCACAGCGTCGTCCTTTCTTCGCGGATCGAGCGCGAAGCTGTCGAGTCGATTGCAGAGGCATTCCAATCCTTTGACGGCTTCTGCGAGATCAAGTCGCTCCAGCGCGTCATACGCTTCGGCGAGTTGCGCTCGGGAACGGTCTTCTGCCTCGTCGACTGCTTCGGCGAGTTCGCGGTAGACAGCGGCTGCTGCGTCATACCGCTTCTTCCTGAGCAGCTCGCGTCCTGTGGCGCGTCGGATATCGCCGAATACCCGGAAGGGATTGGCAAGATCGATGCGGCGCGCACGCACCGACCACACACGCCCATGCAATCGAAGTTGATCGGTGTCGATGTAGTACGCATTGCCGCGTGGGAGAGCGAACGCAGCCGCCGCGGCGGATGCGCTCATGACCTTCAGCCCGCCCGTGATGTCGACGCCGACCTGCTGCGGATGACCGCGGCTATTCCATTCATCGAGGACAGCGCGGTACAACCGCGCGGAGTCTTTTCCATCATCAATACACAGGAGCGCCGCTTCGGTAGCATCGAGACCGAGCATTCGAACGGTCGAATCGGCAGACGCCTTTTCCTCGATAGTGTGAACCAGCACGACGAAGCGAGCGGGCGATGCGAGGGCAGCGAGTGTGGGCGAGCTCGCCTGAGCCCCGACGGTGACGAAGAGAATAGCCAGCTCATTGGCGCGGCGCGTGGCCTCTCGCCTGAGGCGCTCCATTTCCACGGGAAGCACGTCGTGATCATAGATGCGCTTCGCGTCGTCGAGCGACTTGCTCGACTCCAGCCGTTCGATCGCGTCGGTCGACATGCGCTCAAACGCCGCGTCGTTGAGCGAAATATATTGCTCGCAGACCAGAGGGCAGAGCACGCCCTGCTCGCGCGTGGCAGTCATCTAAAGCCTCCTCTCGCCTCAATTGCGTGTTCGCGACGCCCCAAGTCTGGCTTCCGCCACCAACGGCCCCACTGCGCTTCCCGCACCCCCGCACGCGTCACCCGCGCTCTCCCACAAAAACCCCCAACCCAAAATGCCCCCCATACCCAAGCACCAAAGGCCCCCGCAGAGGCGCATCGAATGACAGTCGCACGGCGTACCCAACGGCCACGGGCGGCGGCAAACTCGGAGCCCCCTTACGTCGCGGGTCGCGCTCCAGCACAAAGTGCCGAAACTGCGCCGAATCACCCAACCCCAATACCTCCACCCGTGCCGCGGGCAGCCCACGCGACTCGAGCTCCGCCCTAATCTGCCCCTCAAACGCATTGCGCCCTCGCGGCTTCAAGTAGCGAGGTAGCACGAGCGGCGTCAGGCTCTGCCATTCACGCGCGCCGGCGCCACCTGCCTGGAGAATGCTCGCAAGCCTATCGCCGAACGGTTCATCGAGCCGTTCCAGCTCCGCCAGCTCACCCGTAGCGACGACGCTGACACCCAGCTCCGAAATACCTTTGGAATAGGTCTTCCGCAAGCAGCGCAGCGCCGTCTGCGAGGCAGCGCTCAAACCTGCCGGCGCCCAAATCAGAACGTGATCGAGGTGTCCATCTTGGTCCAAGTCCAGAGGCAAGACATGCGCATGCTGGTGGCCGCGGAGCGGCTTGCCCTCAGCGTCCACGCCCAGAAGCTCCCATGCGCCATCGTTCGAGCCGAGGCGGTTGAGCTGGGAGATGGCCCCACGGTGCAACAGCTCTGCTTGCGGCAGAGTGCGGATGATCCGAGGCAGCGCGTGTGTGTTGCCGCTGGGAGTGCTCAGGGCCAGGAGCACGGCGGGCACGCTCGCTACAGCATGCTGGGGGCGTCGAAGCGGGGGCGCGACGGACAGGCTATCCGCCGGCCGCCAGTAGAGCACGCGGCGGCAGCCCGGGGGTTGGCTCCAGCCTTGTTTTTCGAGCCAGCTGGAGTCGACTTGCAAACAGGCGAGTAGGTCCCGGGGGAACGCGGCTTCGGCCTTCTGAGCGGCTTTGGACGGCGCTTTGGCGCCGGGCTGCTGCAACGACGTCACGGCCTCGGCGAGCGCCGCCTCGCGCCAGCGATTGTATTCGAATGCCGGTTCGGCGGCCATCAGGGAGACTTGTTCCCAGCCCGGCCGGTGTGCGCGCTCTGGTGTGTGCGGGACGACGTCCAGCGGGTTCATGGGACCCTCTTCGTTTCCCTCCACGAGGCGGGCGTCGGTCCAGCTCTCGGCTCGACCGAGATAGCTGAGCTTCTCGGTGAGCTCGGCTAGCGTTGCGGTCTCGATGGCGGTGAGGTCGACGTCCCAGGACACGGCCAGCTCGGCGTTCCCCACTTTCGCCCAGCTGTCCAAGACCAGGGTGGTTTTCTCTCGCCCTTTGTCAAAGATTGCGAGGGGCATGTAGTGACGGCTGTGGGCCGCAACCCCAGGAGGCAGGCTGTAGCGGGGTAGCACTGTCGCGAGCTTCTCGATCAGGCTACGCGCAATCGTTGGCACTTCGGTCCAGCCGAGCTTGGTGTAGCCGGTGGCCACTAGCGCGCGAAGCACACGCCACGGGCTCGGGGGCCATTCGATCGCGCCCTCGTTGACGTGCTGGCCCCAGGGCGTGGCGTGGTAGCGCCCCGCAGGGAACTGAAATACCAGGGTGGGCACGGCTCAGCCCCCATCATCGCTAGCGTTGTCGTCAGCGCTAGCGCTGTCGTCGGCGAGAGGCGTGTCTTTGGCCTTTTTGAGCGAATCGTCAAAGGCGACGATGGTCACCTTCATCTGGCCTTTGCAGGCGTCGATGGCCGTGCGCAGCGCCGGTTCCAGTGCTGAGAGCGTGGGTAGTACGAAGCCGTCAGGGCGGGTGGCGACGAAGTCTCTTTCCACTGGCTCGAGGTCGCAGGCGGTGCGCAGGCGCAGGTGGCCATCGAGCAGGGCTCGCAATTTGTATAGGCCGAGCAGCGTGAGTAGGTCGGTGGGGGAGGGGCCCAGGCCGTAGCCGCGGAGCTGGGCGAGGTCGAGGTTGGCGTAGAGCGTGATCGCCCGGGCCGTGTATTCGTCTCGCGCGAAGGGCACGTTGCCAAAGCCAGCCTTGGTTTCACCCGAGGGATTGACGTGATCGTTCTTCACACCGCCCGAAGCGGCCACCTGCACCTGATCGGCCTCGATGAACGCAGACAGCGCTCGCGCAATGCGCAAGCGGCCGCCAGCGAGCTCCTTCTTAGCGAGAAACGCACCGTGGAGTAGCGAGCCGATGTCGTACTCGAGCAAGGTCTGCGCGAGCAGAGTTCGATTGATCGGGCCTTCCTCCAGGCCGCCTAGGCTCTTCTTCAGCTGGTTGAAGAAGGTCTTGTCCTTGCCTTCGAGCAGGTAGGGGCTGTTGATGCGGTGGGCCTCGAGGATCGAGTCGGTCAAGAACTTACCGTTGCGCTCGACCCGGACGTGGCTGATGCCTTCGACGGCAGCTACCGGTGCCTTCCTGGCCTCGTCCCAACAGGTCAACTCGAGGCGGTTGGCGAGGCTTTGTGCGCTTTCGACCAGCAGACTCGGACCGTCGGGCGTCTGATAGGTGGCGGCACCCAGGCTGGGAAAGCCGGTGGGCTGAAAGCGATGGCCCTGGACGGGGCGCAGTCGAATGGCAAACAGAATTCTGTTTTGGGTGGCTAAGGGCTTCAGATCAACCGGCATGCTCGATGTCCTCCTGTGTGGCTGGGAATAGGCGTAGCTGCAGCCGAGCGGCGGAGCGCAGGCTGATTGGGAAAGCCAAAGCCGCCCCCCAGAGCCGTGCGCGCTCGGGGTTGACGGTGGCCGTGCGAAATCTAGCCCGCAGCCCTGCCGCCGAGAGCCGGCGCAACGCGAGGCGCACTGCAACGGTCGCGTCCCCACTCTCCAGACGGCGAACGATGCTCGGGTCGGAGGGAATGCGGCGATCTCCGACGAGAGGGAAGGGCAATAGCGCCAGGCGGATGGCAATCCAGCCGGGGTCGAGTAGCTCGATGCTCGACGCGCCGTGAGCGTTCGGAGCCCCAATGGCCTGAGCCTCTGCGGCGCGGGCCCTCGCACTCGAACTCGCCCAGGCGCGCGCATCGAGCGCCATGAAGGCGCGCGCCAGCGCCACGCAGCGCTCCAGATCGACTCGGCCGTCGATCAGGGCGGCCAAGTCGGAGAGCTCGGCCCCTGCGCGCGGGCCCGCTGTCAGCGATAAGCGACGCTGCTCCCGCTGCGCGGCTTCAACCAATCGACGTTGCACCACGGCGATGCAAGCACCCAAGGCGTCGCGATGGGAGGCCACGACCCCTGCTTCTCTTCTCAGGCCGCGGTCCTGGGTCAGAAAGCGCGCGCTCTGGGGATCGAGGGGCAGCCAGTGACGGCGCACGGGATCGCTGGGGTAGCCGCTCTTGCCACGGCCGGCAGCGGCAAGACCCAGGGCCAGGGCCAGGCGGAATTCGGGTGTGCCGTCGTCGGCGGCTTCGACCCAGTCGGGGCGCAGCTTTGGGATGGGTCCCGCCTCGAAGCCCGTGCCCGCGGCTTGCAGCGTTTCGATATCGGCGGCCATCAAGAGCACGCCCTGCCAGCGGCCGGGCTCGTCGCTGTGGCTCAACGCGCTGAACACGGCATCGCTGAGCCGACGTTCGGCGACTTTCAGACGCGCTGGAGCTTCTTTCGTGCGTGCAGCGCGTCGCAAGCGCCCAAGCCACTGTTCGATATCATCCACCAGCTGGGCTCGCGCCTGCGCTCGAACCTCGATGCGGCCGAGGGGGACCGCCAGGTTGGACTGGCCATTGCGCTCGAGATAGGAATAGCGTTCAAAGCCCGTGAGCCCTCGGGCCACTCCGAGCCGTCGAATCGCGCGCAACATGTCGAGAGGCCGCTGGGCTCCGGCCGTGCCAATTTGTGCTCGACCTTCCGCCAACAGGTGCCGTACCTCCTCGAGCGACATGGGGCGATCCCAGAGCGGCATCCACTGTTCGCCGCGGGCGCTTTCCTCGCTGGCCGAGGCGCTGCCGTAGCCCGAGGCCTGGCCGCGGACCGCAAAGGGCGCGCTCGCCTGGACCAGACTGCCGGACGTGAGGCGGCGCGTGGCCATCGAGCTAAACAAGATCGCGCCCTCCAACATCAGCACGAAATCCCAGGGGTTGATAAAGCTATCCCCGTCGGGCCCGGTGGTGCTGTTCGCGCCGCCGGCGCTGCCCGGGAGATACTGGCCAATGGCCGCCTTGAGCAGGCCTCGATGGGCCTCTCCAAACAGCGCGCTCTGCAGCAAGGGCGCGGCATCCGGCTTGGGACCGCCCTCGGGGCTGGCGATATCGAACAATCCCGCCAGGCGCTGCATGGCATTGTTGGTAAAGTCGAGCCGGCCATCGTTGCCACCGGTGCCGAGCAGCGCGGGATACGCCGGCTCGCCGTTAGCGGTGAGCACCAGCGCAGCGTCGAGCCAGGCAAGGGGCTGCCCGCGCCAGGACATTCGGCATGCGGGCAATAGGTTCTCCTTGATGCTCTTGAAGCGACGCTCGCAGGCGGCCAGTTCCTGCTTGAACTCCGGGTCGTCTTTCAGCGCCTTGGCCTTTTGGCGTTCCTTGGCCGACATCTGCTTGGCGCTCTTCGTGCGCTCTTTCAGTTCTCGAATTCGAGCGTCGGCAGTGAGGAGCTTGGGAAGCAACACGCGGGCCGCGGCGATGCCCTCGCGAAAGGGTGCAAAGCGCTCGGCCGAGCTGTTTTCGATCGGACTCAAGCCCGGATCATTCGACTGAAAGAAGCCCGAGCCCTTGTTCCACGGTGAGACGAACGGTGTCGGTCGATATTCGTGCAGGAAGAATTGCTCGAGCTCACCACGCGTGAGCCGAGTGACCAAGCACCAGGCCTCATTGCGAAAAGCCCCTCGCGCTTCGGAATCCTTCTGCTCGGCCACCAGGCGCAAGACGCCCAGCGACTTGAGATAGAATGCGAGTGGCGCTGGCCTGCAGCCTGCCAGGGAATGAACGTGGAGGCTCACTGCTTGGCCTCCAGGGCAAGCAGTGGATCCGCTGTATTCAATTGAGAGGCGCGGATGTCTGCTGCTCGGAGGCACGCCTCCAGATACGCCAGGGTCGTCGCGCCATGGCGCTCGAGCAGGCTTGCAACCCGTTCGGTCCAGCTCGCTCCGGTTCGCCTCGACAGGCCCAGAGTGGCGGGCCCCAGTGTGAGGGTCAGTGGTGGCAGCGGCGGCGCGCCCCGTTGGAGTACCGTCTCTGGCAAGCAGTCCCCTTCACGCACGCCGCGAATGGGCAAGCTGCGCCCATCACGATCGCGGTAGTCCTGATCGTCAGGTGCTGCGTGCAGCCCACAACGCACCTTGCCGTGGTGGCTCACCACCAGGTAAGCGACGAGATCGAAGTCCTCGGCGGAGAGCGCCAGGATCTCCGCTTCGCAAGCACTGGGATTCGCGCCTTCCACCCTCCTGTCTGGCGTTTCGCCCAGCGCCGCCAACGTGTCGAGCCAGGGGCCGAGCAGTGCCGGGTGCTCGGGCTGATGCCGCAACAGCACCGCAAAGAGAGATAGCGCGCTTGCCAGCTCGTGCCGGAATCCGGGGCGATGATCACTGCCGTCCTGAAAGCGATAACGGTGCGAGCGCGGCCAGGCCGCGGTCGGCGCCTTGGCGAGATCCTGCTGAGCCGGACGCTGTTCGCTCCGGATGGAACCCTGAAAGGCCGGGTGCACCTTGCCGTAGTCGTGCCAGCGCGCTGCGAGGACCAAGAGCGAGCGGTAGCGCTCGGACAGGCCCGTGGTCTCGGCGATCTGCTTCGCCAGTTGCGCCACTTCGGCGCCGTGGGTGGCCACGGTCTTCCAGGCATAGGCGCTCAACTCTTCGGCGTCCTGCGCCGAGTCGGCAACCCACTGCGAGGGCACCCGCTCGGTCGATACGACCGGGGGCACGGCGGCGTGGCTACCCGGAACCCAGCCCTGTGCAGGGTGGTAGCCACCACAGGCCGCGTCCACGAGAATCAGGCGCCCGGGGACGATGTCCGCGCGACGGCACGCTTTCCAGTTCCCATTCAGCCAATCCCACACCCAGGCGCGCTTGGCGGCAGCGAGCTTCTGACTGCCTTTGTCGCACAGCCAATCCGCGGCGCGCAGAAACGGCACCGCGCACAGGGCATCCCGTGTGGGTTGCAGCTTGGCATCCGGCGCCAGCTTCGGGTCGACCGCTTCCCAGAATACCTGAACGTCTCGTTCATCTCCCGAACGAATGAAGCGGCTGATGTCGAGATCTGCCCCGCTGAGATCGGTTGTCGTGTCGAACAGGTCCCGCCATTCCCGGGCCAGGAGCAAGTGCGCTGGCTGATAGGGATACAGCTCCGCCAGACCCTCCGCCGTCAAGGCCTCCTCAAAGCGCTCGAGATGGAACGGCGCGACATCTGACAACTGAGCGACAGCGGCACGCGCAGCTAACAGCTCGGCGTGGGTGTATGGCGCGGCCTGCTTGTCATCGGTCACGTCCCGATCGAAGACCACGATCTCGGCGCGCCCGCCACCGCGCGCGGCGCGACCAAAGCGCTGGACCAGGCTCGGCCATGGAGCAAGCTCCGTGAACAACAGCGACGCATCCAGATCGACCCCCGCCTCCACCACCTGGGTAGCGACGATGATTCGACCCGCGTCCGGAATTACCGAATCTCGCCGCAGGAACTCCTTCCGCCACTGCTTGCGCTCCGCTGGGCGGAAGCGGCTGTGGACGAGTCGAATTTGGCCTTGCATGGCGTCGCCCTTCAGCGCCTTGACCAACTCCGCCTCGAGTGACACCGCGCGCTCGACGGTGTTGAGCACGGCCAACGTGAGCCGCCCGCGACCGCGCGAAAGTGCGGCTTCGGCAATCAATCCTGCCCATTCCTTGGGCGTCTTCAGCGCCTCGAGCCGCACCGGCTTTTCCACATCGTCCCAGAGGCGGCCCGACCGCTGTGCGCTGGCAATCCGTGTCTGGGGCAGCCGCGTCACCAGTGCGCGTGTATCCACCGTCTCGAGCCAGCTCGGTTGTAGCGTGGCGCTCATCCACCAGCTGTGGCAGGGCCGAGCGGCGCGGCCTGCCCAATGCTCGCGAAACGCTTGGAGCTGGGCGCTCGTCGCAAGCCCCACATCCATCAGCTGCACCTCGTCCAGAACCCACAACGCATCCTGCTCGAGCAGCCCAAACTCCATGGGCCAGCGCGCCCGGGGCGCCGCATAGCCCCGGTTGAGGCTGCGCGACAACAACATGTCCTGAGTACCGATGAGCACGGTGCACTCCTCCGGATACAGGTGCCACGGTCCCGCATCACTGCCGCCCATGAGCGCGTGCACGCCCACCTTGCCCGCGTGCGCGTTCGTGCCATCCCAGAGGAGGCCCAGCCGCTCGAGCGCGGAGCGCACCTCCGACTCCGTCTGCTCGACCAGCACGCGCATCGGCAAGCACCACACGAGCCGGCGCGGCCACGTTGCATCCCCGCGCTCCAGCCGGTGATATGCCCAGGCTCCGAACACGCCGAGCGTCTTGCCGAAGCCGGTAGGAATGCGGATCAAGCGGTTGTCGCAAGTGGTCGATTCCGCGAGCTGGGACTGCCAGTGATGCGGTGGCCCGGGTAGCACGCGCTGGGACCAGGTGGTGAAAGACGTCATTGAAGCTCGACTCCTCGTGATGTGATCCGCGGCTGCATTTCGCCTGGCGTGTAGGCTGGCAGGCAGCTCTCGAGGCGGCGGATCCTCCGGGAGCACTCAGATTCGGCGCGGAATCGCTCCCCGAGCGAGACCCGTCCCTGCTGCCATCGGACGCATAGCCATGCGGACCGATGACGCTCGGTCATTCCCCCGTCACCCACCAACTCCAACACTAAGCCCTCCCTCTCTCACATCACCCCCGTCCCCACCTTAGCCCCCACCCGTCTCAGCTCACCCGAGACGACCTGTTCTACCGCCCACACATGCCCGCCGCTTAGCGCGGTCCGAGTGCATTCAGATGAGCTCGCTCGTTGTCGTCATCACGGGCGCGCTCGCTCCTCCCCCTCGCTATGCGGGGTCGGCGGAGACGCCTTCCTCGACGTGCATCCTCCGGGGACACTAATCCTTCAATGGGGCCGCCGACCCCAGACTCGACTCTGCGGTCAGTCTTAAGCAATGTCAACTTCATTAGAGTACTAGGAGGATTTAAAGGAGGATTTTACTTGGCCCATTTTATACTATTCTAATGCGCAGTGGTCCGTGAATTCTCTCTCCAAAGACCGGCCGGCGTGGGCGAGTGGTATTCTCCCGAAGATGCCGTCGAGCAGCTCGCAGCGAGTGGCGCGCGCCCCCCAGAGCACTGAGCCCGCGGTGCCCGTTTTGATCCGCAACACGCCGCCAAACTACAATTGGGGCTTCTACTCCTCGGAGGAGCCGGGAATGCATTTGCAGACGATGCGCGGCGCAGATCCCTACAAGGTCTGGCTCGAGACGCGAGGCGCTTGGTCGATCGAGAAGTGCGGGACGGTGCCCGCGAAGATCTTTAATGGCTTGCGAAAGAAGCTCGAGGGAGAACCGCAAGTTGCAGGTCGGGTGCGAGCCGAGTGGGTGCACCACATGATGGTCAAGGGTTGGCTTGGGCTGCGTGTGAGTGGTCACGACGCTGTCGTGACGGCGTACCCTGGTGCACCCCATGCGTTCGAGCGATGCATTGATCTCAGGAAGCACGCGCGACCCGCGTTGTACGCGGAGGGCCCGCAGGATGTGATACTCGACGACGAGACGGCAGCGCTCGTGATCGGGGCGCGCTTTCCGGAACATGCGCGGGTGCTCGTGAACCTGGCGGATGTTCTGTGGCAATCGCTTTCCCCTCACTCACAAGCCCCACCCTAACCCCCCTCCGTCTCAGCTCACCTGAGACAACCTCTTCTGCCGCGCCGCCCCCGTCCCCCGCTTCGCCTTGGCCACCCCCGGCCCCTCGTACTTGGCGACGGCCTTGGCGAGCTCCGTGCGAGTCGCCTCACGCAGCTCTGGTGGCGCCACCGCCTCGGCAGAGCCGCCCCAAGAAAGCACCCAGCGCATGGCCTCGACGATGCCGGCGACGTTGGCCAGGACGGTGACGCCGCCATCGGCACCCGCCTCCACGCGCTGCCCCCTGACGAGTGGGTACTCGCTTGCGAGCCAGGCGACTTCGGAGTCGAGTCGCACTTTGACGACGCTTGGTTTACCGTGCCAGGCCTTGACGGAGTGCTCGAAGGCGCGCGCTGGAGGCTCGGCGGGAATGTACGTGGCTGGCTCCTTCGTGAGCTCGAGGCGCGTGATGCGCGCCAGTTTATAGGTGCGCTCCGCGTTTCGTTCGACGCAATAAGCGCGCAGATACGGATCACCGCCGGCCACGCTGACCAGCAAGGGTTCGACGAGCAACTCGCTGGACTTTCCGCCCCGGGACGCCGCCCGATACTCGATACGTGCTCGGTACCTCGAGCTGAGCGCGCGCTCGATGCCTTTCAGTATCTCCGCGCGGCCCGGTGTTGCAGCGCTGGCGCGTTCGGCGAAGCGAAAGCTGGGCTGCCCCTCGGCTGGGCGGCAGCGCGCCAAGAGCGCATCGAGCTCGGCGACGAGGCCCGTGCCTGAGAGGGGCTCGAGCTCGGCGCGTGCAAGGACGAGCGCGCTGATCTGCAGCGCCGTCAGGCCAATACCGGGCAGCTCCGCCGGCCGCAGCATTCGGTATCGCGCTTCGCCGTTCACGGTTTGCCGTTCAATCGGCACGCCCGCCTCCTGCAGCAGGGCGAGGTCGCGATACACCGTGGCCCGCGACGAGGCCGTCGCCTCTTGCAGCTTGTCAGTGCGCAGGCCGAAGCGGCTGGCGTTCAGCAGCTGGACGAGCTGCCATTGACGCACGAGCAGTCGGCGATTGTTCTTCACCGGGAGGCTCCGATGGCCGCGTCGATCATCCGTTTCGACAACAGTCGCATCCTAAGTTGTAGTCAGGTGGCTTTGCAACCAACTGGGCTACAGTGTTGCGGCGTTGCTCCAGGGACTGCACGGAGGATGTGTGGTGCCGCGTCGGACTTCGACGCGGAGGTGGCAGCGGGTCACACAAAAAGTCAGGCGCTAGAGCAGATTCTCCTCTGCGGGGTTGCGACGAGCTCAGCTGGGGAACGTCGTGGCGCCCCGACCACCTTGATGGATTGCTCATTGGCGCTCGGGCTAGGCAAAGTGGCGAATCGCGTCGAAGCCGGTTGGCGCCAGGTCGATACGAGCGCCTTGATGCACATTTCATTGACTCGTGCATCAACTATTGACAAACTGTGCATATGCGCACGACGATCACGATCGCGGAGGACCTGCTCCGAGAGGCGCAGAAGCTCAGCGGCAAGGCAGGCTACAGCGAGGCGATTGTCACTTCGATCGAGGACTACGTCGCGCTGCGCAAACGGCTCTCGCTGCTCGAAGATCTATTCAATCAAAAAGCGCCACACTCACCTGTTCAGATAAAGGCGCGGCGGCGCAAGAAGCAATGGTCCTCATAGACACCAGTATCTGGATCAGTCTCTATCGGAAGCAGGAGTCGGAGCTCGCGCAAAAGCTGTGGATGCTGGCAGCTCGGAATGAGGCCGCGGTGTCAGGTCAAGTCTGGGTGGAGTTCCTGGGCGGGTTTCGCAAGCAAGCGGTCCGAAGCGGGTTTCAGAATAAGCTGCGAGCTTATCCGTTTCTAGAAACAACGCGTGCGGCGTACGACTTAGCCGCTGACCTTTTGGCCGCGCACCCCCGCCTGGGTGCGGGAGACGCGATCATAGCAGCTACAGCGATGGAGACCCGCTCGGCACTCTTCACTACCGATCGGGATTTCCAGGTGTTGACGACGCAGGGGCTGATCCTATTTTCATAGCGGCGGACTGCGCATGCTGTCGAGCCGCTTCGCGAACGACGCAGCCCAGCGACAGAACCTGACGAGACAGAGGCGCGGCTGGCGGTGGAGATCCGGACGACACCGGTGAGAGCGCGCGAGTCGGCCGGGAACACTTGCTCCGGCGCGGCGCTCAGCCCATTCCGGGGACGCTTAGCGCGCCGCGGTTCGCTGCGGTTCCGGTCTTCCCGCCCACCGCGCGCGTAGGCGCCTGAGGCTCGGGGGGCGCGAGAGCGCGTACAACGTGCTCAGCGAGAACGCGTAAAATAGCAGGCTCAGCGCGGCGTACTCGTCGTCGATCCAGTAGAAGCTGATCAGCAGCGACTGGCTCGCGGCCGCGAGGGCCAAGTATGCGGGGGCGATCGCGGGGCAGAGCAGCACCAGCGCTGCCGGCGCCACGAACATCGCATAGTAGTAACAGGTCAAGTTGAGCACGCTCATCAGCAGCGGCAGGCTGAGCGCCATCCCTACCCAGAGGAGCTTGGTGCGGCGGAGCGCCCAGGCCATCCACCCGAGCACGAGAGCGGTGACGGCGGTGAGCAGCGGCGAGAGAGCCGTGACACGCGCCGTGTACGCCTCTTTCCAGCCTTGCATGTGGTCTGCCAGCCGCTCGTCGATCATGAAGACCATCTTGGCGTCCCAGTTGTGCGCCGCCAGCATTTCGAGCCCCATGTTGTTGGTGAGCGGCGTGCCCTTGTGCCCGCTGATGTGCTTGAAAAATGCAGGATATGCATCAAAGCCGGAGACCAGTCCGCTCAGCGTGAACAGCAGGGCGAAGCTGAGGGCGCTGCCGAGGATGAAGCGCGCGTAGTCCGGGCGCAGGCGGCGTTTGCGCAGCACATCGAAGAGTACGATGAGCCCCGGTCCCACAAAGAAGACGATCGGAAAAATGCGCAGCAGCGCCGACCATGCGAGCGCGCCGCCGGACAGCGCGAAGTAACGTTTGCGGGCGAAGCAGAGCGCCGCCACAAACAGGAAGTACCAATCCTGGCGCAGGAAGGCGCCGCCCGTCCAACGGAAGTCGGCCGGGGCATTGCAACCCCAGAACACCGCCGCGATGGCCATCACACGCAGACCAAACGCCCAGCGGATCATGAGCAAAGCCCCGAGCTGTAGCAGCACATCGATCAGCGCGAGCAGCTTGAAGAAGTGGTCGCCCGCCGGCGCGAGGCTCGACAGCAGCTTGCCGGTCATAGTCCAGACGGGCGGCGGGTTGTAGCCGTGATCGGTGAACATCGTTTCGCCGTACACTCCGGGGGAGCTCTGCGCGAACCAGGCGATGTCCGCCTTGAACGCGGACCAGCGCGGCTCCGCAAAATTGCGCTTGCAGCGGGCGGGATCCGAAAAGACGGCCGTCTGCGGCATCGGCACGATCAGGTTCCCCTGGTCCAGCTCGCGGATGCTGCGCTTCTGGAGCGGGGCGCGGCCGAACAGCTCGGCTTGCGCGACCGCGCCGCACAGGTACAGGCGCTTGTAGCCGAGCTCCGTGAAGTACTTTGAGCCCAGGTAGTAGTGGAAGAGCTCGTGGCGATGATAGTACGGGTAATAGCGCGTGTTGGGATTGAAGAAGTCGAAGTAGGCGAGGAACGCGAGCGTGCTCAGGCCGACGCACAGCGCTCGCTCCAGCCGGGCCGAGGTGCGAAGGCCGAGGCGGCGCGCGCGCTGCTCGAGCATGAACAGCCCGCTCGCGCCGAGTGAGAGGCCCATCGAGAGGCTGGTGGTGAATTGCGACCAGGCAGCGTTCGCGAGCCAGCGGCCTGGCCACGGCCTGAAGAGGAAATTGTCGAAGACCCACTCGGGCAGCGACAGGCTCATGGAGGAGCTGAGCGCAGGTCTGGGGCGACGCCACCCGTGCCCAGCCAGATCGTTCTGCCGTGTTGGCTCTTTCTGCCTTCATCGCCGCTCTGCCCACCGGCACCGTCTCGCGCCTCGCGGCCAGCGCAGGCGATGGCGCTACCCAGCGAGCACAGCGCGAGCAGCACGCACAGGACCGCTACGATGCTGATCGTCGGTGGAGGCCTGCGTGCACCGGCACACGGCGGTCGACCGCAGTCGCCGGAAGGCTCTTCCCTCGGAGCGCAGCGGTGCATGCCCCTGCTGTCCCATGCCCGCGGGGTCATGTCCAAGCCCGATTGGTCATTAAACGCACTTTCCGTGCGCATGATACGCCTGGGTGAGTGCGTTTAATGTATAGTCGAGCGCATGGCGTTGCCCAGCGTGGACGTGTATGCGCTCTCGGCGGACTGGTTGCGGGTGTTGCGCGGGCGGCGCTCTCAAGTCGCCTTCAGCCGTCGCTTGGGTTATCGCAGCAACATCGCTTACCGCTGGGAGTCCCAGCGCTGTTTTCCGACCGCGAGCGGAACCTTGCAGATGGTGGCAGCGCTCGGGGGGGATGTGACGCAGAGCCTCCAAAACTTCTACCGCTCGGCGCCGCCTTGGCTCAGCGGGGAGGACCCGTGCTCCATCTCGGGTGTCGCTCGCCTGCTCGACGATCTGCGCGGCGAGGCCAGCTTGGTGGAGCTGTCGCGCCGCTCGGGCTACAGCCGCTTTGCAGTGACGCGCTGGTTGCGCGGGCGAGCAGATCCGACGCTGCCGGAGTTTCTGACGATGATCGAATACACCTCGCGCCGCCTGCTCGATTTCGTCGCGAGCTTCACCGATCCCGAGCACCTGCCGAGCGCGCGCGGCGCGTGGCGCTTGCTCCAGGGGGCGCGGCAAGCGGCGTACGACGAGCCCTGGTCACACGCCGTGCTGCGGGCGTTGGAGCTCGACGACTATCGGGCGCTCCACACGCATGAGCCGGGCTGGCTTGCAGGGCGACTCGGCATTAGCGAGCAGCTCGAGCAGAGCAGCCTCGAGGTGCTGGAGCGTTCGCGGCAAATCCACTTCACGGGCCGCCACTACGCTCCGACCGAGATCCAATCCGTGGACACGCGGGCGGACCCGCAGCGGGCGCGCCAGTTGCGAGCCGACTGGGCGGCGGTGGGCGTGGAGCGGCTGCGCGCAGGGGCACAAGGCCTGCTGTCCTACAACTTGAGCACGGTCTCGCGCGCGGATCTAAAACGCCTGGAGCAGCTGCAGAGGGCCCACTATCGCAAGCTGGTCAACATCATCGCCGAATCCACGCCCGGCGAATGCGTGGTGCTCTACGCAGCGCAACTGCTCGAGCTGCAGCCTGAGGCGGGCGTGGGGCTGCCGCTCTCGGCGGCTGTCGGCTAGCGCCTCTCCTGGCCGTCCCCGGCGGGGTTTCTTACGGAGCTGAGGAGCCCGGCCAAGCCGCGCAAGAGTTGCGACAGCTCTTCGGCCGCCTCCGCTGGAGCTTCCAACCTCAGGCCGCCGTTTTCGGTGCGCGTCACCGCGATGCGTTCGAACAAGGCCGCGACGCCGGACGCTGCTGGAGGCGGGCTGTTTGTCTCGAGCGCGCGCGTTGGCTCGAGCGTGCGCGTTGTATCGAGCGTGCGGGGCGGAAGGCCGTCGGGGGGTACGCCTTCTTCTCGCAGCGCCTCGAGCGCCAGCACGTCGGCGGCGCTCTGGGGCAGGGGGGGTGCGTTGGCGTGCGATGCGCTGACGTGCGCTGCGTTGGCGTGCGAGACATTGTCCGTCAACTCGGACGGGTCTGGGCTCGGGTCTAGGCTCGGGTCTGGGCTCGAGTCCGGGTCGAGGTTGGCTTCGACATCGGCGTCTTCCGTGCCGTCCTCCTCTCGAACGAACGCAGGCACCACGACCGGCTCCACTAGGCGTTCGATGTCCTTGAGAAAGCCTGCCGGCCCGTCGAAGCGCACGGCGTCGGTCGTGCCGTCGAAGAGCCCAGAAAAAAGCGCTCTCTTGTTGCCGATCAGGCCGGCGATGCGCGCCTCGATGCCGTACTCGGTCACGAGGTTGATGACGTCGATGGGCTGCGTTTGCCCCAACCGGTAGATGCGACCCACGCGCTGCTCGAGCACGGCCGGGTTCCAGGGCAACTCGAGGTTGACACAGGCGCTGGCGGCGCGTTGCAGATTCAAGCCGACTCCGCCCGCGTCGCTCAGAAACATCACGCGCACGCTGGCGTCGTCGTGGAAGTCCACGATGTTCCGAGCGCGGGTTCGTTGGCTCTCCTCACCCGTGAAGAATACGGCGCGCAGGCCCTCCGCCTCGAGCAGATCCTGCACGGCCCATTGCGAGAGGCGCAGCATCTTGCGCCACTGGCTGAAGACCACGGCCTTGCGCCCTTGATTGATCACCACGTCGGCGATCAAGCGTCGAAACTCGAGCAGCTTGGGCGAACAGCTCGCGCCGAGCAAGGCCTCGTCCGCAGGCCCCCGAGAGTAGGTGGGCCAGACCTCGTCGAAGCGCAGTTGCGCCATGCCGTTCGAGATGATGCGCTGTTGCGCGAGCAGCTGCATCAGCTTAAGGAACTCCGACTGACGGAGCGGACGCCGTGCTGCAGTTTGCATCAGCTGCGCAATCGGGACGATCAAGGCGTCGTGCTCTTCGCGCTGTTGCCCGGTCATCTCCACGGGGACGCGGACGTCCGTGCGCGGCGGCAACTGGCTGAGCACGTCGTGCCGAACGCGCCGCATGACACAATGGCTCATGCGCTGCCGGAGCGTGTCCAGATGCCGGGCACCGACACGCTCGGCGCGGCCTTCGGCTCCCCACTCCGTGTGCCAAGGGACGAGCCGCCACTTGGGCGCCAAGGCGGCGTCGTCAATCCAGTCGAGCAATGTGGCGAGCTCTTCCAGCCGGTTCTCCATCGGCGTCCCGGTCAGCACCAGGCGCCACTCCGGGTTGAGGCTCATGACGTAGGCGTTTGACTTGGTCGCCCAGTTCTTGATGCGCTGGGCCTCGTCCAGAACCACCAGCTCGGGAGCGAAGCGCCGCACCGACTCGAGATCGCGGAGCAGCTGCTCGTAGCTCATGATCAGAAAGCCGTCCTTCGTCTGGCGATATTGCCGTGCGCGTTCGTCCAGGCGCCCTTCGACAATGGTCAGCGGCGCGCGATCGGTGGTGGCTTGCCACTCCCGCAGCCACTGGTCCTTCAGCGGCGCGGGCACAATCAGCAGGCCACGACTCACGCGACCCGACTCGTAGAGCGCGTGGCACGCTGCGATCGCCTGTGTGGTCTTGCCGAGCCCCATGTCGTCCGCCAAGAGCAAGCGCTGCTCCTCGAGGAAGCGACGGACGCCGTCGCGCTGGTAGGGGTAGAGTTTGCGCTTCAGCGTCCCGAGCTGCGACAGCGCCTCTTTGGCCCCGGCGCGACCAGCCTGGCGCCGCTGCGCGAGGTCGAGCTCCGCACGCACGACGGCGAGGGCGGCGGGCTCCATGCTCACGCCCCCCGCCCCCTCCGCGGCATCCAGTGCCTGCAAAAAAGCGATGCGCGGCTCCAGCTGCGCCAGCACGGCCGGAATGGGCCGACCTTGCTTAAATCCGGCCGCGAGCGTCTCCAGCCGAGTTGGGCCTCTGCCCGGTTTGGGGCGTCCCGCCCGCTGCTGCCAGCGCAACCCCGCCAGGCGGTCCCCATCGCCCGTCCAGCTCCGTTGCGGGTCCCAGCTGACGCGCAGGCTCGGCTCGGTGGCGACTGGTGCCTGCGAAAGGCCGACAGCCCACTTGCGCGGTGCGGTGGCGAGGTCTTCGAGCACCGCCAGCGAGTGCTTGCAGAGGCCGAGCGACGAGCGCACGAAATCCGGGCAGTCACAACTGACGTGCAACGGTTCGAGGCCGTTGATCTCCGTGCGATACGGGCGCAGCGCCTTGCGCTTTCGGCCCTTGCCTGCGTTTGGCTCCGCACGGCTCGCGAGCGCGTAGCGGCCCAACACGCCGTCCGTAGGGCGCTCGGCAATCGTCAGCCCATCGCGCAGCGCAAACCCAACCCGCCGCAACAGCGCATCCATCGCGGCGCGCCGACACGGCCAGTCCGTACCCTCCGTCACCTTCAGGACCTGTTCGACCAAAAGTGCCGCTGGCAACCGCCCCGACTTGCGCCGCGCCATCTCGGTCAGCACGTCCCGCGTCTCTGCCAGGTCCAGCGGGGGCCGCTCGCCCCGCAACACTTGTTTCACGAGGCCGAGCGGCGGCAGACGGGCCAAGGCGGTCGAGGCTTTGGCATCGGACGAGGTTGCGTCAGCGAGGGAAAAGTCGTGAGCCATCAGGGTTCGGTTCGTAACTGCGTTGGCCGCTCTTGCCAAGCTCGTCGGAACGAACGCCCCGAGCCCCCACGGCGGCCGGCTTGGCCCAACCGCCCTCAGCGACTGGACCGCGCCCGTTTGCCCCCCCGACCTTGAAGGAGGCGCTCGAGCCCATCCTACCTGGATCTCCTCGTGCATTGCGGCAGGCCGCGCGTTTTATCCCGGCTACCGTCGGCCTCCAAACCTTCGCCTTGCGGGTGCCCGAACCGCGAAGTCAGTTGCGCTTCAGGCGTACGCGGACGACCCGTAAGGGGTACGGGAGCGTTCGTTCCCGACGCCAGCCGGAGGCACTATCTCACCCCCTAACCGCCGCATTCTGATCATCGACGATACGCCCGCGATCCACCGGGACATCCGCAAGATTCTGGCGCTACCTTCACGACGCCTGAATGAACTGGAGGCGGACGAACAGGCGCTCTTCGGCGACTCTCGGCCAGCGGATCGCGCCGGCGATGGCTACGAAATAGACAGCGCCATGCAGGGTCAGGAGGGGTATGAAATGGTGACGCGTGCGGTCCGCATGAACAAGCCGTACGCCGTGGTGTTTACCGACATGCGTATGCCCCCGGGGTGGGACGGCGTGGATACCATCGAGCGTATCTTACGTGTAGATCCGTGCGCCCAGGTGTGCATTTGTAGCGCCTATTCTGACTACTCCTGGCACGAAGTGATACGGCGCATCGGTCGCCCCGGGCTGCGTCTGTTGCGCAAGCCGTTTGAGACCCACGAGCTGTTGGCTACCGCGGCCGAGCTCACGGAAAAGTGGACCCGCGCGAAAGCGGACAGTCTCCGCATCAAGCCGCCCAGAGGTGCTTGATGCGCGCTCTGGCTCATCCAGCTCTGCAGCTCCTCGCAGCTCTCTTCGCGCTCGTCGCGTTCACCTGGCCACTCTTGGTGTTTGACCGCCCGCTGTACGTCTTCTCTAGCTTTTACGTCGTGTGGTTGCTGATGATCGGTCTGCTGTTTCTGTTTTCGCGCGCGGCGCCCTACGCCGAAGCGGGGGCACCCGTATCTCAGCAGCCCGACTCGCCCGACTCGCCCGACCAGCCCGACGAGGCCAGAGATGCTTAGCCCGATCACCGTCGTCGTCGTCGTATGCGCCTACATTGGCTTCCTATTTCTCATCGCGCGTATCACGGAGCGTCGACGCGCGAGCGGCGGGGGCCTAACTAACTCACCTATCGTCTATTCACTGGCGCTCGGTGTCTATTGTACGACATGGACGTACTACGGCAGCGTCGGCAAGGTCACGGTCGACGGGATGCTCTTCGTGCCGGTCTATCTGGGCCCGACCCTGGGTATGTTCCTGGCACCCATGATTTTGCGTCGGCTGATCAAGATCAAGGAACAGCACCACATCACCAGCCTGGCGGACTTCATCTCCGCCCGCTATTCCAAGTCGCGGCTCGTCGCGGCTCTGGTGACCGTGATGCTCCTCTTTGGTACCATTCCGTACGCAGCCATCCAGTTGAAGGCGGTTGCCGACACCTTCGAGTTGCTCGTGGGAGGGTCCAGCGCCACGTTCCACGGCATTCACTGGGTGATGCCATTGACGGTGGTGCTCATGATCGGTTTCACCATCATGTTCGGCATCCGGCGGCTCGACCCGACCGAGCGCCATCCGGGGATGATGGTGTCCTTGGCAGCCGAGTCATTGACCAAGTTGTTCGCCTTCCTGGTGGGCGGCCTCTTCATTCTGTACTGGGTGTTTGGGGGCTTCTCCGGGTTTTTTTCCCGGCTATCCAGCGGCTTGCCGACGCAGCTCGGCTTCATGCAGAAGATCTCGGGTGAGCAACTGCACACCTGGATGACGTACATGTTGCTGTCGACCGCGGCGTTCGCGTTCTTGCCGCGTCAATTCCACGTCGGGGTGGTAGAGAACTCGAGCGCGTCGCACACGCGCACGGCGATGTGGCTCACGCCGCTGTACCTGATCGCGATCAACGTGTTGGTGGTCCCGATCGCGATCGCCGGAATGATCACGCTGCCCAAGGGTAGCCCCGCGGACACCGCGCTCTTGGCGTTGCCTCTGCTCGCCGGGCAACCGGTTGTCTCCCTGTTGATCTTCGTGGGCGGCTTCTCCGCAGCTACGGGCATGATCATGGTGGAGACGATGACGATGTCGACGATGATGTCGAACCACCTCTTGCTGCCGTTGATCGACAGCAGCCCGAGGCTGTGGTTTTTGCGTCGACAATTGTTGCCCGCGCGCTGGGCCTTTGCGAGCCTGTTCATTCTGGCCGCGCTCGCGTTTGCCGTCGCCATCGGTAAGAGCTACATGCTCGTAGCTATCGGCATGCTGTCCTTCGCGGCCGTGCTGCAGCTCGCGCCGGCGAGCATCGGAGGTCTGTTCTGGCGGCAAGGCAGCCGCTGGGGCGCGATGCTGGGCCTCGGGGCGGGTTTTCTGCTCTGGTGTTACACGCTCCTACTACCGACCTTCGTGAAAAGCGGCTGGGTCGCGGGCGCGATTTTGCTGCATGGCCCCTGGGGTATCTCGGCGCTCCGGCCCACCGCGCTGTTCGGTCTCGAGGGCGTGGCGTCGCTCAGCCACGGTGTGCTCTGGACGCTCATCTTCAACGTCGCCCTGTACGTGGTCGGCTCGGTCGCCTTCCCAGGCAGCAGCGTCGAGCAACGGCTGGCCGAGGACTTCGTGGCGCTCGAGTGGAGAAAGGGCTTGGAAGATTCCGGTGAAGCCACGCTCGATAGCGAGGAGCAGACGCTCAAAGTGGAGCGGCTGCTGACGCAATATTTCCCGCTGCTGGAGGCGCGAGGCATCCTGGCACGCTGCATGGTCGCCGCGGGGATTACCGGCAAGGTCCGCATCACGGCCATGGAGTGGGTCGAGCTGAACAACTCCGTCGAGCGCTCCCTGTCGGGCGCGATCGGCTCTGCCTCGGCGCACGCGGCCATGCGCCACCTCGACCGCATCGACGACGCCGCGTCGACGGCGCTGGCCGGCGCCTACGCAAAGATGCTGGCGCGCATGCGCATTTCACCCGCAGAGTTACGTAAACGGGTGGACTACTACCAGGAACGGCAGACCCTGCTCCAGCAGCAGGCGGTCGAGTTAGAACAACGCGTGTTGGTGCGCACCGAGGAGCTCACCGTAGCGAACGGGGCTCTGCGCAACGAGATCATCGAGCGCAAGAGGGCAGAAGAGGCCATCGCAGGCATGAGCCGTGAGCTGGCTAACGCTGCCCACCGGGCGGGCAAGGCCGAGGTCGCCACGAACGTGCTGCACAACGTCGGCAACGTCCTGAACAGCGTGCTCGTCACGCTGCGGCTCGCCGTGGACCGCGTCCGGGCTTCCCGCGTCGTCAACCTGAGCCGCGCCGTCGATCTGTTGGAGCAGCATAAGGAGGACCTCGGGCGTTTCCTCAGCGAGGATGCCCAGGGCCAACGGCTGCCCAAATATCTGAGGAACCTGGCGCTACATCTCACGGCAGAGCAGGCAGAGCTGCTCGACGAGCTAGAAGGAGCGCACAAGCACGCCGAGCACATCAAGCACGTGGTCAGCGTGCAGCAGGAGTTCGCCGGCATCTCCAACTTTCTGCAGCCGACCGACCTGGCGAGCATCATCGAGGACGCTATCCGCATCAACACCCTGGAGAACTCCGTGCAGATCGATCGCGACTTCGCCCCGGTTCCGATCATGCTCGCAGACAAGCACAAAATTCTCCAGATCATCATCAACCTGATCAGCAACGCCAAATACGCGGTCAAGAACGTCGAGCCGGGGGTTCCCAAACGAATCCGAGTGCAGCTCAGCCGCGCGGACGACGAACGAGTTCGGATCGTCGTGACCGACACGGGCATGGGCATCGCGGCCGACCACCTTCAACGCATCTTCCAACACGGCTTCACCACACGGAAAGAGGGGCACGGCTTTGGTCTGCATGCCGCCGTAACGGCCGCACAGGAAATGGGCGGCACCCTACTTGCCGACAGTGAAGGGCCCGGCCGAGGCGCGAAGTTCACGCTCGAGCTTCCGTGCGAAGCCGCTGCCGCCGCCGCGCAATGATCTCGAGCTGGGACCAATGTCAGGTCCAAGCCCGGTTGACTATGGGAAGGGCGCCGAAGCGTCCAACGCCCCGCGGCCCAGCGTGCTATGCGGCGGGCATGACATCGAAGCCAGCGGCGACGAGCAGCGCCAGCGGGGGCGGAGGGGCAGCCGGAAGCATCGACTGGGCCGGCCTGCTGCGGGAGCGCTTTCATTTTGAGCATTTTCTGCCGGGGCAACGCGCGGTCATCGAGGCGCTCGCGGTCCACGGGCGTGCGCTCGCCGTGTTCCCGACCGGCGCGGGGAAGTCGCTCTGCTATCAGCTCCCCGCGCTCGCGTTCGAGGGGGTGACGCTGGTCGTCTCGCCCCTGATCGCTCTGATGAAGGATCAGATCGACTGGCTCACTCGTCAGGGCATCGCGGCCGCCCGCCTCGACTCCAGCCAAGGCCCCGAAGCGCGCGCGGAGGTCGACAGGGCGCTCACCGCGGGCACGCTCCGCCTCTTGTACGTCGCGCCCGAGCGCTTCCAGAACGAGCGCTTCCTGCAATCTCTCACGCGCCTGCGGATCGGCCTGTTCGCGATCGACGAGGCGCATTGCATCTCGGCATGGGGGCACAACTTTCGTCCGGACTACCTGAAGCTCGCGACCATCGCGAGCAGCGTCCGGGCCGAGCGCATCCTCGCGCTCACCGCCACGGCCACGCCGGCAGTCGTGCGTGACATCTGTGCTGCGTTCGACATCCCCCAGGGTGGCGCGGTCGTCACGGGCTTCTACCGCCCGAATTTAGAGCTCGTCATTGCGGCAACGCTGCCCGAAGAACGCGACGGTCGGCTACTCGAGCGCCTGCGGGGACGTCCCCCGGGCGCGACGATCGTCTACGTAACGCTGCAGAAGACCGCCGAGCGCGTCGCCGCGTTGCTGCGTGACGGGGGCTTTGCCGCTGCTGCCTACCACGCGGGCCTCGAGCCCGAAGCCCGCAGCAGCATTCAAGACGCCTGGATGAGCTCGGATCGCGGCATCGTGGTCGCGACCATCGCGTTTGGCATGGGCATCGACAAGAGTAACGTGCGCTATGTGTACCACTACAACCTGCCGAAGGGTCTCGAGAGCTACTCTCAGGAGATCGGCCGTGCCGGGCGTGACGGTGCGCCGTCCGTCGTCGAGCTGCTCGCCTGCGACGCCGACGTGCCCACGCTGGAGAACTTCGCCTATGGAGACACACCGACCGAGAGCGCGCTGCGCGGCCTGGTCGCCGATGTGTCAGAGCGCGGAACGAGCTTCGCTCTCAACCTGACGGAGCTCGGTGATCGCCACGACCTGCGCGCGCTGGTCTTGCGGACTGCGCTCACCTATCTGGAGCTGCTCGGGGTCTTGCGGCAGTTGGCTCCCTTTTACGCCGGCTACCGCCTGCGTCCCACGCTCGAGGCGGCGGAGCTCGTCGCACGCTTCTCGGGCGAGCCTGCACACTTCCTCGAGCGGCTCCTGCACCATGCCAAGCGCGGACGCTCCTGGCTCTCCTTCGATCCCCAAGCGCTGGCCGGGGTGCTCGGTCAACCGCGCGAGCGCATCGTGCGCGCGCTCGAGGTAGTAGAAGAACGCGGCTACGGGGTGCTCGAGGCCTCCGACGTCCGGCATCGCTTCACGCGCATCGACGGAGGGCCCTCCGATCTCGAGCCCCTCGTCGCGGAGTTGCAGAGCCGGTTCCAATGGCGCGAAGCACAAGAGATCGGGCGGATCGCAGAAGTGCAGCGCTTCGTCCGCGCGCCGGGCTGCCACACGAACGCCCTAGTCGCCCATTTTGGCGAGCTGCGCGCAGCGCCGTGTGGCCATTGCAGCGGCTGCTTGGTACCCCATGCACCGCTAGGGTCGAGCAGCGCAGCGGGCTCAGAGCCCGCCGTGGCCGATCGCTCGGAGCACCTGGACCCCGTCCTGCTGGACCGCGCCGCTCTCGCCGCGCTCGCTCTCGAACATCCGAGGGCGCTCGGTGAGCCGCGCCAGCTCACGCGCTTTCTCTGCGGCCTGACCAGCCCGGCGTCGGCTCGCGCGCGGCTGTCGCGCCACCCGCTCTTCGGAGCGCTCAGCGAGCGGCGCTTCCTCGGCGTGATGGCGTTCGCGACCGAGGTATTGCTCGATCACGCCGAACCGAGCCCGGTGTGAGCGCCTCTCCGACCGTGATCGGTGGCTGTGACCTGCGCTGGGGGTCCTGATCCGGACGGGGTAGGGGGATCGTCCCGTCGCATGGGCTCGACCACTGCGCGCCCGTTGCGCCCGCTCAGCGCGGGGTTCAGCGCACGCGCACATAGAGCTCGAGCTGGCGCGCTGCCGTAGCTGCCGCGCCGCTCACGCGTAGCGTATACTCCCCGGGAGCGACCTCGTCAGGAGGATCGCTGCGGCAGCTCGCCGGCAGCGACACGAGCACGCCAGCGGCCATGCCGCAGAGGAGCGCGCTCCGCGTGCGAGCCCGCGCGTGCGTGGGGCGACGGACGACAAGCCCTCCGAAGAGCCCCAGCGCCGTCAGCGCGAGCAGGCTGATCACCGGAGCTGGTAGCGACGTACTGAGCCAGGGTAGCCCAGCGCTGGGCGCGTACAGCGCCGCCCGTACCGAGCCATTGACGGAGACCCGCACCGGTACTGGGTTCGAGCCGTCGAGCATCACGCTCGCCGGCGACACGCTGCAGCGAACGCCGGCGGGGTCCGACGTACAGCCGAGCGCGACGGGCCCTCGCAATCCGAGCACGGGCACGATGCTGAGCAAGAATTCGTCGGGCTCGTCTGACGCGATCTCGCGCTCGTACGCCTCGGGAGTGATGGAGAAGCGAGGACCCCAGCTCGGCTCCCGCCCGAGCTGCTCACTCGCGTCGTAGAAGGTAGCGTAATCAGCCACTGGCTTGGGCGAGCCCCAGCTGTTCTGCGCGAACGCGCGCAGATACACAGAGATGTTGTCCTGCACCTGCTCTGGCGTCTCCTCATCGGGGAAATCGCACCAGACATGGAATTTTGCGCCGAGAAGCCCTGGCGCGCGCGGCGGGAGATCGGGGCCAAAGGTGAGCGCCGGGGGCCACGTCACGAGCTCGAGGCTTTTGAGCCACTGCCGATTCGGCAGCCACTCTTCGTAGAGGTTCACCGGATCGGCGGTCAGCAGCCCAGCATACCCGAGCGCATAGTAGAGCTGCGAGGACTGCGAATTGTTGATTTGATGGCCCCGGGCAATGGCGTCCTCCGGCGCGATCGCCTCGCGCCAGAGCTCGAGCACGATGTCAGGGTTGGGGGTGTTCACCGCGCCGGGGGCGTCGTACACGTCGCCCCAGACGCGCAGCGTCTTCCCGTGGCTGCGGACGCGCTCGTCCATCCAGTTGACGAAGCCGACGAACAGATCCTCGGCTTTCGCCGTGCTGCCGTAGCGCTCTCGGGCGGCCGCTAGCAGCTCCGGGTGATCAGCGTAAGAATCACACACGCCGTTGGGCAGAAAGCAGGGTTTGCCTTCGGCCAGCAAATACTCGTCGCCACCGCCGTGCCAGTAGGGTGCATCGAACTGCGGCAGGTACTCGTCGAGCAGCTCGCCGACCAGCGTGTAGACGGCCGGGTTGGACACATCGAGCTTGTCGGTCGTTCCCGCCAGCGCCAGCTCTGGATGCGGGGCGACGATTGACTTTGCGTGCCCTGGCAGGTCGATCTCCGGCACGACCATCACGTGGTACCGACGCGCCAGCTCCAGGATGCTGTCTAGATCGCTTTTCGAGTAGTGCAGGTCGGAGGTGAGCTCGGGGTGACTCACGCTTTCTAGGCGGAAGCCATACCCGCCGAGCGCATCCACCTCCGAGAGGTGCAGGTGCAAGTAGTTGCCCTTCACATAGGCGAGATCGCGAATGTGCCGCTCGATGAAGGCCAGGTCGAAGAACTTGCGTCCCACGTCGAGCATCAGCGCGCGCTCAGAATAATCGGGCCAATCGCGCGCCGTGCCCGCGGCCAGGCGCAGCCGCTCGACGAGCAGCTGCAGCAGGCTGCGCGTACCGTAGAAGACGCCTGCGCTCGTGGCGGCCGCAATGTGCGCGTCCCGGCCAAGAGTCAGCCGGTAGCCCTCCGTACCGAGGTCGGCGTCGCTCGCGTCGAGCGTGAGGCGAATGTCGCCTGCCGGGGCGGCACCTGACGTTACGTCCTGCTCTCGTGCGTCGCTCGCGCCGTCGTTCGCTTCGATGACGGACGGGCCATAGCCTGTCTGCAGCCGGATCTCGTCCGCCAGCGTCGCCGCTAGCTCCGCGAGCTCGCCGGGGGCGACGATGCGCGATTCCGGACCGAGCCGATAGTGACCGGTCGCGGGGACCCACTCTCTGAGCGCTGGGATCGTCAGAGGTGGCGCTGCATGAGCCGCCCCCATGGACCAACAGAGCCCGGCGAACGGCAATGCCCCAACACAACGCCACATCGACCGTCCTCGACTTCCGCTCATTACGTCCCCCTATTCGCACCGCGGCGCTTCGCCGAAGCTACCCGTTGCGAGTCGCGAACTCCAGAGACTTGTGCATTGAAGGAGATCTGCACACGCTCGAGCAGTGTGCCCGGACCATGAGCAACGGTGCTGCCGACCGCCCCCAGCGGCTCGCGGCTTGAAACCGATAGCGCCTGTACTTCCCAGAGCGCGGACGCGGGGCTGGCCGCCCAGTCATGCTACGCCTCGGGCGCTCGCGCGAACTCGGTTGCAGAAATTTCCGCCTGCAGAACGTGGGCGAGCTCGAGCAGGCAAAGAGGAAGTTCTGACAGACCCGGCTTGCGCTAGAACGACACGCATACCTGCTTTGACAATCCGTGCGCCCACCGCGCCCACCGCGCCCAGAGGCGATCCGGACGTCTCAGGCCGACGCGGCAACCCAATGGACTCAACATGACCACGACCTATGCGCTGACCTTCTTGGAGACGGAGCTCCGTGTAAATGTGGGAGCAGGCGTCGACCTGCAACCCGTCAGGGATTTCTTTTCGAGTCACTTCACCTTCCGGGAGGGTGAGAGTGGTCGCGCTCGGGTCACCCTCAACCTGTTTCTCGGTGAAGCGTATCCGGTGTCCTCGGTAGGCAGCGGCGAGCGCGTATGGATTCGTCAAAGTGCATCGGCGTTCTTTTCCGTGCCGGCCGAGCGCGTCCGCTACGAAGGGGACGAGTGCGTGCGATCGCTCGAGACGGGCACGACCTTGCGGTTCAGAATGAGCCGCACCGAGGTGGACGTCGGACTCCGTGAGCCATGCCCATTGCTCGATTTGATCGAGCTGATCCGGGACCTGGTGCTGAAGTTGGAGCAGGAGAGCGGCAAGGTAGCCATCCACGCCACGAGCTGCCTGCGCGATGGGGAGGCGACGCTCATCGTTGGCGCCAAAGGGGCGGGAAAGAGTAGCCTGGCGATCGAGCTCGTAAGGAACTTTGGGTTCACGTTCTTGAGCGGCGACAAGACGCTCCTGTGGTCCCATGCTGGCGACTTGATGTGCGCGGGCTGGCCCGACTGGCCTCACATTGGTCTCGGTACGGCTTCGAATTACCCGGAGCTTGTAGAGGCATTTGGTCTAGCGGAGCAGATTGCTCGTGCCGATGCCGGCCACCTTTGGGCCACTGCAAACAAGCTGGCGCTCGATCCGACGCGCTTTCGCGGGCTCGTGCCGCACGCGCCGTGCGGGGCGAACGCCAAGGTTACCCGGCTGATCTATCCGAGAGTGGAGCCCGCGCCCGGAACAGACGTGTCCGAGCTGGCTGATGGATACGCGGGGCTGGCGGCGCACATCGAGGCGGCGTTTAGACCCGATGGCGATTGGCACGCGATGGTGTCGCCCAGCGTCGACGTGCGGAGGAGCTTGGAAGCAACGCTCTCGGCCGCGGGACAGGTTCCAGCATTCAAGCTTCGCGGAATCGGACGCTTGACGGATGAACACGGCAAACAGCTCGGATTGAAGGGCAGAGCAGGATTGGATGCCACTGAGAACCATTGATTGTACGTTGCGGGACGGCGGAAACGTCAATGGCTGGCAGGTTCGTCGTGATCAGGTCGGCCATCATTCGCGGGCTGCAATACGGGCGGAGCGGACGTCATCGAAGTCGGCTACGTTTGGGGTTCTGGAAGTAACAAAGCTGCGGCCGCCGGTGAGTGTGCGCAGTGCACCCCCGCCTTCCTTTCGTCCTTGCCGCTGCTCGCACACTCCCGACTTGCCGTGATGGTGGTGCCGACGGCGTGCCCCATCGACAGCCTGGATGCATTGCAGGGTACTCCGGTCATTCATTTGGCTCGATGGTGCCGGAGGACGTGGCGGAACGCACGGCTGCGATCCTTCAAACGGCCGTCGCAGCCGGCTTCCACGGGCACAACAATGTAGGCCTAGCGATGGCCAATGCGGCTGCAGCGATTGCGGCAGGCGCCACCTCGATCGATTCCTCGCTATGCGGCATGGGACGCGGCGCCGGCAATCTCCCGACCGAGCAGCTCGCTGCCGTTGGCCCGCCGAGTCGGGGCATTGCGTCCCCCACGAGTTGCAGCGACCTACCTGGAGGCCGCGCTTGGAGGAGAGCTGGCGAGCTCCTCGGGTACGACCGAACCGCGGGGGCTGAACTGGCATGGATCGTTCCTGCCAGTTTGTTGATCTCTTGATCCTATCGAGGCTTGCCAGGCGTGCCCGGAAGATGCGGCGTCCGGTCCCTCGACCTGTCGTTGTTGCCGCGTGGCTTTCGGTGCGGCTGCAGTAGCAAAGTGGCGCCCACGGCGAGGTGTGGCGCCGAGCGCCCCTCGGACCAAAGCGGCCGCTCGTGACGCCTTGCTCGAGGTCACATGAGTCCAAAGTCGTCGCCCGGAAGCTCACAAACCTGGATGCCCTTCGAGGACACAGCCTCCTTGGCACCCGAGAGCGCATCACGGCACGCAGCGCTCTTGCATTGCCTGGAGCCCAGCTCCACGCATTCGTGCGCGTCCGTGCAAGCCAACACCATCATTGCAATCATCAGTCGCTTCATATCATCCTCATCATGTTTGTGCCGGTTTTAGCTCCCGAGAGAGACTGGCAGCGCCGGCGTCACCGAGTCGGGTGCACAAAAATCTGAGCAGGGCTTCTGCTTTCGGTCCGAAGCTGTTCAGGTCGATGTGCTCATCTGTCGTGTGAAAGCCCGCGCCTCGCGGCCCAAGCCCATCGATCGCTGCCAAGCCGACACCAGCAACCGTGTTGGCATCACTCCCTCCGCCAACGAGGGGATGCTCCTCGGAGCCGAGGCCGGCTGCACGCTGTGCGTCGGCGTACTCACGATAGAGTGCTTCCGACGCTGACGTTTTCTGCATGGGGAGGCGCTTGATACCGCCTTCCAATCGGATCTTCGTGCCCTCGATGGCCAGGTCGTTTGCAGCCCGCTCTAGATCGCCCATGAGATGGTGCGCATCGGCGACCGTGTCGAACCGAACATCGAGCATTGCCTCGGCTCCATCGGGAACGGTGTTGGCGCTCGTCCCTCCCGAGATGAGCCCAACGCTCACCGTCAATCCGCGTTCGTAGTTCGTCCTTCCCTGTGCAAAATCGATAAAGCGCGCCAATGACCAGATCGCATTCTTGCCAAGGTGATGGGCGTTGCCCGCGTGTGCGGCTACTCCCGTTGCAATGGCCCGTACGCCACCTGTTCCACGGCGCCGCGTCACGATTCGATCCCCCGTCCGCCCCGCCTCGAACACCAGTGCGCAACTCGCCTTTTCTGCGAGTGCTTCCAGGTGCGGTTTGGAATCGATGGATCCGATCTCTTCGTCCGCGACGCTGACGATCACGAGGGGGCACTCGTCGATCAGCCTTTGCGCCGCTAGCGCGCTCATCACCCCCCAGATCAAAGCCAGGCCGCCCTTCATGTCGAGGCAACCGGGTCCGTAAGCTAGCGTGCCCTCTTCGCGCCATCCCTCGAAGTGTCCGGGTGGGAACACCGTATCGTGATGGCCTATCAGGAGAATGGGCGGCTGCTCGCCCGCGCATTGTGTGGACCAGACATAGTGATCGCCAAAGCCTGTCCCGCCTTTGATGACACGCAGGTCTAAGCCGAGTTCTCCGAATGCCTGGCGCAGTAGCTCGCCAACCGCATTTACGCCCTCTACGTTTTTCGAGTAACTGTTCGTCTCGACCAAGCGTCGGGTGAGCCGGTGCATCTGCGCCACACGACCGTGCATCAGCGCGATTGCCGCTTCAGTCAGTACCATCTCGCTGGGCCTTTCCTTGAGGGTCTTGGAACTCCTGTCCAAGCAGCAGCCGCGCCTCAGGAGTTGCCTTCCACTCCTCGTACTCCGAGCGCCAAGCCGAAAACTCCTTAATGCGCGGGCGCTCCCAAAGGGCATCGACCTCGCTGATGCGAGCCGCCACGACATTCGGGTCGATGCTCCAGTCACCGCCGTGATCGGTTGCTCGCATCAGCGGTCCGCGACGCGTAAAGAAGGCCTCGCTCGTGGACGATTTGGGGCGTTTGCCGTCGACGATGTACGAGCGAATGCCTGGGTCTTCCTCGAGCACTCCAATCCTCAATTTGCCGCTCGGCGCGTGCTCGGACAGCCAGAGCAACGCTTCCGCGCTGTCATTGCAAAGCGCTCGGAGAACCGCCTCGGACCGCCCGAGGGCGCGGGCTACGCCACGAATGCCGCTTCCCCGTACAAAGTCGTACACCACGATGTTGACAGTCACCCCGTCCTTCTTCATCCACTGGAGCATCTGGGTTCTACCGATCGACATGGTGATATGTAAATGGACAGCCGCAATCGTCACGTCTGCCGTTGCTGCGTCCCCCGCCTGGAGGAACCGTGGAATGAATTCATGCCCACGGTCGAACATGTACGGCTGTGCCCAAAGAACCGCGGGCAGTTGCCTGTTCCCATGGAGGGCGGTGGCCACGGATTCGAGATAGTGATCGATGGAAAGCGGTCGGTGTCGCACGAATTCCGCTATTCGGTTACGAATGCGCTGAGGAACAATCTCCTTGAAATGGAGCTCGGACTCCGTTGGATTCTCAATCCCTTCAGAGAACACCCAGCCCCCGGCAGCACCCCTGACAAACCCATGTGCCCGCCGAACGATGGCAATCCACGTGTCGAGGAGAGGCTTGGAAGCCGGACTGCGCCAGCATTCCAGGAGCGAATTCCAACCGCCGGCGTTGGCCTCTGCAAGCTTATATCCCTGCGGGCGATCCAAGATCCGGCCGGCGTCTGCCTCCGTTGTCGCGCGAACTAACCACTTCAGGTTTTCGAGCAGTGCTTTGGCGGAGACCTCAGTCCCATCGAATTCGGGGCGGATTTCGAGTGAGCTGCACATCTGTGTAAATCGCTGAAACCGTGGGTTGACGACTAACATTAAAATTCTCCTTCAGGTTGGGCGGCGTGCTTCTGGATGAGCAGGGCTTCACCAAAGCATTCTGAACACACGGCAGTCTCGGTTCGACGTCGACACAAATCAAGACTCTCGACGGCACCGCTCACTCGCACGGCGCTCGCTCGCACGGCGCTCGCTCGCACGCCGCTTGCTGGATCGGGTGGAAAGGGCCTGTCAGCATCTGAGGCAGAGATGGCGCTCGTCTTGGACGAGTTCGTCGCGCCCCATCGGGCAGGAAGATCAAAGGGAGATGACAAAATGAAGCTCGCAACCACAACGTTTTTCGGTCGGACTGCCACGCTCGCTCGTCCTGGTAGCTACACCAGTTCTTGGTGGGGTCGCTTCTACGCCGCCGGCGCGCTTCTCGGCCTCGCGGCATGCTCACCGGGCTACGGTGGGAGCGACCTGGAAGAGAAGAGGGAGAATCTCACTCGCTCCGTCGTGCCCAGCGATTTTGAGAACGCGGGTGTAATCGGCCAAGGGCGCGACATGGTCACCGAGGAGCTTCGCGGTGACTGCGTTAGCTCCGCAAGGACGGTGAACATTCCGCTGCAGGAGTCGAGCCTGCGTTTCGACGCTTCATTGCTCAAGGAAGAGGCGAGCGAAATGCTCGGCTTCAGCGTTGACGCCAAAGCGCGCTACAAGTTGGTATCAGGCTCCGCGCGAGCGCGCTTTAGCCGCTCGCTGACGAACAACAGCCTGTCCCTGGGCCTGTTTTATGTCGCCGACTACAAGATGGGCGTCGAACGGCTCGATCAAGCCAACCTTCAGTGGTCCGTGCAGCCGGGCGACCCAGACTGGATTGGTCGCTGCGGCGACCAGTTCCTTCAGCAGCGCGAGCGCGGTGGGCAGCTCTTTCTGCAGTACCGTATCGACTTCGCCTCTGCCGAAGCGAAGCAGGAGTTCGAGGCGTCGGTTGGAGTCAGCTTCACTGCGGGCGCAGTGAATGTTGCAGTCACTCGCGCGGCGAGCCGGTTCTCGAGCCGCGCGACCGTACACGTGGAAGCTTTTCAATCAGGTGGTGACGTCACGAGGCTTTCGTCAATCCTCGGCGGAAACGGACCTGATGCAAACGGGGGACGTACGATCATCGAGTGCAGCATGACGAACCTCGCCCCGTGCGGGCAATTCATGCAGAACGCCATCACCTACGCATCGGCGCAGACTGCCAGCAGCTTTTCAGAAACGCTCCGGACGAATCCAGCCGATCGCACGTACTTGTTCAAGGATTGGGGCGTCCTAGGTGTAGACATTCCTATGCGACGCGTGCCGACATCCGTGCTGGCGACCCGGGAGACGCTGCGGCAACTTTTCGACGGGCAGGTGGAGTTCGCCGACCGCGTGGCGTTGCTCAGGAGCGGTCGGATCTTCGTGCAGCCGGAGTTGCGCGGGCAACTCAATGGCTATGCGCGACGGGTGCAGCAGAACATCGCCGCGCTCACCGACGGAGCGTCGTATTGTTACGACGAACTCGTCGACCCGGCGGACTCGGTTTTGGTAGACGAATGCACGCGCACCGTCGATCACCTGGATGCGAACCGCTACGATCATTCGCTCACGATGGACAAGCTCACGGTCCCGCCTTGTGAAGTGAAAAGCGTGTACACGGTCACCAAAGACTGCGGCAACGATGGTCTCTACGCAGGTCCGAACCGGCCTGATCTTCATGGGGGCGTGTGTTTATTCACAAACGCGAATTGCCACCTCCGCTCCACCTACACGGAGAACAAGAGCTGTGGCAGTGGATGGGTGTACGCGGGTCCGAACCGGCCTGATCTTCACGGGGGAGTCTGTCTCCATGAATTGTCCGGACGCGTATCGCGCACGTCCTACACTACGACGAAGTCGTGTGACTACCATGGCGCCTACGTCGGCCCGAACCGGCCCGATCTTCACGGCGGGTACTGCGTGTACATCGAATAGCCGACACGCAGCTTTGACGTTGGTGGATTTCAATTGCCGGGCGCTATCGCGCCGCCCACGAGTCACGCAGCAGTGGAGCGGAAGAGTGCCAAGTGGAGCCCGGCTCGATGGCGCCACGCTCGGCGTCAGCTCGGCCGATCCAGCCGCGCGGCGCACCGGACAGGTTCCGTGATTTCGTCAACGATCTGAGCGGCGGCAACGTAACCGGTCGGTCGAGGCCCACTCCAGGCCACTTCTTCACCGCCGCCGTCGATTGCAACCACGTGCTCGTCGCATATGCCGAGCGCCACGCGCATGACTTCGTGGAAAAGCTGTTTCACGGCTTCAGCGGCAATCTGCAGTGTGATGCCCACAACGTCCACGATGTCCTGGAGCGAGGGACCCGAAGGACGACCACGAGGGCACTCCGAAGTACTGGAGCTCGACCCGCGCGCGCCTGCGTCCCGACGAGCTCGACGCCTGCATGTGCTCGTTCACCGTTCCGGTGGCGTGATTCCCACCGCGCACGGTACCCAGCGGTGCGCTAGATGGGGTCGGCGGATCGGGCACGACACCTCTTCAACGCGCCAGCGCGTAGGGTCACCACGTGACGCTGCCCGCCAAACCGACCGCGTCGACCCGCGGCAGCGCAGGCGCTCGTCACTCGGCCCGGACGTTGTCGATGTTGAACGTGCCGCCCTTGAGGAAGACCCAGACGGCGCTGATCTGCGTGACGTCGAGCGTCACCCCGACGGGGCACTCGATGGCGCTGAAGGCCGTCCTGATGGTCCTCGAGGAGCTCGGGTTGGTCCACAACCAGCGGCCCCCCTGACACCAGGCGGGAGTGGGCCCCGTGCCGACCTGAACCGCGAATTCGCCGGACGTGCCTGCAGCGCCGGTCTTCAGATCGAAGGCCAAGCCCGTCCTGCCGGTGAGGTCCAGAGGGGCTGGCAGCACGCGCCCGAACCAGTTGCCATCGGTCGGGCTCACCACCTCGAGACCTTGCGCGCCCTCGGTGTGGAACGCGGCGGACTGCGCCATGCTGCCGCCGATGCCGGCGTTGGCGACGGCCCATTCCTCGCTGCCGGCCTCGAAGGAGAACAGCGTCTGCTCGGTCGCGGTCGGCGCGGTGCTATCGCCGCAGACGATCTTCGGAGCCGCCCAGTCGGCGTGGTCTCCGTCGCTGGAGTCGCCCGCGTCGGTCACGAGCTCGAGCAGCGTGGCGCCCGTCAAGACCCCCCGCAACGTGCGCGCGGGGTCGTCCGCGCCCATGATCCCGCTCTCGGCGACCACCGCGCCGTCGGCGTAGACCGTAAAAGACGCCGAGCCGCCCGTCGCCACCTCGTCGTCGATGCCGACGTCGGCCGTCAACGTCGAGCAACGACCGCCGAGGTAGAAGACGACCCTGCTGCTCGCGTTGGTACCGAGCCCACGCGTGTAGACCTGGCCCCCGATGCTGATCAGGTTGCCGTCGCCCTCGGTCTGCGCGCCATTGCTCGTGTCGCGCTCCACTGGGCCCAAGGCATTGGTCGAGCTCACGGGCACCAACGCGCTGAGCAGCGTCATCCCGTCGGGCGGGGGCACCACGACCAGGGCACCGAGCTCGCTCAGCGTCGTGGCCTGCTGGTTGTCCGCGCCCCAGGTGTACGCTGCGCTGACGGAGAGCGGATAGCGACCCGCAGCCGTGCCTTGCGGCACCTGCACGGTCCAGGTGGCCGTGAGCGCCGCGTCCGTGCCGAGCGCTGGGCTCGTGCTCCCGCTCCCTGCCGTGAGCGTCCAGCCTTCTGGCGCGGTGACGCTCAGCGCCACGTTGGTGACCGCGGAGAGCCCGTGGTTCTCCGCGGTAAGCGTCAGGCTCGCGCCCTCGGCGACGCCCGAAATCAACGTCGCCAGGCTGCCGCCCACGCTGACCGACGGGGGCAGCGCGGCGACGCTCGGGAGCGGCGCGACCCGATACACCACCACGCCGTGAGCGGGCACGCCCGCCGCCAGCGTGGACGCCGCCTCCACGAGGTCCCCGCTCCAGACATCGTGCAAGCGATAGGCGGAGGCCGCGGCGAGCCCGGTCTGGCTCACGGGTGCCCTCACGATGGCGAGCTCATCGGTGGCGTTGTAGAGCGCGATCGCTATGTCGCCGCTCGCCAGGGGCTTTTCCAGCACCATCAGCCCAGCGCTGTCTGACACGACCCTGGCCTGCTTGCCGAGCGCGTCTTGATCGATGGCGATAATCTCCGGGTTGCTCAGGATCGTGAGGGTGTCTGCGCTGGCTTGCCGCAGATCGGTCCCGATGATCAGGGGCGCCGCCATCATCGCCCACAGGCTCATGTGCGTACGGTATTCCGTAGAGGTCATGCCGCCATTGCCGACCTCCAGCATGTCGGGATCGTTCCAGTGCCCAGGCCCCGCGTAGGCGGCGAGCGCCACGTTGGACGCGATGATCGACTGCACGCTGGACCAGCTGTCAGTGATGTCCCCCGTGGTCCGCCACAGGTGCCCCACGCCCGTCGCCCACTCCCACGGCTGCGACTGGCCCCACTCACAGATCGAATACACGATCGGGCGACCCGTCGCCTCGATCGCCTCCCGCATCGCGGTGTAGCGGTTGACGAAGTCCGCGCGCGACCCGTCCGACTGGTTGTAACAGTTGTCGTACTTCAGGTAGTCGACGCCCCACTCGGCCCAGGTCTGCGCGTCCAGCGCCTCCGTGCCCAGGCTACCCGGGTAACCCGCGCACGTGAGCGTGCCGGCGTCAGCGTAGATGCCGAGCTTCAGGCCCAAGCCGTGCACGTAATCGGCGACGCCCTTGATGCCCGAGGGAAACTTCACCGGATCAGGCACCAACTTGCCGTCCGCGCCGCGTTCCCGCTGCGCCCAGCAGTCGTCGATGTTGACGTACGTGTAGCCGGCATCTTTCAGCCCCGAAGAGACGAAGAAGTCCGCCGTCTCCCTGATCAACGCCTCGCTCACGTCGCAGCCGAAGGCGTTCCAATCGTTGAAGCCCATGGGCGGCGTCAGCGCCAAGCCCTCGAGCGCAGACACGGGCGGCAGCGGGACGACCGGGACCTCGGGCTCCGGCTGGGTCACTTCGACGGGCGCGGAAGCGCCGGGGTCGAGGATGCCGAAGATGTCCGAGTTATCGCTCCCGGAGCAACTTACGGTAGCAGCGGCGAGTGCAGGCCCGATCCACATACGCTTGGCGCCCTGAGCCCTGGCAATCAACTTGTTCGACATGTGCATTCTCGAGGTTAGCGACGAGTAAAAGCGACCCATGAGCAAAACGCGGCGCGCCAGTGGGCACGAGCTCGGCGCTGCTGAATCTGTCGTCACGACCACGCTACTGCAGCTGAAACAGAGAACGCCAGGCCCTCGAAGGACCCCGGTTCGCGAATTACCGCAGGCAACCGGGGCAGGACAGCATAGCGCGGCAGTTTTGCGCTCCGTTGGACCAGCTCAAATCACTTGCCCGCGTGAGCGCGCTGGAGACCGGCGATGTCGATCTTGTCCATTTGCAGCATGGCCTGCATCACGCGCTGAGACTTTTGCGGATCTTTGTCGCCGAGGAGCCGACCGAGGACGGACGGTATGATTTGCCAGGTCACGCCAAACCTGTCCGTCAACCAGCCGCATCGGTTCGTCGTGCCGCCCTCGGACAGCTTCTTCCACAGCTCGTCCACCTCCGCTTGCGTCTCGCAGCTCACGAACAGCGATATGGCAGGCGAGAAGCTGTAGTGAGGGCCGCCGTTGAGCGCCATGAAGGATTGCCCCTCGAGCTGGAAGGTCGCCGACATGACCGAGCCTTTGGGTCCGGGCCCTGCATCGCCATAACGATGCACGTTCACGATCTTGGAGTCTTTGAAGACAGAGAGGTAGAGCTCGATGGCCTGCTCGGCGTTGTCGTTGAACCAGAGAAACGGCGTGATCTTTTGCATGTGATTTGATCCTCGTTGTTGTCGGATGGGGTGAGCGCGCCTCTCAGCGCGACAGTTGAGCCATTCTGAGCTTGGCGCCGGCCCAGGCGCAGGGCAGCGACATAGCGATGACGGCCAGCGAATACCAGGCAGGGCCCTGGTCCCCCATCACCAGCGCACCAGCGACGCTGAGTGCTAGCCCCACGCCGCCAAGGGCGAGCGCGTGGCGGAGGGGTCGATCGGGCGCCAGGCGCGCCGTGACGTAACAGCCCACGACGCCGTAGATGGCCCGATAGGCCGCTGGTGGTGGCCATGGTGGAGGATTCTTTCGTCAACGACGCAGTGAGTGCCTCGCCGCTCGGCATGGGCGGCGACACTGGGACGTCGGAGCCGGCAGCGCTTTCTCGACATCGGAGCAAAATGAATTTGCCAACGGGTCCGGTCGCCGGCTCGGTCAAGCTCGGGCTCGAAGGGCACGAGCCCGTGTGCAATGAGGGCGCGGTCGGCGGGTCGGGGCAGCGTATGCACTTGAATGAGGACTGGGCGGAGGCCCCCCGGCATGGGAGCTGCAAGGCAAGGGGCACTGCGCGGCTATTTTGCGCAGGAGCCTTTCACAGGAGAAGTGCCATGCATTCGTCGAAGCGTCGCTATTCGGAGCCGGTGTGGTGGACGGTCGAACATACGATCGTGTGGGAGCGGCACCTGCCGTCTCTGCGAACGGATTTTGAGCAGCGTACGGCTGCGCGAAACCGCGCTCAGATCGCCCATCAAGGGCCGGACGATCCGGTCTTTCAGAAGGGCGCGCCGGCGCGCAGGAACGTGGACGTCGAGCACGCCTACGCCGTCGCCGACAACAACTGGGAAGTCGGGACCACGTGGGAGCAGATCGAGCCGGGGGTGCGCTATGGAGTGGGGGCGCGGACGCAGTATCCGCAGCATGAGCGTTGGAACGACGAGCTCGAGGCGCGTCTCTCGAAGGATTGGGGGGAGAAGAACGAGCCGAGCACGTGGGAGAAGGTGAAGCGCGCGGTCCGACACGGCTTCGAACACAAGGGCAAATGATCTGAGCTAAGGTCTCGGCGCCCGCGACGGCTCTCCTGCGTGCTCGCGTTCGGCGAGCCGTTGCAGCTCCTTCCGCACGAGCGTCCTTCGGATCGGCGAAAAAACTCTGCGACTGTTGCGCTGGCGGACGTCTTCGAGACTTGCCTGTCTCACCAGTGGTTGCGCCTGTGCCCTGTGTCGACGCTCGGTCGGCCTGCGCGCACCGGCGGCCGCGTGTTAGGTTCGCGCGGCACCTTACAGCTTGCGATCTGCAGTCCGCGAACGGTAGGCTGCGCAGGCCTCGAGGGTTGGAGCGCAGATCGGCTTGTCGTGAGCTGCTGACGCAGAAGTCGACTCTGTTTCGCGGCGCCGAGGGTGCCTAGCCGTGAGAGAGACTGGCCGTGAGAGAGACTGGCCCTGCGAGAATCGAAAGGTTTGACAACGAGTCCCGAGCATGGCTCTCAGCACTGACCCAATAGATTTGTCGGTCCAATCCAGACCTAACGAATTCGAATATCTGATTGATCTCGATCAGGGCTCGAGCTCGAGCGCCTATCTGGCGATAGATCGTCGGGTTGAGCGTGGGGCGCGCCTGGTCGTGGTGCACATGGCGCATCCGGCTATCGCTCGCGACCCCGGTTTTCGGGCTGCGTTCGCAGCCAGGGGGTCGGTAGCACAGGCGCTCTGCCACCCAAACATCGTCAGGACGCTCGATCTCGTCGCTGAAGATCGGTGGTCTTTCTGGGTGACGGAGTTCGTTCCAGCACGAACCTTGGCCGAGGTCGTGGCGAAGCGCGGCAGAGCTGAAAAGCACGGCGCCAGATCCGGAGCGTCGAGCCTGCCGTCGCGGGCGCTCTCGACGGACCAATACTTGCTCATCTTGCGTGACGTGCTCGTTGGGCTCGAGCACGGGCACGGCCTCGTGGATGGGTCCGGCTCGCCGTCTCCGGTGTTCCACCGCAACGTGTGCCCCTCGAGCGTGCTCGTCGGGTT
This sequence comes from Deltaproteobacteria bacterium, assembly GCA_043747815.1. Taxonomy (GTDB): domain Bacteria; phylum Myxococcota_A; class Polyangia; order Polyangiales; family Polyangiaceae; genus SZUA-265. The sequence continues at coordinate 109,378 of JAYTOL010000017.1, forward strand.
CGACGGGGGCGTCAAGATCAATGATTACGCCTTTGGTGGCGCTCCCGAGGTCACCTTCGGGCGGCTCGAGGGGGCAGCCACGCGGCTCGCTTACTTTGCGCCGGAGCGCTGCCTTGGCAGGCCTATGGACGCTCGCTGTGACGTGTACGCGGTCGGGGGCATGCTGTGGGAAGCGTTGACCGGCGGTCCTCGGCGGTCGGGGGCGAATTTGCAGGAGGCGCTACAGGTCCGCTTGAGAGACGCTGACCCCAAGGTCGAGGACGTCTGCCCCGACGTTGCTCCCGCGTTGGCGGCGATCGCGCGGCGCGCCTTGGCCTGGGAGCCCGGGGAGAGGTATCAGACGGCCCGCGAGTTTCGCCTGGAGCTCGATGCCCATCTGCTCGACAACGACGTCCGTAGCGATCACGGAGCTCTTTTTGGCTTCATGTGCAACCACTTCTGTGAGGAGTATGACGATCTCGAACGCCTCCTCGAATCTCGCGCGCGCTCGCTCCCTCGGGCGGTGCGGCCGGCGGCTCGCGTCCTCGGCGGGGATGAGCCACTGGAAGGCACGGAGAGCGCAACGCATACAAGGCCGGCGCCTGAGCTGGAGCCAGGGTCAGACAGCGGCAACGGACCGAGGCTGTCCGCTTTCGTTCGGACCGAGGGCGCTCGCATGAAGGGCCTCGGAGCTCCGCAGCGGCGGCTCGGCTTATGGATGGCGGCGGGCGGAGCGTGCGTCGCGCTCGGTTATCCGTTGCTGTCGTGGACCTTCTCCTCGAGCGACGTCTCGCCGAGCGACGTGTCCTCGAGCGCGGTTTCGCCGAGCGACGTGTCCTCGAGCGCGGTTTCGCCGAGCGTCGCAGGGCCTTCCATCGATCGTCCCGAGGCGCGGGAGCTGAGCCAGGCCCAGCACTCACTGCGGCCCCAGTTAGCCGCGCCAGAGCCGGAGCGCGTTGCCGCCGACGAGGCGGAGCAGGCCAATAGCGGCGCTGAGGTGCTCGCCGAAGAAGGGCCGTCGAGAGGCGCGTCGAGAGCGGGCAGGCGCGCCGTGAGCCACCGCAGGGGTGCCGCCCGAAAACGTGCTTCCGGCAGTGCGGCCGCGAGCAAGACGCGGCCGACGCAGCCAGAAGTCGCTGCTCAGGCCGCGATGCAGAGCGAGGACGAGGGCACGCTGTCCGAGCTCGCCACCACTCCCGTGATCAGCTCCGGCGCCGACCTCCGCGCGCTGCGACCTCGCACGGCTCGGCCCATTGACAAGAAGGACCCGTATTCACAATGAAACGCCAGATTCACCTCGCGCTTGCTCTGGCTTTTGTGCTCGCCCCGCGGCCCGCCGCCGCACAAGCAGGACCGGAGGTCTCGCCGGGCGAAGCCTCCAGCGTTGAAACGGGCGCGGAACCGGGCGGGTCCGTAACGGGCGGGTCTGTAACGGGCGGGTCTGTAACGGAACGTGCTGTGCGCGATGACGCCACCGTTCGAAGCGCCCAGAGCCATTTCCGGCGCGGCGTTCAGCTCTATCAAGAAAGCAACTACGATGGGGCGTTGGCGGAGTTTACGCGCGCCTATGAGCTCGTCCCCAACTACCGCATCCTGTATAACCTCGGTCAGACGCACGCGGAGCGGCACGACTACGTCGCCGCCGTGAAGCTCTTCGACGACTACTTGGAGCAGGGCGGCTCGGATGTCCCCGGCCCTCGGCGTCAGGCCACGGAGCGAGAACGAGCGAGCCTGGTCGAACGCATCGCGACCCTCCAAATCGAGAGCAACATCGACGGGGCAGAGTTATTTGTCGACGGTCAGTCCCAGGGGGTCGGCTCTCGCAGCCGTGCCATTGCGCTCAATCCCGGGCTGAGCGAGCTGCGCTTGCAAAAACGCGGGTACGAGCCCGTCACTCGGCGGCTCAACCTGGCGGGAGGTGACTCGCTCTCGGTCGAGCTCTCGTTGGAGCCGGCGGCGGCGCTGGAGGCCCCGGCGGGTGGCGCTCTCGCGCGCAGCTCGGCGCAGGCCGTCGCTCCGTCGCGCACCGGGCTTTGGGTGAGTGGCATCACGGCGGGCCTCCTGACGGGCGCGACCGTCACGTTCGCCGTCCTGGCGACGAACGCGAATCGAGAGCTGGACGCCGAGCTGCGCCAATTGCAAACCGACCCGCGGTCGACCGATGAAACTCGGTCGCGCGTGCGCACCTACGCCGCTCTCACCGACGGCTTTGGCGTGGCGTCTGCGCTCGCCGTCGGCTCGGTGATCTACTTTCTTCTCTCTCCTGGAGAGCGGCCGGCCTCTAGCAGCGATAGGGCGGCGCTCGCGCCCAGGGCGGAGCTGGTGCTCTCGGGGTCCGGAGTGGCCATCGTTGGAGGATTTTGAGGCGTATGCATTTTTTTTACGGCCTACGCGGCGTGCTCGCATCGATGGTCGTGCTGTCGTGTGCCAGCGCCTGCAGCCTAGTGGTGGACGCAGGGCGGGAGCAATGCTCGACTGACGCCGATTGCGAGGCGTTGGGGCAGGGGCTCAGTGGTCATGCCTGTGTCAGCTCGCTGTGCCAACCGCTGCCCGATCCGAGCTGGGCGTGCCTGGATGAAGGCACGGCCGCCGCTCCCGTGGCGCCACCTCAGGTCCGCATCATCGTGCCCTTCCTGAACGTCATTTCCAGCCAGCCGACGCCGGGGGTCAACGTTCTGGCGTGCGAGCGGCTCGACCCCGATTGTCAGATGCCCGCCGCAGCCGGCGTCAGCGATGACGCGGGCGAAGTGGACCTGCGCTTGCCCGGGGGCTTCAACGGCTATCTTCGCTGGGAGTCCGAGCAGATCTATCCGACGCTGTTCTTCTTCGGCGCGCCGCTGATGGCCGACGCGATCGTTCCGGTGAACGTCATCACCCCGCAGGTCTTCGAGGGGCTAAACGCGCAGTTTGAGGGCGCGACCATCGACGGGCGTTCCGCGGTCGTCGTCAGCGTGAGGAGCTGCACCGGCGCTCCCGGGGCCGGCGTGACCCTGTCGTCCGCCGAGGGTGACCGCGCGACGCGGGCCTACTACATGGTGGACGGGCTATTTCCTCCAAGCCAGACGGAGACCAGCGCTGCTGGCCTCGCTCGCTTGATCAACGTGCCCCAAGGCAACGTGTCCATCACGGGTCGGCTCGCCAATGGCCGAGAGATCGGCACGGCAGCCGTGTTGACGCGCGCCGGCTTTGCGACGCTGACCAACCTCGGCCCTGCCCGCTGAGGCGAGACCGTGGGCGCGCGCCGCCAAGGCGCAGCGACGTTGCGTCCCGTTGGGCTCGGTCTTTCGCCCTCGCCACGCCGCTGCCGCTGAAAGCAGCCTGCTCTCGGCGCGGACTTCGAACGCGCGCACCCTGAGAGCGCATGCTTCAGGGCGGATTGATGGGGATTCTGACGTGAAACGCCGTGCCCGAGCCGATCTCGGTGTCGAAGGTGAGGCCGCCCTTGTGCTTGTCCACGATGATCAGCCGAGCCAGCGCCAGCCCTTGCCCCGTGCCCTTACCCACTTCCTTGGTCGTGAAGAAGGGGTCGAAGATTTTGGAGCGAACTGCCTCGGGTATTCCGCTGCCGGTGTCTCTGATGGTTACGATCACGTCGCTGTCCACGTGACGCGTGCTAATCGTGATTTTGCCGCGCAGGCTGGTGCTCGCGACGACGTCGCCGATGGCGTGCGCAGCGTTGACCAGGAGGTTCACGAACACCTGATTGAGCTCGTTCACGTAGCAGGAGACCAGCGGCAACTCGCCGAGGTCCAGCTCCACGTCTGCCACGTACCTCATCTCGTTGGCGCAGATCGTCGTTGTCGTCTTGAGTGCGCGGTTGATGTCTGCGGGCTCCCTGTCACCGCGATCGGGATGCGCGAACTCCTTCATGGACTGAACCAGCTCGGCAACCCGGTTCGTGCCCTCCAGGATCGCCTCGAGCGAGGGCGGAACGTTGTCGATCACGAACTGCAGCTTGGCGTCGGCTTCGGCTGCGTGGATGTCGGTGATGTCCTTCGGAGAGAGCTCGCCCCGCTCGCTCTTGAGGACGAACGCTCGATACTTCTCTGAGAGGGACAGGATCTTCTTCAGGGCGGTGCGCACGAAGTGGGTCTCATCGCTCACGAATTGGATCGGTGTATTGATCTCGTGCGCGATGCCCGACGACAGGCGGCCCAAGGACTCGAGCTTCTGCGCTTGCCGGAGCTCGAGCTCCAGCCGCTTTCGCTCGGTCGTGTCCCGGATCACGGCGACCGTCTTGATGACCTTGCCGCCGGCGTCGAAGATGGGCGACTTGACCGTGTG
>JAYTOL010000018.1:0-15306 GCA_043747815.1 Deltaproteobacteria bacterium
TTCGAGATCTCGTTGGTAGCGGGTGAGACTGACAGAACGACCTTTCATCTGAACACCTCCAAGTGGGGGAAGTGTTCAGCGTCCTCGCGTCCGCCTCCGGGGTCGAAGCCCGAAGAGGGGGCAACTGCCGGAATTATGTTCCACGCCGGGACGAAGCGCTCCGGATCGGATCAGCTCTCGCTCAACCCCAACCGAGAGCCCAGCGTTGTCAGGTCGCCCGCTGCCGCGCAGCGGCTTGGTTCAAGTAATTCTTCTCGTTACCCACCCATGCCGAAGAAGAAGACGACTGCCCTTACCCGCCCGCCCAAGCCGCGCTCGCCCCGAGCCCCGCTCGCCACCGAGCCTCGGCACCTGCAAGATGCTGCCGCGGCCTACGCCGGCGCTTCCCGCGCCGAGAACACCAAGCGGGCTTACACGAACGATTTCGTCCTGTTCTCCGCCTGGTGCGGGGAGCAGGGGCTCGCGGCGATGCCTGCCCTGCCCCGCACCGTCGCCCTCTACCTGACCGCGCTCGCCGTCGGCGAGAAGAAGGTCGCGACGATCGAGCGGGCCCTCGTCGCCATTTCCCAGGCCCACAAGCTCCATGGCTTTCCCTCACCGCGTGAGGCGCCCGAGGTCACCGAGGTGCTGCAGGGCATCCGCCGGACGCTCGGGGTCGCGCCGAATCAAAAGGACCCCGTCCTCGTCGACACGCTGCGGGCTCTGGTCGAGCCAATGCGCAAGGACGACCCCGGCGACACCCGAGACCGTGCCCTCTTGTGCCTGGGGTTCGCGAGCGGCTGCCGCCGCTCCGAGCTCGTCGCGCTCGACATCGCAGACCTGAGCTTCGGTGACGACGGGCTCGAGATCACGATCCGGCGCTCCAAAACGGACCAGGAGGCCCTCGGGCGCAAGGTCGGCATTCCCTTCGGCGGCCGACCCCGCACCTGTCCGGTGCGCGCCGTGCGGGATTGGATCGACTTCTCGCTCATCACCGAGGGTCCCCTGTTCCGCCCCGTCAATCGCTTCGGCAAGATCCTCCCGTCGAGGCTGACGGATCAGAGCGTGGCCCTGATCGTCAAGCGGTGGGCCCTCGAGGCGGGCTTCGATCCGATGCTCTTCGCCGGGCACTCCCTCCGTTCGGGTTTAGCCACGGCGGCCGCCAAGGCCGGCAAGAGCGAACGGTCGATCATGAAGCAGACCGGCCACCGCTCGGTCACCGTCGTCCGGCGCTACATCCGGGACGCGGAGCTGTTCGACGACAACGCGGCCGCGGGCATCGGCCTGTGAGGATCGGGCCGTAGGAAAGGGACCTGCGCCCATTCCTCACACCCCAACGAGCTTGACTCGTTTGTTTCCGAGAACGGCCACGACTTCGAGCTCTCCGCCAAGCGCCTCGACGTAACGTCGCAACGCATCAATCGGGTTGTCCTCACGGCGCTCCATGCGCGACAGCGCCGATTGTGTCACCTCGACGAGGTCCGCCATCTCCACTTGGGTCCTTCCGGCTTCCTCGCGCAGTTGCCGCAAGGTGAGAGCACGTAGCTCTTCGGCTGCCTCCTTGCGTACGCGTGCGATGCGCTCCGGGCTCATCGTCTGAGCTTTGATGTCTGCCCACTTCTTCATGGTTTGAACTCCTGCAAGTATCGAGCGAAAATCCGTTCCGCCTGCGGGACCATAGTTTCGTAGAAACGATCATCTCCGGTCTTGTCTCCTCCCAGAAGCAAGACTGCCTGCCGGACCGGATCGAACGCATAGAACACTCGGAGCGGTCGACCACGCGACTGAACCCGCAGCTCACGCAAGGCCAGCCTCGACCCCTTGATCGCGCTGCTGTATGGGAACGGTAGCGTAGGTCCTTGCATTTCCAGCAAATCGACGACTCTCGCCACGGCGTCCGTGTCGGACTCGTCGAGGGATTGAAACCACTCGTCGAATTCGTCGGAACCGATGACCGCCGCCATCATCTAAATATGCTTGCTGCGCATATGCCTGTCAAGCATATTTCGACGGGGCGTTAATTAGTTGTCGTGATTCTGACGAGTCCGGACGGCGTTCCCTTGCTCGTAAGTAACGAGCTCGTCGAGGCTGGTGTAGAGTAACCGTTCGGCGAGCCACGTCATAGCCACGAACCTGCCAGCGTGCGCACATATGTCGCCGGAGGTACGATGGTACGGGCAACACGGAAGGAATGGGCGCGGCGGGTCGCGCTCTGGAAGCGTAGCGGGCTGACGGCTCAAGGAGTTCTCGGCTAGAGAAGGCTTGAAGGCATCTACGCTTTCGTACTGGAGCTGGAAACTGGAGTCGCTGCGAGGGGCCGCGCAGAAGGAAGAGGCGGAGCACGAGAAGGGTGGCGCCGCCGAGCGTCGCCAGTCGCCGAAGAATGAGCGGGGCGTGGGCGCCTACACCCGTGATGACTTCCTCGGCTTCGAGTTGGTTGCGCCACCTGAGAGCGGACCGGAGCTCGAGATTGTCGTTGATGGCGCGCTGCGCGTGCGCGTGCCGTCCGGCTTCGATGAGGCGACGCTCCGTCGTGTGTCGGGGTGCTGCGGGAGGGAGCGGGATGATTCCGGTGACAGTTCGGATCTTCGTTTACCGAGAGCCGGTCGACATGCGTCGTGGGTTCGATGGGCTCGCGCTCGTGGCGCGAGACGCGATGGGTCAGGACCCGCGCTCGGGCTCTCTCTTCATCTTCAGCAACCGTCGTACGGACAAGCTGAAAGTGTTGTGGTGGGATCGTAACGGCTACTGCGTCCTGTACAAGCGGTTTCATCGCGCGGTGTTCGAGCTTCCTTCTCCGATCGAGGATGGCGCACGGTCCGTTCGAATCGATGGTCAGCAGCTCGCTAGACAGGCGTGGAACGCGACGAAACGCGCAAACGAGTGCGAACGAAGTTGCATCTCGTCCGTTGACGGAGAACGCGCAAATGTCTATCTCTTTCGCGCGATGCGAGAAGCGGTCGGGGAGCAGTACACAGCAATCGATGCTGATCTCGTCGCAGCCCAGTTCGACGTGCTCGACAGCGAGACGCACCGTCGGGCATTGCTCGAGGCGCTGCGCGCGCGCGATGTCTATCGCAAGATGATCGACGAGCTGAAGGAGAAGGTCGCCAAGCTCGAGCAAGGGCTCATCGGGCCCAAGTCGCAGCGCTTCAAGGGCGAGAGCGACGCGCAGCTTTCGCTGCAGCTACTGGCGGAGCTGCTCGGCAGGCACGCCGAGGCCGATGATACCGCGCAACAGCTCGCCGAAGAGCTTCTGGCTCGGGCGGAGTCGGACGCGCAACTCGCAGACGATGCGGGCGGCGGCGATGGCGACGGCGGACCCGGCGGCGACCAGCCGCACCGCCACCGGCGCAAGCCCACCGGGCGGAAAACTTCCCGACGGGACGTAGCGAAGCTTCGCCTCGAAATGCTGCCCGACGAGGTCAAGAGGCTGGGCCTCGACGCTTTCGAGCGCATCGGGGAAGAGACCGCCACCACCCTCGAGCGCCGCGTCTCGTCCCTCGTCGAGGTCACGGTGGTGCGGCCAAAGTTTCGCGCCAAGTCCGAGCAGGCGGGCCAGGCCATGAAGCTGGCTCGGCAAGAGCAAGGAAACCTCACGACGGACGAGCCGGAGTCGTGGATCACGATCGCATCGCCTTTGGCACTGCCGCTCCCCCGGACCAGGGTCGGCCCCAGCCTGCTCGCCAACGTCATCGTGCGTCGCTTCGCCGATCACTTGCCGTACAATCGCCTCGAGAATGTCTACGAGCGGGAGGGGATGCGGCTCGGTCGTTCGACGCTGTACGGGTGGCTCGATCAGCTGCGGCCTCTCTTCGCGCCCTTACTCGAGGCCATGCTCGCCGACGCGAAAAAGGCGCCCTACGTCTGCGTCGATGCGACCGGCGTGCTCGTGCAGGCTCCAGAGAAGTGCGCTCGCGGACACTTCTGGGTGCTCGTCGCGCCCGGCCGACACGTCCTCTTCGCATTCAGCATGAAGCACGACAAGGCCGCTGTCGACGAGTTGCTCGGCGACTACGCCGGTTACATCGTCGCCGACGCGCACGCCGTCTATGACCACCTGTACGGCAATGACGCCGCCACCGAGGTCGGCTGCTGGGGCCATGCTCGAGCCTATTTCTTCAAGGCCGTCGCGAGCGAGCCAGAACTTGCGAAGGCATTTCTCGACACCTGAGGTTGCTCTTTCTGCTCGAGCGCCGCTTCGCCGACAAGCCACGGCGCGAGCGGGAGCGCATGCGAGCCAAACAGGCCTCCGCCCTGGTCGATCGCCACTTCGCCCTCTGCCGCCATCACGATGCCACCGTGCTCGACGGCACGCCCCTGCGTGCGGCGGTCACGTACTCGCTCAATCAGCAGGCCCCCCTGCGCCGCTTCCTCGGCGATGGCCGCCTCCCCCTGACGAACAACATCTCGGAGAGAAAAGAACTGGCTGTTCGTCGGCAGCGATGATGGCGCTGCCGTCAACACCACCTTCACCACGCTCATCGCCAGCTGCCATCTCAACGGCATCGAGCCCGAGGGCTACCTGCGCGACGTCCTGTGCCTGCTGCCCAGCTGGCCCGTCTCCCGCGTCCTCGACCTCGCCCCCTGCAACTGGGAGCAGACTCGCCAACAACCCGAAACTCAGCGGTTGCTCGACGACTGCCTCATCCGCAGCGTGATGCTCGACCTCGACCGAATCCATCTGCCGGTAACGTAGGCCGCTCACGCCCTCACGAACAGAACGCGGTTCGCCGAACGGTTACGGTGTAGACTTGCACCACGATTCAGCACACCCTCGCTCCCTCCGGTTCCCAGGTTGGCTCAGCCTCCGAAATTTCGACCGCAACTGGCGACCCTCGTCCAGCGTCCTCCTGAAGGGCCTCTGTGGCTGCATGAACTCAAGTTCGATGGTTACCGCATTGCTTGCACGATCCGAGATGGCAAGGTGCGACTCGAGAGTCGCCGCAACTACGACTGGACAGCGAAGTTCCCAGAGATCGTCGCCGGCGCGCAGAAGCTACCGGTCCAATCCTGTACTGCTGGACGGTGAAGTCGCCATCGTCGTGCCGAGCGGGCTCACGAGCTTCCAATCGCTGCAGAATGCGTTCTCTGGCTCTCCGCGACACGGGCTCACCTACTTCGTTTTTGACATTCTGCATCTCGATGGGCGCAATCTCGCGGCTCTGCCACTCGAAGCGCGCAGACGCGAATGCGCGCAACTTCTGGAACAACTCGACGCAGCATCTCCCATGCGCTACTCACAGCATTTCGAGGTTGCAGGGAGCGTGCTGCTGGAACGCGCGTGCGCGCTCGGAGCCGAGGGCATCATCTCCAAGCGCCGCGACCAACCCTATCGACCTGGCAGAAACGATGGTTGGCTGAAGAGCAAATGCGTCAAGCGGGAGGAGTTCGTGATAGGTGGCTTTACCGACCCTAGCGGTTCGCGAACCGGTATCGGAGCCCTGCTGCTCGGCCACTACGAAAACGGTGTGCTGCGGTTCGCCGGAAAGGTGGGCACTGGGCCCGGCTTTACTGCCCAGTACTTGGCGCAGGGCCGCCGCGAGCTGACGCCCCTCGAACAACCCGACTGCCCTTTCGTGCCCGCCCCTTCCGGCTGGATTGAGCGAAACGCACACTGGGTCCAACCCGTCCGCAGCGGAGACGTCGTTTTCACGGAATGGACGGATGCCCGAACGCTGCGCCACCCTTCGTTCCATGGTTTCCATGAGGACCTTCCCCGGCCTACCTCTCCGGGGCTCCAGCGTGCCACCCTAGAGCGCCCCAGAGCCTCTCCACGGCCCCTCCCCTCCCCGCCCTAGGCCTCGTGCCCCCAGCGCCCGCACCGAGCCGGCGGCGGCCCTGGACACGGTAAGCGGCATCGCGATCACCTCGCCCACACGCCCGGTGTACCCAGAGCTCAACTTTAGTATGGGAGCATGCCGCCCCAGACGCGCTCGGCGATCGACCCGGTCCACACGCGCGGAGAGCGCGCCAGACATCCCCGCACCGCACGCCAGCGCCGGGGCGATCGCGCCGAGCGCGAGGCTCTGCGAGGCCGTGTGGAGAAAGTCGCGCCGTCTCATCCTGCGCTATCCGCACTCATGAGGATCGTCGTCAGGGTGTACACGGTGACCGACGGGCGGTGCACGTTCGAGACGATATGCTCCCCGGCATCGGTGACGCGGACTGCCTCTTTGCTGTCCGCTCCGTCCTTGCCCTCAGAGCCCGGCGCCCCTGCGGGCCAAAGCTCGATGACGGGCCTGGAGTCTGCGGCGAAGGCATCCGACGGCAGGCCCCCCAGGCTGGCCGCGAGGAAGAGCACGAGACCCGTGCAGGTACGAACGAGATCGAGTGGGTGCATGATCGCGAACCTACGCCGAGCGCGCGGCCGTAGGAAGCTGCCTATTCTCTCGTGCGTAGGGCAGGCCGCTGCGGGGCACGAGCCGACGCCCGCCGTCGCCCCGACGGAGAAACGACGCCGCGAAGCCCCGCGCGACCTGCCAGGTCGCGTCAGAGCCAACTGTCAGGGTGCGAGCGAGTTGACGTATTCTTCTAGATTGGTCCAGCCGTCGCCATTGCGGTCGCCGTTGCGGTCGTTCACGTCGTTCGGGTCGAGGCCGTTGGCGCGCTCCCACGCATCCGCCATACCGTCGCGGTCGAGATCGGGGCGAGTGGCGGCCGTGGGCAGGTTACCGACCACATTGGGCAAGCCGAGGCTCACCTCGTCGCTGATGGTTTTCCCCCGCGTGCCAAACGAATGCAGCTCGCTCACCACATAGTCGTCGGCCGCATCGCGGAAGATCGAGGCGCCGGCGTGGGTCGACACGTATTCGAACGCTTCCAGCGCTGGCATTGCAGGCACTTCCGGGAAGGGCACGGAGGGGGCAGCTTGCCAGGTGACGCTGCCGAAATCGCCCTGGCTGAGCACACGACCGTTGAGCGTGCCGTTGCGGTCGCTGTCGTAGAAGTTGTCGGTGGCGAAGAGGTTGTATTGCGGGGTGGGGCTGTCGAGCGTGCCGCCGTTCGACTCCGGCCCGCTGATGAAGTAGTTGCCCGCCATGTAGCCGTCGGAGCGGCCCGCGGTGTCGCCCAGGATGTAGCCGGAGACGACCCAGTTGTAGATGACGTTGTTGACGAACTGCAGGGTGCCGCGCGCCTTGGGATTGCGTGAGTTGTTGTCGATGTAGAGCGAGCGGATGATGGAGGTGCCGGTGGTTTGGACGAGCCCGCCGGTGCTGTGCGTCTGCAGGCCCTGCGCGACGATCGAATCTTGCAGCGTGAGGTTGTAGAGGGCAGCGCCGCTCGAGACGTTCAAGTCGAAGTTGCCGTCGCGGCCCCAGCTGAGCGACACGTGATCCCAGATGACGTCGTGGCCGTTGGCCATCGTCACGGTGTCGCTGGCGGACGTGCCGGTGCGGCCCATGCGGAAGCGCACGTAGCGGACGATGGTGTCCGATGCCCCCGAGAACGAAGTGCCATCGCCATACAGCGTGATGCCGCCGCCCGGTGCCGTCTGGCCCGCGATGGTCTGGTTGTTCTTGAAGATGAGGCGTGACGCGAGGTTGATGACCCCGCCGACCTCGAACACCACCGTGCGATTCGCTTGACTGACGGCATCGCGCAGCGAACCAGGGCCGCTGTCGTTCAGGTTGGTGACGTGAACCACGTCGCGCCCGCGCGCGCCCACCGCGAAGCGACCGAAGCCCTGCGCCCCCGGGAAGGCGAGCACTTCACCGTCTACCGGAGGAGCTAACGGCGGCGTGGCGTCGGTTGCCGGAGGTTGTTCCGTGCCGTCGGTATTGCCCTCGTCGGTATTGCCCTCGTCGGTATTGCCCTCATCGGCATTGCCTTCGTCGGCGTTGCCGGGAGCTTCGCTGCTCGGCGAGAGGTTTGCGACCGGAACGGTGCCTTCGTTGGCGGCGGCACCGTTGACGCTGGGAGCCGCCGGATTTGCCGGATTTTCCCGGGTTGCTTCGGGAGCGAGCGGGCCTATCGGCGCCGCGGGCGGAGCCCCACCCCACTCGGGCACTGTCGCATCAGACGGATCTTCACTGCCGCACGCTTGGATGACGAGCAATACAGCGCAAACGAAACTGTTCGATCGAAACATTCGAGGCTCCCGAGAACGGGGTGGAGGATGACGATCGCGGCGAGGGGGGGCTTGAAGCCGCGCGCGCCGCATCGTGGAGGAGGAACGTGAATCTATCGCGAGTGTTGCTCGATGAACAGCGGTTCAAATTGGCTTACACGGGCGACACGGCGCGCGGCGTGCAACGCACGGCTACAAGCTCGCCGGTGTCCCGACATGGGCTTCGATACGTGCGACAACGGAGTTGTTGTGCATTGAACGGGTTTGGCATTGGGCTGTCTGCACTTGCGTCCAAGCGCACCGCAACGATGCAGCGTCTGCGGCCACGCCTGGTCGCGTCGCCTGCTGGGCGCTTGCGAGAGGCGTACCGATTTGATGCAAGGCCGCGCCGCGCAGCATGGATGGTCCTCGCAACGCGTCACGGCGCCGAGCTGAGAACACGTGCCTCTCGCATTTTTGCCGCTCGATTTGATCGCTCCTCGCGCGTCTCGTTCACGCACCGCAGCGTGCTTTCAGCGGCGAGCTGATGCACGTGGAGGCTCCTTCTTGCAGCGCGCAACGGCGCCCGCACCGCAACTGGGTGCTACGCGGCGTCTTTGGGTGACACGCGCAAAGTGCAACCCTCGTCACAACCGAGCACTCGTAGCTTGTTCTGGCGCTTGGCGTCGCTGTGACGCGGCGCGCGGTGTGTCGTTGCGATGTAGTTAGCAATTTTGCGTCACGCGCTTTGTCTGAAGGAACCCGGTAGGTCTCGACATATCTTCGGTGCGCAGCCTGAGCCCTGCCCGGGCTCGCTAGCTCGAGCACCTTCCCGAGAGGATTGAGATGCCCCCACGACAACCCTGTCAGCAGCACGAGACCACTCCGCTTCGACCTCTGCTGGTGCCCCACACCGGCACGGCAGTGCTCTTGCTGGCCCTGAGCTTGGCATGCGGCTCGGAGGGTGCGCGCCTCGATGCTGACGTCCCGAACGCGGGCGAGGGTGCGGCCGTGCCGCCCACGGCAGCCGCAGAACGCCCGAGCACTGCAGGCACCCTGGGCATTGCGGGGGCTCCAGAAGGCGCGGCTAATGCCCAGGCCTCTATCTCTGAAAATGAGGTCAGCCCCGGGGGTTTGCCCCTCGCCTCGGCGCTGCCGGGTGGCGGTAGTCCCAGCGCGGCAGGGCCGTCGATTGAGCCGCCGGCGATCCAAGACGACTTTTGCCGACCCGCGCCCACAGGGCCCATCCCGGCGTTCCCCGGTGCGGAAGGCTTCGGCGCGTTCGCGCTCGGCGGGCGCAATGGCGACGTGTACCACGTCACGAACCTGGCCTCGAGCGGCGCCGGTTCGTTCGCCAATGGCGTGCTGAACGTGCCCGCCGCAGGGCGTACGATCGTCTTCGATGTCAGCGGCTATGCCAGCATCAGCGGCACGCTGAGCGCCACCGCGGGGCGCTTGACGATCGCTGGCCAGACGGCGCCCGGCGCCGGCTTCGGGCTTCGAGACGGCACGTTCTTGCTCTCCGCGGGCGACGCGGTGATTCGCCACCTGCGCTTTCGAAACGGGCAGAGCGGCGATTCTGTCGACATGGACATCAACGCCATCAACTTCATCTGGGATCACTGCGACATGCTCTTCAGCCATGACGAGAACACGTCGAGCTTCAAAGCCCCGCCGGACAAGATGACGTTTGGCTATTCGATCAATGCCTGGGGCCTCCAAACCCACTCCGCGGGCGGCCTCTGGGATCAGGGCATGGCTACATCCCATCACTCCCTGTGGGCTCACAATAGTGAGCGCAACCCCAAGGCACGAGCGGTGCTGCTCGACTGGGTCAACAACGTGACCTTCGATTGGGATGTCGGCTTTATCATGGGCTGGTCCGAGACCCCGGCGTTCTGGCAAGCCAACGTGGTGGGCAACTACTTCGTCTCGGGCACTCCGAAGGAGAGCGCCATGGAGCTCGCGCTGCTCGACCGCGAGGGCAACCCCAACTTCCATCTGTTAGTCGAGGGGTCTTTACTGGACGGAAACGTCAACGGCGTCCTCGACGTATCGAGGCGAGATTTTGACGCTGCCACGGGTGACTACCGGCGTCTCGAGGCGGCCGTGCCGTTGACCGCCAACTTCCAGCCCCCCAGCGCCAGTAATCCGATCGTCGGCCTGCCGGTGACCCTCGACGACGCGCTGACCGCCTATAAGAAGGTCGTCTCCTGGGCGGGGCCATTGCGTCTCGATGTGCGCTCGAACGAGCCGCTGCGAGACGAGGTGGATGCGCTGCTCATCGACGACCTGGTGGCGCAGCGGCGCCGCCACCGGTTCTACCAGCAGATCGGGGCCACGGGCATCGGCAACGATGGCTTCGGCACTCTCGCTTCGACAGAGACGCCGCCCGATGCCGATCAGGACGGCATGCCCGACTACTGGGAACGCGCGGTGGGGTTGGACGCCGGGGTCGATGATCATGCCGAGCGTGTCCCCGATTGCACCTTTGCGTTCGTACCGGCCAACTCCGGCTACACGTGGCTGGAAGACTACTTGCAGTTCCTCGCCATCCCGCACGGCGTCGTGGCGGGCAGCGCTGCCGCCGGGGCCGCAGCTGGAGACACGTATCTCGATGTGGATATGGCGAAGTTCACGAGCGGCCTCGTGCCGGGCGCCGCGTTCCGCGTTGCCAACTCCATCCACGGCTCCGTTTCAGTGCTGGGCGACGGTCACACGGCGCGCTTTACGCCGGCCGCCGGCTATCAGGGCCGCGCGGGGTTCTCGTTTACCGGCACAGACACCGATGGCAGCACGCTGAGCCTCGACGTGGCCGTTCTCGTGGCAGAGGCGGTCCCCCCGGGCTGAGCGTCGGGCGGCGGCGCGAGCGCGAGTGCCAGGCTGTGCCATCCGTCGTGGCATGAGCGAAATCAGCGGGAGAATCCGCGAAGGCACGCTTGTTGCGATGGCGGGAGACATGCCGATCTGTTTTATGACCTTGGGGGCGGCCACCCTCACTGCTGATCTCAATGGGACACTGGCGATGGCGTCAGCGACGCGCGCGCGTTTCCCAAGGGCAGCTCAGCAGCGCGCCGAGCGCGAGCACGGCCGCGTGGCTCGGCACATCGCTGGGGCGGAGCGCGGGGCGCGACATCGCGGGGTAGTTCTCGACCGATTCCAGACATCGAACCGATCGCTGCTCCTCGACGAGTTGGCGCGTTATCGCCGTCGCGGGCGGTTCCCCATCAATGGCGAGTTTACGCGCTCGCCGGCACCCGTGTTCGTGGACCCGTACGGGACCCGCTGCGCCGTCGGGCATCTGCTCGAGATCAGCGGGCAGGGTGCGCTGGTGCGCTTCATCGCGCGCACGCGCAACAATGCGCGGGTTCGAGAGCTCGCGGCGCTGCCCGAGCTGCGTGCTTGGCTGACGGCGGCGGGCCTGAGCGTCGACGAGGCCGCGCGCATTCAACCCGAGTACTGCTTCCTGTCTGAAGCCGATGCCTGCTTTTGCCAAAGCAGCAACTCGAGACCCGTCGCCCTGGGCACGATCGTGACCGCGACGCCTGCATCGGGGCAGCTCGTCGTTCGTTTCGAGCGGATTGAAGGGGATCTGACTGGGATCCAGGTCGGTGACGAACGTCCAGCGATTGGGGAAGGCCGGGTCGGTGACCCTGTACTACTCGTGCGACCCTCGGAGGAGATCGACGAGCCTTGGTCTGTCGAAGGGATGCTTCCGGTTCGGGACGGCCAGGTCTACTGCCAAGTGAACCGTGATACCGCCCGACGACCGGTGTCGATCGACACGGCGATTGAGGCGCTGCGCACCGAAGGCGGTGCGTGCATCGAGGTACTGGCCAGCGATGATAGCCTTTGGAACCGGTCGCAGTGCGAGGGCGGCTCGGGTGGTGGGGAGCTCGACGCAACCCAGGGCCCAGCAGCGCGCCGGGTCGTCGATGATTCGGATGGCGGCGGCTGCGCACTCTCGCCAGTAATCGGTTTCGGTGCCGCCGAGCTGACGAGCGCGGCCCTCTTCGCCGCCCTGATCGCTCGCCGCTGGATCGCCCGATAGCTTAGTCTCCCACGATGCCAAGTTTGGTTCGGCGAGTCAGTGTCGCGCGCGAGCAGCATCGCGTTCGCGGGCACCTTGCCTGGGTGCTCATGTCGCTCGGTTACGGCGTGGCGTGCAAAGGCCCTGCGGGAGCGCCCAATCGCGCGTCAGACACATTGCGAGGGGGCAGTGAGGCCGCTGTCGTCGTTGCGGCGGCCCCCGTCAGAGCCACGCCCGACGACGCCACCGGCTTCAATCTGCCGCCCCTGCCTCCATTTCCGGAAATTCCCCCGCCAGCGCCGCTCGGCTCGGTCGCGCTCGGAGATCCCGCGCTCTTCGATGAAGTGAAGATGGACTTCCCGATCGAGCCCGGCCCGTTCGAGCCGACCTGGGCGTCGATCGACTCGAATTATCCGAGCGCGGACTCGGCGTGGTTGCGGGAGGCCAAGTTCGGCATCTGGGTGCACTTCGGTCCGCAAGCGGTCGGGCAGAGCGGCGACTGGTACGCCCGCAAGATGTACATCGAGAACCTGACCTGGGGCAGCCCGGCTTACGCGAACCACATCCGTGAATTCGGCCACCCATCGGTCGCGGGTTACAAGGATATCCTGCGCGCTTTTAACCCGACAGCGCTCGACCCGGCGCGTCTGACAGAGCTCTACTACGCTGCGGGCGCTCGCTTCATGTTCATTCAGGGCGTGCACCACGACCAGTTCGACAACTGGAGCTCGCGCTACCAACCGTGGAACTCCCAGAACCTCGGGCCGCGGCGCGATTTTCTCCGCGAGTGGAAGGCAGCGCTCGCCGCCCGGGGTATGCGCTTCGGCGTCACCTTTCATCATGAATACAGCTGGTGGTGGTGGCAGAGCTCCTTTCGGTCTGACACCACCGATGCCCAGGGCAAGCTCGGCGTCCCTTACGACGCTGCACAGCTCACGCTCGCAAATGGCGCGGGGCAGTGGTGGCAGGGGCTCGACCCCCGCCTGCTCTACGGCGTCAACCTGCGCGAATACGCCGGGGTGCATGACGGCATCGACAACATGAACAACACGATCCCGCAGGGGATCTTCACGCGCCACCTCGACTATGCTCATTGGTACGTCAGCTGGTGGGCGCTGCGCATCATGGACGTGATCGAACACTACGATCCCGATTTCATCTACACGGACGGCAACACCTCGCAGCCCTTCAACGGCCTCAAGTCGGGCTCGGGCTACAAGGCGGACGGCATACAGCGCGTGCTCGCGCACTACTTCAACCGGACACGCGAGCGACGCGCCTCACTGGACACCTTTGCCATCGTCAAGTTTCACGGCAAAAACAAGGGCATCGTCACCACCTTCGAGAACCGATTTCCGACCGCCATCAAGGCGGACCAGCCGTGGATTGGTGAGGTGCCCGTCGGTGATTGGTATTATAGCCCCGGCTTCGACTACGACCCCGGCATGGTGATCCGGTACCTCCTGGAGTGTGTTTCGCGCGATGGGGCCGCCGCCGTCAATATCGCGCTCAGGCCCGATGGTTCACTCGATCCGGGCAGCGAGAGCCAGCTGCGCGCCGTCGGCGCCTGGATGAACGTCAATGCCGCGGGCATCTATGGTAGCCACGCCTGGGTCCAGTACGGAGAGGGCACCCACACCCAGCCCGCCGGCAAGCTCGGCGCGGAACAAGCAAACGCGACGTTCACGACGCAGGACTTTCGCTTCACCGTCGGTCGGGACGGCGCGCTCTACGCCTATTGCTTGCGCGTACCCGCGCCCGGCGAAACGATCACCGTCACGTCGCTCGGCACGAACCAGGCTGCCCTGGCAGGGCCGATACAATCCGTGTCGCTGCTCGGCAGCGACGCCGCGATCGCGTGGTCGCAGACTGCGACGGGCCTGCGCATCACGAGCCCGACATCGATGCCATTCAACATCGCGGTCGGCTTTAAGATCGGCGTGAAGCCCGCGGCTCCCTAGCCACTTTAGCCGCGAGCGCCACCGGAGCGCGGCTAGCGGGTGACCCACTCGAGCCGAATGTAATCCCACATCAGGCGAGCGCTGGACGTCAGCGTCAGGGCATTTTCGCCGCTCGTCAACTGATCGAGGCTGATCGTGAGGCGATCGCTTTGCAGCACCCCGTGGGGTTGGTCGCGCGAAATCGAGCCATCACGGTACAGAAAACGAGCGGGCCCGATCGATGCGCCGTTGAGGTTTGCGTCCACGGTGACGCCGTCTGATCCCGCGACGTCCAGGACCAACGAAGCGCTCACTACATTGGCGGGAATGTCCTCGAGATTGAAGCGCAAGGTCCAGGTGCCGCCGGGTTGGAGATAGTTCCAATCCCGGCTAGGGTCGCTCGTGCCCACGACAAAATCTACCCCGTTCGGGAAGTCGTTCGGGAAAAGCAGGTTCGTCCCATATTGCCAGGCTCGGTCGCCTCGATAGAACTCGCGAGGCGTTCTGTCGGGGCTCCCGAGCTCCCAAACGGTAGGCCCGAGTCGATCGGCGTTCCAAGCCACGTCGCCCATAAGGACAGCAGCGCCTGCACTCACGCGGACCGCGTCGGGCTCTCCCATATAAACGCCGTGGATACCCTCTCGGAAGGCATGCAGCGTATAGCTCCCGGGGCGAACGTTCTCGAAGGAGAACGTGCCGTTAGCGTCAGCGGCGGTCCAATACTGGTAGTCCCAGCCCTGGTGCTCGAAGTTCGGAGCCCCTGCCACTGGCGGACCAGCAAGGCCGACCCAGGCATACTCTGACGTCAGGGCGGGTTGCTCCGTGTCACTGAAGGTGATGGCGCCCGCCACGCTTCCCCGAGCGGCCCTGGGCAAATATCGCGGGTCTGACTCCCACGAATAAGGCCATTGCTCCTGCTCCCGGACGAGTTGATCTTGGGCGTCCTTCCAGAGCGCGTCGTGGCCTCTTTGCCCGCGAGCTCGGTATCGTTGGCGTAAAGGAGCCAGGGGCCCATGACCTTTTCGCGGCGTTGATTGGCGAGCACCGGCTCGAAGCCACCGTAGAAGTGGGTGCCGCCCCAGTAGTTGAGCAGCGCGCCGCGCCCCTTCGCCCCAGGCGATCGAGACGTCGTACTTCTGCCAGCCCGGCAGGTGAGCAAACGGACCTGAGGTATACTGACGGACCTCGATGGGCGCTCCGGGAATTGCCGCGCCGAGGGACACGTCCGCCTGGGAGGGAAAAGGACCACGTCGCACGTCGTCGACGGCGTACCAATCGAAGACATCATCCCAGCGAACGTAGTGATT
>JAYTOL010000019.1:0-28248 GCA_043747815.1 Deltaproteobacteria bacterium
CGTCGTAAACCCCACGCCTCAGGCGCACACCACGCCCCCGGCGGGATTCAACCACGGGCCGTGCCCGGTGCACACCACGCCCTCCGCCGAACGGGTACGGAGACGCCGAGGCTGAGCTCCTCCAGTACCTCGATGGTCTGATGCGTGTGCTCGACCCAGGCCGCATTTTCCACCAGGGCTATCGCGGCTCGAACACCCAGGCCGAGCACGACGCAAACCACGCCCAGCGCGAGCCAGGGTCCGAGCGAATCGAGCTGCTTCGCAAAAGCACGTCCGCTCAGTGTCACGCCGCTCCCCGCTCGGTCGTTGACAGAGTGAAGTAGAAGGTCGCGCCGTGTCCTACCGCGCCTTCGGCCCAGATACGCCCGCCGTGGCGACGCACGATACGCTGCACGGTGGCCAAGCCAATGCCCGTACCCGGAAAGTCCGCCAGCGTGTGCAGGCGTTGGAACGGCGCGAACAACCGACTCGCGTGTGCCAGGTCGAACCCCGCGCCGTTGTCACAGAGGAACAGGGTGCGCGTGCCGCCCACCTCTCGGGCACCAAACTCGATGCGCGCGAGCGCTACGTTCTTCGTGAACTTCCAGGCGTTCCCCAGCAGGTTACCGAAGAGCGCACGTGCGAGGGGGAGATCCATCTCGGCCGAGACATTGGGCTGCACGACGAAGCTCACCTGACGCCGCGGCTCCGCGGCGGCGAGCTCGGTGGCGATGCCGCTGACGAGGGCTGAGAGGTCGAGCGGCTCGGGACGCCAATCGCTCCTCGTCACGCGCGACAGGGAGAGCAGGGCGTCGATGAGCTCGCCCATCTTCTGAGCATTGCTGTGAATCTCCCGTAGGCAGTCGAGGCCTTCGGCGTCAATCCGGTCCGAATAGTCATCCATCAGCACGCGCGCGAAGCCGTTCATTCCGCGCAGCGGGGCGCGCAGGTCGTGGGCCACCGAGTAACTGAACGCCTCCAGCTCACGGCCGGCGGCCTCCGCGGCCTCCTTGGCTCGTGCCAAAGCTAGCTCGGCGGATCGCCGTTCGGTGATGTCGCGCGCCACCTTCGAGATACCCACGACCTGTCCCGCCGCGTCGCGCATGGGAGAAACCGTGAGCGAGACGTCAATTTCCTGCCCGTTTTTTCGCCGACGAACCGTGTCGAAATGCTCGACCTCGCCCATGCCCAGGCGCTGCAGCAGCTTTTGCTCCTCCTGCTCGCGATCGGGCGGAATCAAGAGCGCGATTGACCTGCCCAGGATCTCCGCAGCGGCATAGCCGAACATGCGCTCGGCGCCCTGGTTCCAGCTCGTGATGACGCCTTCTCGTGACTTGCTGATGATGGCGTCGTCCGACGAGTCGACGATGGCCGCCAGGTGCGCCCGCTGCCGTTCAGCTCGCTTGCGCTCGCTGATGTCTCGGATCGCGCTCGACATGAGCAAACCGCTCGGCGTCTGGAGCGGGCTCAGGCTGACCTCGATGGGAAGCTCGCTACTGTCCTTGCGGCGCGCGTAGAGCTCCACCCCGGTCCCCATCGGACGCACGGCAGGGTCGAGGAAATAGCGGGCGCGGTGCCTTGGGTGAGCGAGCCGAAAGCGGTCTGGGATGAGCATCTCGATGAGCTGTCCGACCATCTCGGTCCGATCGTAGCCAAAAAGCGCTTCTGCCTGGCCGTTGACCAGCGCGATGATCCCGTCGCTGCCGACGATAACCATGGCGTCGGGGGCGGATTCGAGCAGGCCCCGAAACTTGGCGTCCCTCGCCCGCTCTTCCCGTAGCTGCTCGATGGCAGCCTGGGCTCGCTTGCGCTCCGTCAGATCGAGCACGAAGGAGATGGCCTCCTGCGTGTTGCCCTCCAGCATCGCCGAACCCACCAGGACGGGGACGCGCGTCCCATCCTTGCGCAGGTACTCCTTCTCGCGCAGACAGGCGATCCCCGACGTCAGCAGTTGCTGCACGGCTCGAGCATCAATCTCTTGCGATTCAGGCAGGGACAGCGCTCTCCAGCTCACACGCCCCGACACGATCTCCTCTCGTGAGTAGCCCACCACTTGCAGTAGCGTGTCGTTGATTTCAGAGACCCGCCCGTCGAGGTCAGTGACGAGGATCCCGATCAGCCCCGAGTCGGAGAGCCGAGCGAACCTCGCTTCCGCCTGCCGCAGGGCATGGGTCGCGATCTCTGCCGTGTCTCGCGCGGCGCGCTCGGCGGCGTGGGCGCGCGCGTTGGCGATGGCCAGCGCCGCGTGATCTCCGACGCTCTGAACGAAATGCAGATCGTCCGGAGTATACGCTTGCTCGGGGCGGCTGCGCAGCAGGTTGACGACCCCGACCACCTTGCCGCGGCAAAGGAGAGGTATCGTCATGACGCTCGTGACGTTCAGGAGCTCGAGCACCGGTCGATACTTGGGATCGGTGGTCGCCAGGAGCTCGGAGGTGTTGACATGCGAGGTGAGGACCGGTTTGCCGGTCGCCGCGACGCGCCCCGCGAGCCCCTCTCCGACGCGCTGCCTACCCGACAACATCGCAGTGCGCGCCGCTTGCAGCAACTCTGGATGTCGATGGTAGACGGCGCCTGCCGACTCGAGCCACTGCCCATCCTCGGTGATGGCTCGGATCGCGCACATGTCACCGACGAGCTCCCCCAGCCGACGCGCCACCACGTCGAGCAGAACTCCTGGATCGTAGGTCGCAGCGGAGAAATCACGTGCGCAGTCCGCCAAGACTCTCAGGCGATCGGCGGCCTCTTTGCCCGCTGCACGCTCCTCTTGGAGCTGAGCACGGAGGCGCGCGTTTTCGATCAGCTGTTCTTCCAAGCGCTGACCCAGCAGAGCGGCGTCCTGGGACGAGTTTGATATCAAGACAACCCCCTCGACTGGTCGAACGATGCCACGTCGCGATGCCAACAGCCCGCAATGGTTGATCTGACAGGCCTGGGGTAAAGCTAGTACCTCATGCCCTCAAATGAGACCCGGAAGGCCAACCACTCTGGCGGGCGCGGGTGGCTGTAAGTGCGCCAGCGAACCACATCGGCCACAAGCCTCCGCAGCCTCCGTCCCAGCGCCGGTTGCCGAATAGGCCCATTCTCGAAAGCTTACCCGGTCGGGGTTTGTATCGGGCCCGAGCAGCCGTTCGTTAGCGGCGGGGGACCCACGAGTTGAACCAGAGTGCGCGTACGCGCGGCGGGGAGTATCTACAAGTTTTCTGTCTTGACGGGGCACCGAGGGTCAGCGTGAGAGCGGCTCCTTTGCGGCTGAGCCGACGACTGCCGAGAAACTGCGCCTGCACATGAAAACTCCCGTGCGCCTGCTAGTGGTCGAGGACTCGGAGAGCGACGCCAAGCTCATGGGGTATGCGCTGCGCAGCGCCGGCTGGGAGGTGAGCATGCTGCGGGTCGAAACGCCGAGCGCGATGCGGTCGGCGCTGCTGCTGGGTGAGCTCGACGCGGTCATCTCGGACTGGGCGCTGCCGAGCTTCAGCGGGGCGGCGGCGCTGGCGCTCGTCCAGGAGCTGGGTATCGATCTGCCGTTCATCATCGTCTCCGGCACCGTCGGAGAGGAAGTGGCGGCGGACGCGATGCGGGCGGGCGCGCGCGACTACGTGCTCAAGGGAAAGCTCGCCCGGCTAGGGCCTGCGCTCGAGCGCGAGCTCGCGGAGCAGAAGAACCGGCTCGCCCAGCGACAGGCAGAAGCCGCTCTGAAGTGCGCCCGAGAGGAGCTGCGCCAGGCTCAGAAGCTCGAGGCCATAGGCGAGCTGGCAGCCGGTATCGCCCACGACTTTAACAACCTCTTGTCAGTTGTCCTGGGCTTCAGCCAGCTAGTGCTGGACGATCTAAAGCCGGATGACCCGGCACGCAGCGATGTCCTCGAGATCCATGCTGCGGGCCGCCGCGCTGCTCAGCTCACCCAACAGCTCTTGGCCTTTGCGCGGCGCCAGGTGCTCACGCCGCGAAACGTCGACCTCGACGCGATCGTGTCGGGTGTCACGACCATGTTGCGCCGCCTGCTCGGTGAGCAGATCGAAATTGTGGTCGAGGGAACCTCTGGGCTGAACAGGACATTCGTCGATGCCAGCCAGATCGAACAGGTGATCTTGAACCTGGCGGTCAACGCGCGGGACGCCATGCCTGATGGCGGAAAGGTGAGCATCGCCACGGCCAACGTCACCTTGGACCCAGCTCACGCCGGCCATCACCCCGGCGTCGTGCCAGGTGAGTACGCCATGTTGACGGTGAGCGATACGGGCATGGGAATGGATTCGGCGACCGCCTCACGTATCTTCGAGCCATTTTTTACCACCAAGCCGCTCGGCAAAGGGACGGGGCTCGGTCTGTCCACGGTATTCGGCATCGCTCGCCAGAGCGGCGGCAGCGTCGTGGTCTCGAGCGAGCTCGGCCAGGGCACGACCTTCACGCTCTTCTTTCCCAAGAGCACGCGTGAAGATGCGCCCCTGACGTCGGAGCGCCCCGGCGGCCCGTCGCAGAGCTTGCTCGGCAACGAGACGGTTTTGCTCGTGGAGGACGATGCGGGAGTGCGCAAGATCGCGCTCGCCATCCTGAGGCGGCACGGCTACGTCGTCCTCGAAACGGCGAGCGGGGCCGAGGCCATCCTGGTAGCCAACGCGTATCCCGAGGTGATCCACCTGCTGCTCACTGACCTGATCATGCCTGGCATGAGCGGCAAAGAGGTCGGCAGAGCTCTGAGAGCAGCTCGTCCCGAGCTGCGCGTCCTGTACATGTCGGGGTACAGCGACGCGGCGTTGATAGATCAGGGCGAGATCGCATTTCTTCAGAAGCCGGTGACGTCGGAGAGCTTGGCGCGCAAGGTACGTGACGCGCTCGAGTTGCGCTGAACACGCAGTCGGCGCTGCGGGCCTCAGGATTCAGAGGCGAGCCCAAATGCGAGCCAAACAGCAGCCAGGACCCCCGCCCATTCCGCTAGCGCGGGGGACGCTTGTCCTGGTGATCGAGGATAAGCTCACTCGCCCGCCGGCGCCTTCGTGAAGGTGAAGAGGCTTTCGCCGCGGTTGCCATCTGCCCCCATGAACGGCGTCTGATCGAGCACGTACAGCGCGCCGCTGGCGTCGAGCGCTAACGATTTGAGCTCGGGGAACGCAAAGTCGGGCTCGGTGCTAAAGCGGGACGGCACGAGCAGACCGCTCGCGTCGAAGACCCGAATGCTGCCGCGGGGCGCCTCGCCGCTCCCCCCATCCGCCACGAAGATCAGACCCGCGGCATCGACGGCCAGATCGATGGGATTGCTCAGCTCGCCCTCAGCGACGCCGCGCAGCTGAAACGCAGCGTCCA
Source organism: Deltaproteobacteria bacterium (assembly GCA_043747815.1). Classification (GTDB taxonomy): domain Bacteria; phylum Myxococcota_A; class Polyangia; order Polyangiales; family Polyangiaceae; genus SZUA-265. The sequence continues at coordinate 5,284 of JAYTOL010000019.1, forward strand.
CCTCGCCCGCGTTCGTCAAACGGGCCACGTGGGGAACGCTGGTCGACAGGAGGTAGATGTTGCCGCTCGCGTCGAGCGCGAGGCCATTGGGGTTCGTGAGTGACAGCGCGGGCGCGACGGCGATGCTGCGCACGAGCTCGAGACCTGCGTCGAACACCTGAACGCGATAGTCCGTAGTGCCCGGGCTCTGATCGAGCACATAAACCTGCAAGGCTCCGTCCCGCGTGCTGGTGTCGAGACCAATCCCATTCTCGAAGTCGAACACGGCGCTCGAAGTAAACACATTGCCGGCGGCGTCTCCGAACAGGAGGACCGAGGCCGAAGCATCGCCCTGCACCGACGCCACGTAGAACCCGCCCGACCCATCGGACACCAAACGGGAGCGCGCGTTGGCGCCCTGCTCGAGCCGGAAGCTGGGCTCCGCGCAATCGCCGGCCTCTAAAAAGTCGAGCTCGCGGGGCCGCACGCAGCCGCTGGTATCGAGCAGGTACACCCCTGCGCTGCTCACGGCGAGGTCCGTCAGCGGCGGATAACTCACCGCTCCACCGCCGCCGTTGTACGCGACCAAGGAGGGGGGCAAGACCACTACTATCGGGTCGTCCACGTCCTCCACCACCATGGACGGCACCACGGACGGCACCATCGGCGGCCCCATCGGCTGCGGGACGGGCCGCGGCGTGACTTCTTCAGTGGGGCCGGCGACCACGGGACCAGGCGGACGCGGAGCGTCCGGCTGCGTGCGGCCCGGGGCAGGATCGACGGGGATCATCCGCGGGGCGGCAGGTGGATCAGAAGCTGCCGGCATCCCCACCTCCTGGCTGGCACCGCCACCGCCACAGTGAACCCCCGCGACGGCGGCGAGCGCCGCTAACCCGAGGTATGACCCGCCCCGCAATGATTCGTGCCTCATAAACATAGCCCTCGCTGATCCAGACGTCAGCAGGCGACCCGCGTCGCAGGGACGGACGAAAATCAAAGGGCTCGACGCCGCGGGGCGGGCGGCCTTTACCGCGCTTCGCTGCGTCGGCTCCGGTCATAGGGCTCAGTCATAGGGCTCGGGTCTCGGCCCGCCTCGAAAAAACGCGGCCGTTGTCGAATGGCCGCAACGTCGCCCGTCATGCTCATGAACCGACTACGCCCGAGGCGCACGAGCCCCCTCTCCTCACCCCCCCAGCTCAGGAAATGTATGAACCCGTCAAAAATCGTGTCCGCTGATCAATGGATCCTCGCGCGAAAGCGGCTCCTCGCCAAAGAGAAGGAGCTGACCCGCCGACAAGACGAGCTCGCTGAAGAGCGGCGCGCCCTGCCTTGGGTGCTAGTGGAAAAGTCTTATGTCTTCCAGGGCCCCACGGGCAGGTTGACACTCTCCGACTTGTTCGCCGAAAAGAGCCAGCTCGCCGTGTATCACTTCATGCTGGGGCCGGGCTGGAAAGAGGGCTGCCCGAGCTGCTCGCTGCTCGCCGATCACGTCGATGGCGCGCTCCCGCACCTCGCCGCCCGAGACGTGACCTTCGCGGCCGTATCGCGCGCGCCGCATGCCGAAATCGCCGCCTTCAAGCAGCGCATGGGCTGGCATTTCGCGTGGGTCTCCTCAAACGAGAACGACTTCAACCGTGACTACCACGTCCACTTCTCGAAAGAAGAGGTGGCGAGCGGAGCCTGTGAGTACAATTATGGCCAGGACGGCTTTCGGAACCAAGAGGCGCCAGGTATGAGCGTGTTCTTCAAGGATGAGACCGGAGCCATCTTTCACACGTACTCCGAATACGCGCGCGGTCTCGAGGAGCTGCTTGGCACCTACCACGTCCTGGATAGGGTCCCCAAGGGCCGCAATGAATCTGGGTTGCCCTGGCCGATGGCCTGGGTGCGGCACCACGACAAGTACGGCACGAGCGCCGCGTGACGTCATTTCGGCCCCGCTGCTAGCGGTCAGCTTCGCGGCCTTCTTCTGAGGAGCACTCGCATGCAGTACGTGTTGTTAATCTATGAGCGCGCTGAGAGTTTCGAAAAGCGGGAGCGGCCCGCCGATGACGCGGCGTGGGGTCCGTGGCGCGCCTATCACCAGGCGCTGCTCCAGGCTGGCGTCTACCTGGGCGGCAGTCCTCTCACTGACCCGAGCACGACGGCCACTACGGTCCGCATCCGAGGCGGTGAGCGGCAAGTTCAGGACGGGCCGTTCGCCGATACAAAAGAGCAGCTGGGCGGCTTCATCATCTTGGAGCTGCCGACGCTGGATGCGGCGCTCGAATGGGCGTCCCGCTGCCCCGCCGCGGAATACGGCGCTGTCGAAGTTCGACCCGCCGCCGACCTGACGCAGGTCCTTGGCTCTACCTGTGGCCCGAAGGGATTGCCCCAATGAAGCTCTACTATTCTGAGAACCTCAATCCGCGGCTGGCCGTCGCCGTGTCACGCCACCTCGAGTCGCCCGTCGAGTACGTTCACGCGATGCCGCGCCACCCGGCGCATGAGGACGCGTTCCGATCCATAAATCCAAATACGCTCGTGCCCGTCCTCGTAGAAAAACATCAGACGATCTGGGAGGCCGACGCCATCGCCTGCCGCCTGGCGCAGCTCGGCAAGTCCCCGTTCTGGCGTACGGATGAGGCAATGCCGCAGATGCTGATGTGGGTCAGCTGGAGCAATCAGCATTTCACGTTGCCCGCCAGCAGCCACTACTTCGAGCGGATCGTCAGGCCCACCTTCTCCGACGTCCCCGAGGACCCTCGGGTGCTGGCGAAGGACCTGCTGACATTCAGGAAGTACGCCGCGATCCTCAACGAGTATCTGGAGTCGCGTGAGTGGTTGGTGGACAGTCAGCTCTCCTACGCCGATTTTCGCACGGCAACCGTCTTGCCGTTCGCCGAGCGCGCACAACTGCCGGTGGGCGATTACCCCCACATCGTGCGCTGGCACTCCCAACTCGAGCGTCTGGACGCCTGGCGCGACCCTTTTGCGGGGCTGTAGGGTCAATTGGATGACACGACGCGCGCCGTCGAAGCGGTGGTCCGGTCCTCCTATGGGCGGCTCGTGTCCTATCTGTCGGCGCGGTCGGGGGACGTGGCGGGTGCAGAGGACGCTCTGTCCGAGGCGTTCGTCGCAGCGCTCCGGACGTGGCCGACCGACGGCGTCCCCACCAAGCCCGAAGCGTGGCTGCTCCACGCAGCGCGGCGGCGGCTGATAGATCGAATCCGGCAAGCCAGGACGCGGCACGAGCACGCCAGCCTGCTCGGCGCCGTCATGGCCGAGGCTGAGGAGCTCTCGAGCGCTCGGATGTTCCCCGACGAGCGGCTCGAGCTGCTCTTCGTCTGCGCGCATCCCGCCATCGATCCCCGCGTGCACACCCCGCTCATGCTTCAGGTCGTGCTGGGGCTCGAGGCCGCGGCGATCGCCGCGGTGTTCGTGACGCCCCCCGCCACGATGGGGCAGCGCCTCTCGCGCGCCAAGACGAAGATTCGCGAGACCCGTATTGCCTTCGAGGTGCCGATGGGTCCGGAGCTGTCCCTGCGGCTCTCGGCGGTGCTCGAGGCCATCTACGGCGCGTACGGTCATGCCTGGGACGACGTCGATGGTGCGGACCCCAAACGGCGCGGGCTCAGCGAGGAGTCCATCTGGCTCGCGCGTACGGTGGTCGAGCTCGTGCCGAACGAGCCGGAGGCGAGCGGCCTGCTCGCGCTGATCCTCTACTGCGAAGCCCGGCGCTCCGCTCGGCGCACGGCCGCCGGCGCGTACGTCCCGATATCCGAACAGGACACCCGCCTGTGGAGCAAGCCCAGGCTCGAAGAGGCCAACCAGCTCTTGACCTTCGCCGCCGCCTGCGGGCGGCCCGGGCGCTTCCAGCTCGAAGCGGCAGTTCAATCCGCACACATCGAGCGCGTCCTCAGCGGGCACGTCGAGGCGTCGGCGATCGCCCTCTTGTACGAGGGCCTCGTGTCGTTCGCGCCCACGTTGGGCGCGCTGATCGGTCGCGCTGCAGCGGTCGCGGAGGCGCGCGGACCCGACGCAGGCCTGGCCCTCTTGGAGGAGCTCCCCGACAGCGCCGTACAGGTGTATCAACCCTACTGGGCCGCGCGCGCGCACCTGTGCAAAAAGCTCGGGCGGGTAGAGGACGCTCGGGCCGCGTTCGACCACGCGCTACGGCTCACCGACGACGACGCGGTCCGGCGCTTCCTGGAGCTCGAGGTCTCTGATCTCGTCGGCTGACGATCGACCTCTTGGCCCCGGCCACTTAGAGTCGCTGGCGGGCGCGAACCTTCGCTGCAGTGTCCGTAAATGGCACTGCGCGCTGCATCGAACCGCTCATGCAGGGTCGGATCCAAATGTCTGTGCCGCTGTGCCAGGCCCTGATCGCGGCGGATGAGAACTGGGCGGGCATGGGCTTTCAACGCCGGGGAGCGACCCTAAAACCAGCCGGGATCGGATCGCGGGCTGCAGGCAGCGCCGCTGGCACGACAAGTGCTTTGTCAACCTCGATGGTGAAGTTGCATCAGCGTACGGTTCGGAAAGCGTGGGGCCTGCCTGTGCTCGCGGCGGGCGTCCTTCTGCTTGGATGCGGAGCGACCTCGCTCGACTCGGACGCTGCGCTCGAGGCAGCGAGCGAGGACGTCAGCGGCGGCGGGCTACACGCGACGGAGAGCCCGGGGGCCATGACGGTGAGCTCCGGCAACGCAGGTCCCAACTGTGAGCTCTCGTTCGCAGCGCCCACGCTACCCGCAATGCAGGACGTTTCGGTGGAGCGAGCGCCGGAGGTGTGCCGGTGTACGCGCAGGCCCGGCGCTGGCAACTCGTTCCAATGCCCGCAGGGCGCGGGCATCAGCGTCAGCCAAGAAGTGGGGCCTGCGGGAGGCGACGTGAGCTTGGACGGCACTCCCAGCACGAGGGGCGTGCCCGTCACGCTCCGCATCCCGCCGAACGCGCTGTCTGAAACGGTCACGATCCGTATCACTGAGCTGTCGAGCCCGCCCCCCGAAGAGGTCGCCGACTGGTCGCCCCTCTATCACTTCGAGCCTGATGATCTGATCTTCGCCGCGCCGGTCGAGGTCCGTTTGCCGTGGAGCTCGACCAGCGGCTCCGTCGCGCGGGAGCTCTCGGTCTACTGGTCAGAAGCTTCCGGCTCCTGTTCGCTCGCGCCGCTCGCCGACAACTATGTGAACGCCGGCTTCAATCAAGGCTCCGTGCGCCACCTCGGCTGGGCCATCGCGGGGGCTCCGCGCGCGGAGGCCTCGACTTGCCCGTGAGCAGCAGCTCACGGCTTTTCCACCCAGCTGGCTGCCGATTCTCGCACGCGCTCACGCAGCCACGACGCGCGCAAGAGCTGATCTCCGCGAGCAGGGTCAAGCCGACGTAGTTCGTGACGGCGATCGCCGCGCGCAGGTTTGTCGTTCGCTCCGGGATTGGAACACGCGGTCCGAGCGTCACTCCGGGGTGACAAACTTCACGTCTCATGGGCTGGGGATGCAACCCCTCGATTCTGTTTCGTTCGGATCTGATGCTGGTGGTGGCGAGCGAGAGTACCGTGCCGACCTCGCCACCGTCCCTTTGATCATGGAGGTGAAGCGGCTGCTCGCCATGGGGCGTCGAGTCGAGCGGCTCGTCTGCCGTTACCTCGCAGATATGGCCGACCGCATCCAGCAGGGCCAAGACAGCGCGCTCCTCTCCTATGCGGACGAGCTGCACGCCGCGCGCTGCTTCTTTGGCCTCGCCCTGCGGGACACGCGCGAGCGGGTGCGCGTCGGGCGGGCGCTGCGGCAGCTGCCTCAGGTCGAGGCGGCGTTTGTTGAGAGCGAGCTGTCCTATTCGCGCGTGCGCGAAGTCACGCGCGTCGCCGAGCCGCACACCGAAGCTAGATGGCTGGAGCTAGCGCGGACGCTCGACATGCGCGCGCTCGAGCGAAGCGTCGCTGCGGCGAGAGCGCCCGGCTCGGTAACCGCGGATAGCGGTGACAGCGGTGACAGCGGTGACAGCGGCGTCGAAGCGCGACGAGACAGCCGCCAGGCACCTGGTTTGGACGGGCCCATTCGCACCGAGTGGCTGAGCCAGAATGCGGTGCGCGTCAGCATCGAGCTCTCCGCCGAAGCCTGGGCGTTGCTCGAGCGCGCGCTGGAAGTCGCCCGCTGCGCAGCAGCAGGCACGCTGAGTGATGCCGAAGCGCTGGCGGCCGTCGCTCGCGATTCCCTGTTGGCGCAGGCTCGAGACGCTGACGCCAGCGGCCCGCCCCGTGACGTCGTCGTCGACGAACGCCAGAGCTGCGCAAAGAACATTCTCGACACCGGGCTGGGCCTGCCCGAGCCTCCGCACGGCTTGGGACCGGACGCAACGAACGACGCTAAGACGAACGACACGCCGAACGACACGCCGAACGACATCGCGCGGGGCACGACACAATGTGGGACGTCCGCGGAGCCCGCGGCGCGCCTACTCCAGGTCATCGGCCGCCGCGGAGGTTGGTCGATCGATGCGCTGATCGAAACAACTGGCCTGTCCGCAAGCGTGGCCACGGTCGCGCTGATGTCGCTCGAGCTCGAAGGGCGTTTGCGTTATCACGACTTCGCTTTCGACCCGGTTTGAGCTGGCATCCGCTGCGACCGCGGTCCGATGTCACGGGCGCGGCCTCTAGGCCAAGGCGCGGGCGAGCAGGGCCCAGAAGGTGGCGTGGCGTTCGGCTTCCGCGAGCATGGAGTGCCAGAGGCGAGGAGGCTGTTGAATGAGGGTGTCGTTGGCGATGACGGCGTTCCAGGGCAGGCGCAGGGGGTCGGCGCCCGGGACACCTGCGTCGCGCATCACATTTAGAAATTGCTCGGCGATGAGGCCGTAGCCAATCGTGGTGGGGTGGATGCCGTCGAGGCTGAACAGGCCCCCTCGAACCCGGCGGCCTTGAGCGTCGAGCTGATACATGAAGACGTTGGGCACGGGGTCGAGCCCGAGGAGCGGATGATCGGCGCGGAGCTCTGCCCGGAGCGGCTCGTCAGGCTCGTTCTCTTTGAGGTTGCGACGCAGCGCGAGTCGATCCATCAGCGCCGCCGTCTCGACGATATGCCAGCCCTTGCGCGCGCCGACTTGCTCGCGGATGCTGCGGTTGAAGCTATCGATGCGCTTTTCTATCGTGATCACGTCTTCACGAGACAGGCCCTCGAGTAGGTTACCGGGGCCGTCGGAGTTGACGAAGAACCTGCGGTAGTTGTCGAAGTACTTGCCGTCGAAGTGGCCGACCCCACGCGCCAGTGGCGGGATCGTCACGTACGGGACCGTGCCCACGAACACTCGTGTGTTGGGTGAGTAGGCGTCGAGCAGCGTGCCGACCCGCTCACAAATGTCGGCGTAGTCCGAGCGAAAGCGCTCTTCGCTCGTGAGGTTCCATTTCAATAGCTCGACCGGGTCGCTGGGGAGCGCGTCGGCGGGCTCACGCGCCATGTCTTTCAAGCTCAGCGTGAGCACGGTGCCGAGCGCGTCGTTGGCGCCCAGCCACAAGATGAGCGCGTCGATGGGGGCGCGTTCTTTCAGCGATCTCTCGAGCGCGTCGAGCTGAGTGTCGGTGCGGCGTTCAGCGATATCACCTGGGTTGAGCACGCGCTGAGCGGTCCGGTACATAGGCCCGGAGGGCAGGCCCAAAAAGTCATCCTCAATCCAACCCTCGCTGTCCTTGATGGCCCGCCGGCAACGCTTGGGCGTCAGGCTCAACGCCTCCGCCAGCGCGAAGCCCCAGACCGAGAGGTTGTGGTACACGCCGCTGAACTTGGTCGGCAGCGAGCCGACGCCGCGTTCGTGATAGTCCTCCATCTCATCGAGGTAGTCTGGGATGAACTGCAACGCGCGAGCGACGTCGGCCGCGCCGAGCTCTGGCCCCACGCGCAGCTCGAGCTTGCGCAGCATGTCTTCGATGTTGAGCGGCAGCCCAGGACCGGGCACATGGGGCACCAGAAAGTCACCGGGCACATCGAGACCAAACGAGCGCGCGACGATGGCTGGGAAGGACCAGCTGGTCTTGGAGATCGCGCCGCTCTGAAAGCCCTGACACAGGCTGTCGCCGATGGTTGCCAGTTTTAACTTGGTCATCTTACCTCCGAGGTCGAAGCTCACTCGGATCGCACGGCCGTCACCGTTGCGTCCCGCCCTGGCGTAACTCGGCCACGGTCGCGCGCGCAACCTCAGGGGACAGAGGCGACGCTCGTCAACCGGGCTTCACTAAGTAGTAACAAGCGCGCCCTACGCCCCGTTCAAGCGTTCGAGTCCCCCGATGGCTCGCTCGCAACGCCACCCGCCATCACTCTGCGCCAGCCCTCGTCGCCGAGCGCACGCAGCGTGGTCATGTTTTTTTCGTAGATCGAGGCGGGATCGGGGAAGGCTTGGACGGCTCGTTCGACGCTCTCCTCGCGCAGCAGATGCAGCGTGGGAAAGGGCGAACGATTGGTGAAGTTCTCGATCGCGTCCGGCTCGCTATCGGCAAACTGGTAGCCCGGGTGAAAGCTCGCGATCTGGATTTCGCCGCTGAGCCCGAGGGCCTGGATCTGCGCGTCGGCCACGCCCAAAAATTCGTTGAACTCGAGGAAGGAGGCGAGCGCGTCGGGCAGCATGAGCAGGCTGGTCTCGATGCGCTCCGGATCGGAGTCGGCGAGCAGCCGAAGCTCGAGCGCCAGCTCGCGACGCAACGCCGCGACTGTGGTGGCACGACTGACGACGTAGCGGATCTGGTCATTCTGATGCACGGCCTTGGCGAAGGGACACAGCGAGAGGCCGATCACGGCACGCTCGAGCCAAGCCCGCGTCGCTGCGACCACCGACGCGTCGTCCACGCGCGGTCCGATGGCTGAGCGCTGGCTGACGTCCGTTCCATCCATGCGCGCAGCGTACGCCAGGCCCGCGTTCGCCGCACGCTTTCGGCGTGGGTGCCTGCGATTTGCGATGCGGCGGCCCGCAATGCGCTATGTTCGCGCGCACGGGCGGACGCTGCACGCTAGAGGGATTCGCGCGCTCTCTGCTCGGGTCTCCGACCTGCACTCGGATTTTCGAAGAAAGTCTCAATGACGAACGACAATATTGGATTTGGTCCGGAGGATGTGCTCCGCATGGCGCGCAATGCGCGGGGCAGGTTGCCGGGGTCGCTGCGCATCGTAACGCTGCTTGCCTTGGGGGCGGTGCTCCTGGTGGCGCTCGTGAGCTCCTACTACCAGGTGGAGCCGGACGAGGTCGGCCTGGTGACGCGCTTCGGGCGCTTCGTGCGCACGGCGAACCCGGGGCCGCACGCCAAGATCCCCTTCGGCATCGAGCAGGTGAGTAAGGTGCCCGTCGAGCGGCAGCTCAAGCATGAATTTGGGTTTCGCACGGTGCGGGCCGAGATCCAGAGCACCTATACGAAGGATGAAAGGGCCTCGGCCGAGTCGCTGATGCTCACCGGGGACTTGAACGTGGCGACCGTCGAGTGGATCGTCCAGTACAAAATCTCCGATCCGTATAAGTACCTGTTCAAGCTTCGAGACGTCGAGGACACCTTTCGGCTCATGGCCGAGGCGTCGATGCGAACCGTCGTGGGCGATCACAGCGTGACGGAGCTGCTCACGGTGGGTCGAGAGGCCATCGCCGCCAAGGCCAAGGAGCTTTTGTCGAACCTGTGCAAGCTGTACGACAACGGCATCTCGGTCCAGCAGCTGGTGCTGCAGGACGTGGACCCCCCAGAGCTGGTCAAGCCCTCCTTCAACGCCGTCAACCAGGCCATTCAGGAGCGGGAGCGCGCCATCAACGAGGCTTGGGCCGAATACAATCAAGAGATTCCGCGCTCGCGCGGACTGGCGGAGCAGGCGATTCAAGCCGCGGAAGGCTACACCGTCGATCGCGTGAACCGCGCCAAAGGGGACGCGCAGCGCTTCAACGCGCTGGAGGAGCAATATAGCAAAGCCCCCGAGGTAACACGCAAGCGCATCTACCTCGAGACGCTGGCCGCGGTCTTGCCCGCGGCGGGCCGGAAGCTGATCTTTGACGAGCGGGCGAAAGGCATCCTGCCCATGTTTCCATTGGGGCCGAGCGACAACGTCACCCAGAAGGTGACTGAGCAGGCGATCGCGAAGGTGGCCCCATGATGCGCCGTGCATGGGTCACTCTGGTGCTGGTGGTCGTCGTGCTCGCGACGCTGGGGTCGACCTTCTACACGGTGTCCGAGCAGGAGCAGGTCGTCATCACACAGTTTGGAGAGCCGATAGGGCAAGCCACCACCGACCCAGGCCTGCACTTCAAGCTCCCGTTCGCGCAGGAAGTGAACGTATTCGAAAAACGCTGGCTGGAGTGGAACGGCAACCCGAACCAGGTCCCCACACGCGACAAAAAGTACATCTGGGTGGAGACTTACGCGCGCTGGCGGATCGCAAACCCACTCTTGTTCTTTCAGCGGCTTCGGGACGAACGGGGCGCGCAGTCCCGGCTCGACGACATCATCGACGGAGAGACGCGCAACGTGATCGCCAATCACAACCTGATCGAGATCGTGCGCACGAGCAACCGCCCTTTCGAGCGGGCGGAGGAGGTCGAAGACGTGATGGAAACGGAGGCAATGCACCAGGTGGAGCTCGGGCGCGACCGGATCACTCGGCTGATCTTGGAGCGCGCGTCGCTGGTCGTGCCCGACTATGGCATCGAGCTGGTCGACGTGCAGATCCAGCGCCTCAACTACATCGAAACCGTCCAGACAAAGGTGTTCGAACGAATGATCTCCGAGCGCAAGCGCATCGCCGACCGCTACCGCTCTGAAGGCCAGGGCAAGAGCGCCGAAATCCGCGGCAAAAAGGAGCGCGAGCTGAAGGTGATCGAGTCCGAGGCGTACAAGAAGACCCAAGAGATCATGGGCCGCGGGGACGCCGAGGCGACGGCCATCTACGCCGAAGCCTACAATCGCAACCGCGAGCTCTACGAGTTTTCGAAGACGATGGAAACCTACAAGAACAGCATCGACAAGGAGAGCTGGCTCGTGCTCTCGACCAACGCGAGCCTCTTTCGGTACCTGCAATCACCCGATGCAGTGGTCCGATAGAGCGCACTCGAGGCACTTTATCTCTCGCGCTCGCATCTGCGGGCGCGATCGAGCAAATCGCGGCACGTGCGAGGAGCCCTTTTGCGAGCAAGGAAGGGTTGCGTCGATCGAGCCAGGATGGGAGGCTCTAGGCAATGATCCGCCGCAGCTTTTGGTATTCGATGACTCACGCAGCTCCCCTCGCGCTCAGCGCTGCGCTCGCGGGGTGCGGCGCCGCGGAAGAGGGCGCCGATGGGCCGCCAGTATTCGGTGCGTCGAACCCCTCCGCCCCTGGCGGCAACAGCGGCACGCCGCAGAATCCCGCGAGCGGCTCGGCGGGTGCGACGAACCCGAATAACCCCTCGCAGGCTGCAGGGTCCGGCAGCACGCCCTCGGCGAGCCCCGGCGGCAGCGCTGCGCCGAGCGGCACGGAAGGCAACGGCAACCCCAACGCCCCGCTCGACCCCAGCACGGCGAGCAACTCCGGCGGCGCGATGGCGCCGGGCACCGGCGGCGCCGGTTCGATGCCCTCAGGGGGCCAGCAGCCTTCGGGCGCGGCGGGGGCGCCTCCCGTGACCAACCCGCCCGTGACCACGCCGGCCACTCCGGATATCGCTTGTCCCGCGGGGGCGATTTTTTGCTCGGGTTTTGAGGGTACGACGCTGCCCGCAGGTACGACGTTTGAGCCCAGCTATCTGGCGCCGACCGCTCTTGGCGCCCAGGTCACTCTCGATACGGCGGTGTTCCACGGCGGGCGCCAGTCGCTCAAGATGCCAGTGGGAAATCAGTTTAACTACTACCGAATGCTGGCGGTGTCGGTGCCCACGAGTTTTTGGGTGCGTCTCTACACCCGCAGCAATGTCGGCTTTGGCGCAGAAGGCTCCACCCATGCCAGCTTGTACATGGGTTCGATTCTACCGCCTGGCGAGTACAATGGTGACGGTGCCATCGAGATTGCGGAGCAGTTCACACAAATCCAGCTCAATAAGAATGATGCCCGCTACGGGACTAGCGGCCTCTCACCCGCGCCGACATCCACCGGTACCACGTTGCCCGACAACACCTGGACCTGCATGGAAACCGAGTTCGATGGCGCTACCGGTGCGGTCCGGGTGTTCGTCGAAGGTGACCAGATTATCGACGCTTCGGACTGGCAACCGCCCACGGCGTATAAGACTTTTCGCTTCGGCTATTTGCGTTTCGACTCGCCGCCGCGCGACGTTTGGATGGACGACGTCGTCGTGACGGCAAACCGCGTCGGCTGCTTGTAACACTGGTGATGCCGAGGTGAATTTTCGCCAAGCGGTCGAAAACTGCGGTGCTGACAATTCACTGAAGATCGACCAAAACCGGCGTACGACTCGAGGCCGCGCCGGCGAAATTACCCCAGCAATAGACGGTCGAGTCTTGTAGCAGCGCGCACGACGTGAAGCTGCCTACACCTACGTCGACGGCGCCTCCCGGCAGGGCGACGGCAACCGGGCTCACGCTACCATTCACGTTCCCATTGCCGATGGCGAGGCCAGTGCCCCAGCATTTGACGACGTCATCATCGGTTAACGCGCACATATGCTGCTCGCCCGCAACGACCTTTACGGCGTTGCCCAAATTGAGCGCGGTCACGGGTTGCGTATTGCCGTTGGGAAGGGCTGTTGGACTACCTGCCGTGACGCCGATGCCTACACATTGAACGTTGCCGGACCCCCGGGTTCGCACACACGTGGAGCGGAAGCCCGTGGCAACCTGCACGACGTTTCGGAGCACTGTTGATGCGGTAGGCGCGTTTACCCCCGCCATCGTCCCCAATCCACACTCGCCTTCAGTGTTGCTGCCGGAACAGAGCAGCGTTCCATCGATCCGCAACGCACATCCATGGAGATCCCCCCGCGCGATTTGGGTGATCATCGCCAAACCCTGTGCTTGTTGGACAATGCCATCCGTGCCCCAACAAATCACGGACCCCGACGTCTGCCGTCCGCAAAATAGGCCGGCGCCTGCGCCGAGTTGAGAGACACCGGTCGCACCGCTGACGGCGACCGGGCGAGACCCAAATCCGGAACCCCAACAGGACACTGTTCCGTCTCTGAGCGCGGCGCAAGTCGTGTCGCCCATGATCGCGACGTCAACGGCCGATGATATCAGAGCTACCGGTGTGGGTGGCGAAGCCGCCGCACCCGTGCTGACAGAGCCATTGCCAAGCTGGCCGGCGAAGTTGAGACCCCAGCACCTGACGACGCCGCTGGGCAATACAGAGCAGACGTGGTTCGATGCAAACGCAGTGCCTCCGCGAGGAGCGCGGCCAGCAACACACATCTCCGAACACCCGTCTCCATTGAGCGCATTGCCGTCGTCGCAGGTCTCGCCGCGCTCGGGTTGCACGACGCTGTCGCCGCAGCGTGCGGCGCTGCACGCTCCGCCGCTGCACAGGTTGCGTCCCCCACTCACGAGCGAGCAGTCGGCGTTGCTCTGACAGGGGGCGCACTGGCCCTGATTGTTGCAGCGCGAGTTGTTGGGGTCACCCGCGCACGGCGCATTGCCGCGCCCAGCGACGCACTGACAGCCGCTGTTCGGGGCGCCGTTGCAATCGGCGTCGTCGCCGAAGGCGGCGCAAGAGTCTCTCTGGGCAGGGCCAACGGAACCAGTACAGGCGCCGAAGCTGCTAGTGGCGTTCTGATTGCTCGCGACGCAAGTTTGCGAGCCCGCGCGGCATGGCCCATTGCCGTCGCGCCCGGGATGCGTGCCACACGCTTGAACGGCACCGATGCTACACGCGCAGCGGGCATCGATTGTGTTGTCGGGCAAACCGTCGCAGTCGTTGTCCTGCGCGGAGCGGCAGTCCCGTCTGCCGGGAAACACTGCACCCTGGCACGCGGAAAAAGAGCCCCCCGTGCACACGCTCATGCCTCGGGTACAGGTACCATTGTCGGTGCTCGGACCGCAGGGCAAGAGCTGCCCCTCGATGCAGCCACAGCCGCCGTTCGGAGTGCCATCGCAGTTGGCATCATCTCCCGCGACCTCGCACGTGTCGGAGTCCTCCGGGCCGACTGAGCCCGAGCACACTCCCCAATCGCTTGTGGCGCTTCCTGCACCTAGCACACAGGACTGAAGCCCGGCGTGACACGGGCCCCTGCCATCGAGCCCCGGGTGATCTTCGCACGGCTGGGTGCCGGTGACAGGACACCGGCACACGCCATCGAGCGTGTCATCGGGTTGGCCATCACAGTCGTTGTCTTCACTGGAGCTGCAGTCCCGCGAGCCACCGAATACGGCACCGATGCAATCGCTCCAAACGCCTGCGGTGCATGTCCGCGCGCCGAACCTGCACACGCCTTCCTCGGCGGGAGGCCCGCAGGATTCCGTTGCACCATCCAGGCAGTTGGAGCTCACACCGGCGTCAGCCAACGCGCCCGCAGCGGCCTGCGATCCATCGACGTCGGCGCCGCTGGCTGACACGCCCCCAAGCGGCTCAAACTGCCGCGATTGGGCTGGGCAACTCGGCCCTTCACATCCGTCTGGCGTGGGGCCATCACGGGAGGGACCACTTAGGCCGGCGTCCCCGACTGCCGCGGTAATGTCGTCGCCGCCGACATCGTCCGTTTCGGCTGCTGTCCCCGATGTGAATGGACGTTGCTTGCCCTGGCAGGCCGATACACCGGCCGCCACGATCGCTAGGCTCATAAAACGCACCCAACACCGGCTCACCATGCTGCACCCCGCGAAATAGACTGTATCGAAACACGCTACCACGGCGCCAAGATCCAATACATCGTTGGATTTGGATCTCGCGGCGGCCCGGGCGCAGCCCGAGTTTGATGCAACTTGGCCCCTCCGCTACGTCCGGCGATGGGTCCACGACACCTGCACGTCGCCAATCCCGCATCGTCCGTTGCGTTAGCGCGCCCGGAGTTGATCTGCTTGCCGGCGGGGTCGCGAACACGGGTACGCGCTGAAAGTGGCGCCTGCTCGAACACTCTAGTGGCGCGACCCCCGGCGACGGCGCCCGGCAATACGCCGTGGTGTTCAAGCTGCTAAGAGCCTGCTTCGCGCTCCCGCCAGCGCGGTCTTGAAAGGGCGAGTAGCCCGCGGACGAAATCCTCTGCTGACCGACCTCGGCGCTGCCTTTGAATGAATGAGCTTGAAGCTGGCGCGCCAAGTGCCTGGCTGCAGACGTGAAATGGTTCGCGCACGAGCCGCAGCGTTGACAGGGGCGCGAGATTGGCCGAGATCTTGCTGCGTGCACTACGAAGCCTTTCGCGCCGCCTGGAACGACGCGCTCCGGGCCTCCCGCCTGCCCACGGTCGGGGTCTACCCGAGCGAGACGCTCGATACCCGGGACCTCGATCGCAACTACGAGGTCGTCGTCGAGCCGCTGGGAGGGCAGGACGCCTCGCCGTTCCACGTCACGGCGAGGCTCTCCTGGAAATGGAGCAGCCTGAACACAGTCCGAAACGCGACGCGCGATGAAGACGTGCTGGTCGAGATGTTGGGGCGCGATCAGGCGAGCGAGTTGGTCATAGAAAAGCCCTACGTGCCTGTCGACATCCAACTGCGTGCTTCGGCCCCCTACGCCAAGCCGCTGCCCATGCCCGGTAGAGCGGCGTGGGCCAAGTGGGTGCGCGAGACCCTGCAGAGGCTAGATCACATCGAGCCGCTGCTCCCCGATGAGGTCCTCCGGGAAAACCGCATGGGCATGACGGAGGTGCTCGCCTGGCAAGAAGCGCCCAAGCTCAAAGCCGTGTGCAGCCCCAATGGGGAGCTGTCGCTCGAGGCGGTGGAGCTCTCCGCGGGCCAGATCATCGAGCTGCCGCGTTCGCTCGATTGCCCCGACGAGCTCGACGAGGCGCCCGATGAACAGCTCACCGAGCTCTTCGCCCGAGTTCGGGCCTCACTCATGGCGTGGACGCAGGCGGTCGATCACCTGGGACGGCGCTAGAGGGCGCTCGCCCCGCGTGCGGCCGCGCCGTTCACAGTGGCTCGAATCACAGCGGCTCGAATCACAGCGGCTCGAGTCACAGTGGCTCGAATCACAGCGGCTCGAGCCAGACGTTGCGGAACTCAATCGGGAAGCCCTCCATCTGGAGCGCGATCCGGCCGGCGCTCATCGGTAGGGCCTCGACGTAGTTTTGCCGCACGCCGTTGACGTAGGCTTCGATGGTATCGGCGCGGCAATAGATCTCGTAGCTGTTCCACTCACCGTACGGTTGCTCGAAGACCTCACCGAGCCGCGGCGCGCGTTTGCGATTGTTGAGCACCGGAGCGGCGGGGATGTCGAGGCCCATGCCCACCACCTGGCCCGCGTTGTTGCTCTTCAGCTGGCACTCGAAGCACAGCGGCCAGATCGCGTCGGGGCCCGTCACGTGCACGAGGACACCGCTGTTGGCGTCCTCCTTGGAGCCTTTCGGCCAGCGCCATTCGACGTGCAGGTGGTAGTTCTGGAAGCTCTCTTCCGTCTGAACATAGCCCTTGGCGG
This sequence comes from Deltaproteobacteria bacterium, assembly GCA_043747815.1. Classification (GTDB taxonomy): domain Bacteria; phylum Myxococcota_A; class Polyangia; order Polyangiales; family Polyangiaceae; genus SZUA-265. Next base: position 21,744 of record JAYTOL010000019.1, read on the forward strand.
CGGACTCGAAGCGCAGCACACCGCCCTTCAGCACGACGGCGCTCTTCGGGTCGGGCGGCTCGGAGTAGAGCTTCCAGCCGCGCAGATCTCGGCCGTTCCAGAGCGCGACGCGCTTGGCCGCCGAACCCTCGTTCGCCTGGAACGCTTCGGCGGGGAAGCGATCGAAGCGGCGGGGGCCGGCCGCGTGCGCAAACTGCTGCTCTGCAAAATCCAGCAGCGCCTTCCAATCCTCTGGCGTGACGGCGTGGCCGCGCCGGGCGTAGTGGACCCCGAGCGCTGCGCTCGCTCCGAGCAAAGCGTAGGCGGGTTGCGCGCCTGACCATGAGCTCCGAACGGCGCTCGCCAGGGAGACGGGATCGGTCGTGCCTTCGAGCGCGATGAGAGCGCGGGGCGCCACGAGCGCGAGCAGCCAGTGCTGGTCGAAGGGCAGCTGATCCGTGTGGCCCCAGAACGGGTACAGCTCCGGAGAGAACCAGTTGGGGTACTTCCGCAACATCACGTCCAACCCCTCTTTACCGCCGCGGCCCGCGCCGCTGTTGCGAAAGGTGCCAACGCCGCCGCCGCCCGTGGCCACGGGGGCGGTGACCGCGATGCGTTCGTCGAACGCGCCGGCTATCAGCGCTGACTTGCCGGTGCGCGAGAAGCCGGTGACGACGAGCTTGCGCGCGTCGATGCTGGCGTCCGTCACGAGGTAGTCGACGATACGCGACACACCCCAGGACCAGGCGCGCAAGAGGCCCCAGTCGTAGCCCGGATAGGCCGGGAAGACGCGCGTGCGGCGGAACGCCCAGCCCCCGTCCGCGTCGCGCAGCGTCGTGTCCTCCCCGAAATCGTTGTGCTCAAAGACCACCACAGCGAAGCCACGCGAGAGCGCGGGCTGAGAGCGAGCCAGGGCGGCGTGGCTCGGCGCCGAGGTGGGCTGGGGCAGCGATGGCGCAGGCCCGGGGCCAACGCCGAGCAGCGCGTCGACCCCCTTGCCTTGCCCAGGCCCGAGCGGCAGCCGGGGCAACGAGCGCGCCCCGCGTGGCAGCCCTACCGGCGAGATCACTGCAGGAAAGGGGCCGGCGCCGGCGGGCGTGAAGATGCCGATATCGACGCTCTGCTGCAACTCTGCGGGGCCAAAGCTCAAGCGGACCAGCCGATAACGCACGCCCTTGTCCAATTCACGCGCTTCGATCTCGCTCCCCCGCAGGTTGCCAGGAGCTGGCGGCGCATGGCCCAAGGCATAGTGCTCGAGGATGGCCTGCATCTCACTGCGGCGCGCCGGCCAGTCTTTAGCCGAAGCCACCGCCCTGCCCTCGCTGGTGCGCAAGACGGGCGGCAACTCGGGCTGCGCCGGCAACTTGTCTACGCCCGGCAAACGGGGAAACGACGTGTGCAGAGCCGGCACTGGGATCTGCTTCGGATCGGGCGGCGGATCGCCACTGGGTGCCGCCCTCACACCGGAGTGACCCACGCACAGCCCGAGCACGACCACGGCCACCCACACACGCCGCAGCTTCATCGCGCCACCTCTACCTTCCGATCCACCGACCCTCGGAAATCGAGGCTCTTTGGCCTCAGACTACAGCACCCGAGCGCCGAAATGGGACACTGATTTAGGGGCGCAGTCCTCCTCTTCAAATTTGCCCAGGCTCTCCTCACGGTTCCAATTCAGGAGCTGCGCCAGCTCCTCCGTCTCGAGCCCATAGGACTCCAAGAGCTGCCCATCGCCATGGGCAGAACGCGCCCTCGCTCGCGCCGAGCGCTTGCGACGCACCTCATCGGAGTAATCGAAGCACACGATGCGTCGGAGACCGTACTTGCAGACTCGGAAGCTCGAAATCTCGGACCACAGAAAGCGATGGTCCTGGTAGATGCGACGCAAGGTGATGCCATCTGCGTCGAGCCGTAGATAATTGCTCTCCGGCAGTAGCGGCACCAAATTCAACGGCAGCATCAGCACGAAGGGGACGAGGATGGCCCAACCCAAGGACGAGCCGTTGTGCAGGATGAAGGCGCCGCAGGCGCCAAACCCCAGGTGCAGCGCCAGGAACGACAAATCTTCGCGCAGGGGAGAACGCAGCATTCGCGGGGTCATGAGCATCAGGGCTTGCGCTGTATCCGAGTTGTAGCCGCGCGGTCGATGGCCTTGTCGAGGCGCTCCGGCTGAAAGCCGACCAGCACCTTGCCATCCACTTCGAGGGTGGGCAGGCCGCCTTTCTTGGAGAGTGCGCGATGGCGGGCGCGCGCGCGCGGATCTTTGTCGATGTCGCGCTCCGTCGGGTGGATGCCTTGGGCGATGAGGTGGCTTCGCGCCTCGCTGCAGCGCGTGCAACGCGCGGTGGAGTAGAGGACCACTTTCACGCGCCGCCGCGCGGCCTCGAGTTGATCGGCGGCGCGCAGCGCTTGCTCACGCGTCCGCTCGAGGACCGCGATCTTGACGGCAGTCACCGAAGGAGGATCCACAGGCTCGTCGAGGGCGCCGAGCATGGGCGTCGCCTCAGCTGGAGGATTGGCGACTGGCGACGAGGCCTCCGCGTTGGGTGCGCTTGGCTCGCTCTCGGTGCGGGTCGGCAGCGTGGTGCGATGGGCCACGAGCAAGTAAGCGCCGAAGGCGGCGACCGGCAGCATCAGCAGCATCAGCAGCATCAGCGGGGGGATGCGAATGCTGAGGCGCGGCGACTCTGGAGTGTCCGTCACGGTGGGGACGGTGGGCGCCGAATCGCGATACGCGCTCGTTATTGCCGTGGGAGTCGCGGCGGCAGGCTGGGCCGGCGCGGCGAGCGCAGCGACAGGCGCTGACGCAGCGACAGGCGCTGACGCAGCGGAGGCGGGGAGCGCCGGCGGCGGGGCGCTTCGGGCGGTATCCGCCAGGGCGTCGGCGTCAGAAGACGCCGCGACGACGCCCTCCTCACGCCGACAGATGAGGCACCCGCTCGGGCCTAGCGCCAAGGCGTGTCGCTCGCAGCGGGCTCGCATGCCAGAGCATACCTTGCCCCGAGCGCGCCGGCACGCTCGGACGAGCTCCAGCCAAAAGTCTCGGATGTGTTCCGCGATACCTCCACGCCCACACTCGCACACGGCGCCTCCGAGCCGCCTCTATCAGAGCGGTAGGGCCTGCAACTGCCTGCACTTTGGTCTCGTCGCTGCTCGATGTCGCCCCCCATGCGGCCTTTATGGCCCTCGCGCCGCTCCTTACGACCCATCACCGTTCGCTGGTCACGGCGAGAGACATCCGTGGATGCCTCAACAACAGCGAACACTGGCGTGCACCCGATTGCCACGGGTTACCGCGAATGACGCCAGCTGGCGTGTTGCCGGGTTGGGAAGAACGTTGTGACCCCACCGTCTGAACTAATGCGCCAATCGAGCTCGAGATTGAGCGTCGGTGCGTTGTTTGAGCGCTGCATTCGGGGCCACGTGCAGGCGTTCGAGTTCTATGGCGGGTGCCGCGGGTGTTGCTGTACGACAATCTCAAGTGCCGTGCTCGCGCGGCAAGGTGAAGGCAAAACCGGGGCATCTCCAAGATGGCACGCCCGACTCGCTCGAATCGGCATGGCTCGGCACCCCATCCGCGGAGCGGCTCCGTGCCGACCGGCACGGGCGACGGTTACTGCGCGGGGGAGGCGAACAAGCACCGAGGCCCATGGGCGTCGCAGCGAGCAGTGGGTTGCGTTTCCGGGGGGGCTTGACGGTAGGTCTCACTTATGAGACATTACTTATGAGACATTATACGTTGGATGCTCGAAATCCACCGTCGCTGCCAACGCGAGATAGACGACTGGCCTGTGGAGGTGCGGGAGGACTTGGCGGATGCGGTTGCGAGATTGGAACAAGGCCACAGTCTGTCGATGCCACTCTCCCGTCCCATGCCAAGTATCGTCGCGGGCGCTCATGAGCTGCGTCTTCATGCTCGCTCGGGCGCCTTTCGAGTGATCTATGCCGTGGTGACGAGGAGCGGCCTCGTTTTGCTCCACGCGTTCAAGAACGCGGCGGAAAAGACGCCCCAACGCAACATCGAAATCGCTCGTGCGAGGTTGAAGGAGGTCAGGCGGTGAAGGCAACATCAGGAAGAGAGATCGCCACGAAGCTGGGCATTTCAGCGGCGCGCGGCATGGAGGCGGTGATGAAGGCGCAACTCATTTCGGCGGTGCTCGACGCCATCGAGAGCCAAGGGCTGACCCATGCCGAGATCGCCAAGCGTTCGGGTCTCACACGGAGTGCCGTGACCGGCATCCTGTCGGGTAGCTTGCAGAAGGTGACTATCGATCGCGTACTTAAGCTCATCGATGCGGTTGGATTGGTTGCCGAGGTGAAGGTGAAGCGGGCGCGCGCTGCATAGGTATAGGTGCAAGGCGGCCCATAACTAGCGAGAAGAAGTACTTATCGGGATAGGGGTGGCGGGAATTGTCCCGCCAGACCCCTCCCACACCACCGGACATGCGGGTCCGCATCCGGCGGTTCGGAAAGTTGAGGTTACGCAGCGAGCCTCGGCAAGCCGAGGCCGTCGAAGTAGCTCGGAGGCAGTGCCCGATTGAGCGCCATGTGCGAGTTGCGCCACCAGCTCCGGAGGTTGCCCGCGACCTTCCTCGCCTCCTGCTCGGGGAGACCCCGAGCGCGGAGTTCGCGGTAGGCGTTGGGACCATTTTTCCAGTGCTTGAGGTGGAGCATTCGCAGCCGATGACGAATCCACCCGTCGAGTTCGCGAAAGAGGGACGTCCGTTCTTGCAGCTTGAAGTACTCCTTCCAGCCCAGCAGGTACGGCCGCAGTTCAGCGACTACGAATGGAATGCTTCGTCCTCGGGTCCGGCTCGTGATGAGCCGAACGCGCTCCTTCATGGCTTCAAGGGCCTTGCTCGAAACGCCCCGTTTGGGCTCCCCGGTTTTCTTGGCTAGCCAAAAGGTATAGCCGAGAAACCGACGTTCCCACGGGTGAGCCACGGCGCTCTTGGATTCGTTGACCTGGAGGCGGAGTTTGGTGAAAAGCCCACGCAGTGTCTGCATGGCGTCCTCCGCCGCTCGCTTCGACCTCGTGTACACGTTGAGGTCATCGGCGTATCGACAGAAGGCGAGCCCTCGCTTCTCCAGCTCCTTGTCCACTTCATCCAAAAGCGTGTTCGCGAGCAACGGCGACAGCGGACCCCCTTGCGGGACTCCTTCATGTCGCTCGATGACTATCCCGTCGGCCAGAATGCCGGCGTTCAGGTAGCCGCGAATCAGCCCCAGCAATCGCTTGTCCTCGATTCTTCTCGATAGCCTGCCCATGAGCACGTCGTGATTGACCCGGTCGAAGAATTGCGCCAGGTCAACATCCGCCACCCACTGGTACCCGTGCTGGATGTACTTCTGCGCCGCGCACACGGCATCGTGTGCTCGGCGTCCAGGTCGGAACCCGTAGCTGTGCTCGGAGAAGGACGGGTCGAATCTTGGCTGAAGCACCTGCAGGATGCATTGCTGCACGAACCGGTCGAGCGCGCAAGGAATCCCCAGCTGGCGGACTCCTCTCCCGCTCTTCGGTATCTCTTGCCTGCGGACCGGTTTCGGCTGGTATGTCCCTGCGAGCAACGCGGCTCGCAGGCTTTGCCAGTTCTCCACCAAGTACGCCTTCAACTCCTGCACGGTCATGCCGTCGATGCCGGGACTGCCCTTGTTCTTCTGCACTTTCTTCAATGCAACGACGACGTTGCTGCGCTCCACCACTTGCTCCATCAGGAGTTTCGTGGCGGTGCCTGAGCGCTCGTTTCCGTTTGACGCCGTCGACACTTCGCCGCTTCGCTCAGCTCTCGGGGTTTCACCCTTGCTGCCGAACGGGAGCTCCAGTTGCCCGGACTTCTGGCGCGTGGTGTCTTCGAGTCTCATGGTCGTTTCGCTCTCCTTTCCGTTTGGCCCTTGACCGAGCTAAAGACTTCCGGGATTCGAGGAGTGACCCCTTCCCGCTTCTGCTCGGCTACTACGGCCTCTGCTGACTTCTCGCTCCGCCCACCGGGCGTCGCCCTTTCAGGCGCGAGGCGAGATCTCCCCAGGTAAGAGACAAGACCTTCGCTGCACGATCGCCGAATATACGCCACACCCCTTTGGTCGTTGGAGCTTCGCGGTTGTTCGCCCGCTCGCCCCGGAGTGCACCGCCTCAAATCCGGTTTCTGTACGTCGACCCGCAGTTTCTGCTCCCCACTGCTTTCAGCCTCAGCCTCACGGCTTGCGCCTTGTGGTTTGCTCGAGATTGCTACGACCTGCTTTCTCAAAGGACTTTCACCTTCTGGCCTTTCTCATGCTGGGCACACGAACCAAGCCGCTGCGCGGCAGCGGGCCACCTGACAACGCTGAGCTCTCGGTTGGTGTTGAGCGAGAGCTGATCCGATCCGGAGCGCTTCGTCACGGCGTGGAACATAATTCCGGCAGTTGCCCCCTCTTCGGGCTTCAACCTCGGAGGCGGACGCGAGGACGCTGAACACTTCCCCCACTTGGAGGTGTTCAGATGAAAGGTCGTTCTGTCAGTCTCACCCGCTACCAACGAGATCTCGAA
>JAYTOL010000020.1:0-57928 GCA_043747815.1 Deltaproteobacteria bacterium
TTCTGTTTTCGCTCGCTCGATTCGCCCCCTCTGGTCTATCCGGGCACCTCTGGCCCACCTCCAGGGTCAAATTTCTGCGGATCTACGTGGCCGTCAGCACTTCAGCAAGATACCGACCGAAGTTCAATTCAAGCTCGGGCTCATCAATCCGTCGAGCTACGTCAATTGCCGCAATACGGACCTGCAAGCCGTGGGCGAAGAATTCCCTCGCGGCATCCAGGCCGACGCAAACTCTACCACCACCGTCCAGATCACCATCCACACAGACCACGCATTTTGGGACACACTCAACATCGAAGGCACGCCGCTCCACTTTGACCCGATTGCGGCGAATGCCTCCACCTACGGTACCCCGACAGCCCCGGGCAGCGTCACCATCGAAGATCTCGTGGACGCGGATATCTCCGGATTCGAGACCAGAGCTGGCGAGCCACTCCCCTGGCGCAGCCTCGTGCCAGACTACACGGCGCCTGCGGGACAGATGACGTTCGACCCCAACGGCACGAGCTTCACACGGGCCAATAGCCTGGCAGCCTTCCTTGCCTATTCGGCGGCTTCGGGGCAGCACATGAACGCCGACGGTGAGTGCGAAGTACAGAACAACTTCACTCCTTGATAGTCGCGGGCCGTCAGCTTGGGGGGGCTTCGCTCACGGCTGGCGCGTTGCGGTTGCTCCCCTTGAACCGGAACGTTGTACCTCGATGGTCAAGTGCGTGAGCTCGAAGGAGGCGAGCACGCGCTCTCGATACTCGCTCACGTCACGGGGCGACGCAGACAGCACGGTCACCACGCATCCGCGCGCCCCCTGCCCGAGCGACCAGACACGAAGGTCCCCCACTTGCACGTCATCCATCGCCTCGAGCACGCCGCGAATTTCATCCGAGAGCCGAGGAGAGAGCTCGACGTTCAACAGCTCCAACGCGGCGGTCCGGCACAACCCAGATCCCCAGACGATGATCACCCCGCCGCCGACCACGCCCATCATGGGGTCGAGCCAGGTCCAGCCGAGCCAGCTGCCCAATAGAAGGCTGGCGATGGCGAGCCCGCTCGTCAACGTGTCGGCGATGATGTGCAGCACCGCTGCGCGATGGTTGTGGTCAACGTGGTTGTGGTCAACGTGGTTGTGCGCCGCGTGTTCGTGCTCGTCCTCTTCCCCATGGAGCAGCCGCACGCTCACGAGGTTGACGAGCAACCCCACCACGGCCACCGGCAGCGAGCTTGAAAAATCGATGTGCTTGGGCTCAAATAGTCGCGAGATGGACTCGGTGATCATGGCCAGAGCCACCAAAATGAGCGTCAAGGCGCTCGTGTAGCCCGCCAGAGCATGCACCTTGCCTGCTCCGAAGGCAAAAGCCCGATGTGACGCAAAACGCCGGGCCACTGCGTACGCGGCCGCAGAGAAGCTCAACGCCCCCACGTGCGTGGCCATGTGCCACCCGTCGGCGAGGAGCGCCATGGACCCCGCCCAAAAGCCCACCAGCACCTCGACGACCATAGTCACAAAAGTGAGGACGATGACCGCTCGAATACCGCGTTCTCGCCTGTGAGGGGGCGGCGCGCTGAACGCAGCGCCATCCGCCTGATTCGACGCCTGTGCCTGCATTGTACCCCTACCGCAAAAACTGACGTATGACCTGAGACAGCTCAGTCCCCGCTTTGGCCCGCTCGGCAACACCGAGCTTTGGCGCCGCCACATGGTCGGTCACGTGGTCGCAAAGGATTTCGGCGGCGAGAGCGTTCATGCCACCCCGAGCAGCAGATATCGTCCGCACCACTTCCGCGCAGCCGCGCTCTTCGCTCAGAGCGCGTTCCACGGCTTCGATTTGACCGCGCACGCGCCGCACCCGGGCGATGAGCCTTTTCTTGTTAGCTATCGTATGCACCTCCGACTCATACCCCATGGGGTATGGGCCTGTCCAGTATTGCAATTGTTAGGCAATTGTAATACTGGCGTGAATTGTCATGAGAAGGAGCAACGCATGGTGATCGCCGAAAAGACAATCGACAGAATACCCGTCACCGTACTGACGGGCTTCCTTGGCTCGGGCAAAACCACGTTGCTGAACCGAATCCTGAGCGAAAACCACGGTAAGCGCATCGCCGTCATCGAGAACGAGTTCGGGGAAATCGGCATCGATCAGGCGCTCGTCATCAACGCGGACGAAGAAGTGTTCGAGATGAACAACGGATGCATCTGCTGCACCGTCCGGGGTGACTTGATCCGCATCCTGGGCAACCTCATGAAACGGCGGGACAAGTTCGATCACATCCTGGTCGAGACCACGGGCATGGCGGACCCAGGCCCCGTCGCTCAGACGTTTTTTGTCGATGCAGAGCTGAGAGAGCTATTCAGGCTCGACGGCATCGTGACGCTGGTCGACGCGAAGCACGTCAGCTTGCACATCGACGAGTCGAGTGAATGCAAGGAGCAGATTGCTTTCGCCGACGTGCTCATCCTGAACAAGTCGGATCTGGTGTCCAGGAGTGATCTCGAACGGCTCGAACAGCGTATCCGCGGCATCAACGGGGTGGCGCGAGTTCTCCGCGCCGCACATGCAGACGTGCCGATCCATGAGATGCTCGACGTTGGCGGATTTGATCTCCAGCGCGCGGTGGCGCAGAAGCCCAGCTTTCTGACTCCGGAGTATCCATTCGAATGGGCAGGCACGTTCCGGGCTGACGAGGGAGCGCTCCAGCTGTCGTTGGATGACGGCCCCGATGCCTCGATGGATCTACTCGTCATGCCGCTCGACGATGCGGAGGATGCAGAGGCACCAGCAGCTCGTGAGCGTGCAGCCCGGGCCTGGTCGCAGCCGAAGCTTCGGTTGCTGCCGAGCGCCAGCATCGAGGTGGGTGAGCGCGCTGTCACGTTGGACCTGGTCGAGAAAGGTCCGAAGTCATTTTCGGTGCGGTGTCCCCGGCAGGGGCGCTTGGGTTTGTACACTGAGCACCTGCCGAGCGAGTTTCGCCTTCGAGTCAGCGCCGGCTCCGTGCTGGAGCCCAGCTCCGAGCAGGCATTTGCCGCCGGCCACACCCACGACGAGGAGGTGAGCTCGGTCGGCATCCATGTGGAAGGCGCGCTCGACGGGCAGAAGCTCGACAGTTGGGTCTCGACCCTGCTGAGGGAGCACGGAGCTGACATCTTTCGCATGAAGGGCATCCTGAACGTTGCGGGTTCGGAAAATCGCGTCGTGTTTCAGGGTGTGCACATGTTGTTCGACGGTAAGGAAGACCGCCCCTGGAGGAACGGGGAGTCGCGTGCCAATGACCTGGTTTTCATCGGAAGGAAGCTCGACCGAGCGGAGCTGAATCGGAGCTTTCGCCAGTGCCTGGCTTGAGCTCGAGCGCACTTCGCGGCAAAGCGGAGCTCGAGCCGCGCTGGTGCGTCGACGCGGGAGACTACGTGACGGCGCTCGGTGTGACTCCTGACGGGGCGCATTGCGCAGTAGGCACCGGCGCGGGAGCGCTGCTGGTTATCGAGACAGAGACCGGAGAGGTTGTCTGGGATCGGCACGCACATCCGGGCGGCGTGCTCGAGCTCGGCATGTGTCCGACCGGTCCTACGCTCGCGTCCTGCGCTCAAGATGACATGGCACGGATGTTCTCGCTCGAGACGGGTGAGTTGCTTCGCGAGCTACCCGGCGGCGCGGGCTGGGTCGAACACGTGAGCTGGGCGCCGGATGGGCGCCGGCTGGCGACCAGCGCCAGCAGGAACGTGAGCGTTTGGAGTGCCACCGGCCAGCTCGTATTCAAAACCGAGCCCTTGCCGAGCACGGTGACGGCCGTCGCGTGGGGGCGGCGAGGCTCGGAGCTGGCGGCCAGTTGCTATGGCGGGGTTCACCTGTACGGGCTCGCCACCGGTGGCAAGACGCGCCATCTTGGCTGGCACGGCTCTCTCATCGGCATGGCGTGGAGCCCTGATGGCAAAGTGCTCGCTTGCGGCAGTCAGGATTGCTCGGTTCATTTCTGGCGTCTGCCGAGCGGAAAGGACTCCGAGATGAGCGGCTACCGCTTCAAGCCCCAGGCCTTGGCGTGGAATGCCGAGTCGACACTGCTCGCGACCTCCGGCGACGCTCCAGTGACGGTCTGGGATTTCGCGGGCAAAGGCCCTGAGGGTACGCCTGGAATCCAACTCGAAGGGCACCTCGGACCGTGCACCCACCTGGCTTTCAGCCCTTGCAAAGGCGTGCTCGCCAGTGGCTCGAAGGACGCTTCGATACTGCTCTGGGAACCACGGCGGAGCCGTGAGTTGACCCACTATGCGTTCGTCGACGATGCGGTCAGCGCGCTCAGCTGGCACCCTCGCCACGAGGGAGTCATCGCTGGAGACGCTGGCGGGAGCGTCACTTTTTTTGAAGTGCCAAAAGGATCGAACGCACGCATGTCCCCCTCAGTCAGCCGGGCGCCAGTCGGCTAGTTCAACTATGCGCCCGCGCAGCTCGGGCAGCGCCCGACGAAATGAACCTCGGCCCCTTTGAGCGCCTTCCCCCACTTCGCCTTCTTCGGCGTGATGACCTCGGTCTCGGGCAAGCACGACACGATGCCGCAGTCATCACAGAGAAAGTGGGGGTGGGGCCCATGCTCATCATCCCTGGCGATTTCGTAGCGACAGATACCTCCGGCGTGTCCGGCCACTCGCGCCAGGTCCACCCCGACCAGCGCGACGAGGTTTCGATATACCGTCGCGCGGTCCCACGGCACATCGTCGCCCAATTTGGCCACGACCTCCGAGTGTGACAGCGGTCTCGCGGCCTCGGCCAGGACTTTTAAGACAGCAAGTCGGGGAGCCGTCACCCGCAGCCCGAGTTTACGAATCCGGTCTTTTACCTCCGAAAGTCCTGGCGTCACGCGTCGAGCATAGCCCGCGATGCGGATTCAGGCGAGTAGTGATCCAGCTAAAATGTCGCCAGGGCATCAAATGGGACGCGGCAGGGGGCCCAAATCCGCGTCTCGGTCGGGAGTCGAGATCTTCTCGATGACGCACCTCAATTGCATCAGCAAAGTCGTTGCGGCAGCGGCAGGAGGAGATCGATCTGGACCTCGCTCATGCTCCATGGCCTCGTTCCACACTATGCGGAACATCCGACTTTGAGGAACACGAGGCCGGGAACGCGCGTCGGAGCGCTACAGAATGACGATAACCGTCAACTCATTCCAATAACCACGGAATATTCGCCGGACGAGGCGGCGCTGCGAACCGCAGGCTGGGCGACTCGGGTGAGCCGAGGGCAAGGTTGGCGTTGAATCGTCGGCGAGGGACCCGCTCGAGAACGCAGCACGCTAGCAGCTAGCACGACGCCCGATCTCGGCACGCTCGCAGCTCCGCCGAACGTGCCGAGCCGCCTCAGTTCTCGAAGCAGTACAAGTGATACTCCGCGCCGCAACCTTGCGGTTGCCGCGTATCGGTCCACGAGAGGCCGAGCCCAGCGCCCAGCGCCGGATCGAACAAGACGCCGACGGCCGCGATGCCGGCTTGATCGCTCCAATCGTTGCAAGCGTCGTTCTGGCCCTGCGTGGAGTTTCTGCCAAAGCGATCGGTGTTGGTCCAGACTCGCTCGGGAGCGGCGCCGCTCGAGAGCAACGAGTCACCAGCCTCGGTCACATCGATCGCCTGCCTGGGACCGAGCTGGATCGCTGCCTTGGACGGGAATACCTCTGTGACGCCGTCGATCAGCGTCCAGCGGGCGCCGTTCCTCAAGCGCGCCAGGGCGTCGACGCTGGACGTCGACACCCACGCGATCCAATTGCCGCCGAGGCTGGCGGCGTTTGCCGCCGACGCGCAGAGGCGATCGGCCCCGTCGCTACCGTCACTGCCCCCGCCTTGCTGCTCCAGGTCACCGTGGAACGTCCCCGCCGTCACGAAGCTGCGCAATGCCATCGGCGCAGCCACGACGGGGTCGGGATCGGCTTCAGGCCCTGAGCTCTCCTGCATGTCGTCCGCGCTGGTGTCGTCCGCGGTATCGTCCGCGGTGGTGTCCTCTGGCGTCATGTCGTCCGCCAGCGTGTCGTCCGCCGTCGCTCGGCCAGGCGTAGCCTGCGGCGCTGCCTGGTACTCCTCGACGCGAGTGTCGGACTGCCCGCAGCCCGTCCCGAGCACGCCGACCGACAGCGCCGCAATGCAGTGAGAAAGTCGCCGTTTCATCTTCGAGAGCTCCATACGCTGGTCGATGCTCGTTTCGTTCGTGTCCGTTCTCATTCAGGCGGGGAGTGGGGCGGCAGCTTGGGCGTGAGGTTGCAGATCGAGGCGATGACCTGCAATCCCTTGACCTCGATGGTGTCGTTATTGACCGTGGCCCCGTTCAGGTCGAAGAAGCCGAAGGAGGCCGCGCTCTTCAGGTGGGTCTTGTCCTCCTGCTTCCAGTTGGCGGTGATCTTCAAATCACGGATCGCGATGAACGACGTGGACAGCAGTGGAAACATGCCAGGGTTGGCGTTGCTGGCCCCGCTCGAGTACTCGCCCGCCGGAGTATCGAACATCCACCAGTTCTTCGTGTTGAGGAGCGCCAACTTGAGCCAGGGCCGCTCAATGTTCACGCGGCAGTACCTGAACGAGACGTGGAAGCCATCGGTGTCGGGCGCGGGTAACCGGGTGGGGAGCGCCCGATCGATGACGGACTTCAGCAGCAGGCGCTGCGAGAGGCTCGCGATCCCCAGGTCCGGCTTGGACAGGTTTGCCCGCTTCACGTCGAGCTTGCCTTGAAACGCGCTCGCCGGCAGGCTGCTGCGCTGAAACAGCGCTCGGCTGGCCAGAGCGCCCGCGGCCGACGGCCGAGCTGCGACCACTCCGCTCAGTTGCGAAGCCCGCGCTGCCGTGGCTGTTGGCGCAACGAAAACCCGCGACGCGGGAGCCGCCGCTTTAGTTGCCGAAGGCAACGCCGCCGACTTGCCGAACGCCACCGCCTTGGCTGCGACGAGCTTTTTGATCCGGTCATCTACGCTGGCTCGCTCTGCCTCTGTCGGCTTGAGGCGCCAGACCTCGGCCTTCGACAGATCGATCCCGCTCGCCTTCACGAACGCCGATTTGGCCGGGGCGGGCTTGATGTCAGATTGATTCAACGAAATCGCGGCCCAGCCCTTTGCGGCGGCTTCGTCGTACCACTGGTTTGGTGTGGCTACAGCCGGGTAGTAAAAGGAGCTTGGGTCGTCGTGAAAGCCCCGCCGTGCTTGGGCAAACTCGAAGCCCGCATCCGCGAACAGACGGTAGATCGGGTTTGTGGCCACGCTCGTCTCGGTGGCCCCGACCGGGATAGCGCTCGCCAGAACGATCTCGTACAGGTCGTCGACCTGAAACCCGGAGTTCTCGAAACGCGCCTGGTTGAAGCTGGGTACGATGTTCGCCAGCTGGGAAAAGGCCTCCTTGGCGACCTCCGGATCGTAAGGCCCATTCGGCGCATCGGCTCGCTTGAAGTCCGCAGGACTGAGCGAGTACCCCGGCCAAGCCATCAGCATGAAGCTCGAAGAGGTCCCGCTGCCCACCCCAACCAGCTTGCCCAGCTCATCGTAAACGGTGTTGATAAAATCTGTCGTGTTTGCCATGCGCACTGCCCGCCCTCTCCTTTAAAATGACTCCATCGGCAGCCCGTCACGGCTGCCGATGATTGCCGTGCAACTGCCGCCGATTCAGGCGGGTGGGTTGAGGGGCAGCACTTGGCTGATGACCCCGAGGATCTGAACGCCGGGGACGCGAATCTTGCCACCCGTGATGGCCGAGGTGTAGGTCTCCTTCGAACGGGAGCTGGCGTAGGAGCCCCCGATCGAGAATGGCCCGATCGAGAAACCCCCACCGCCCGAGGTCTTTTGCTTGATCAGGTCGAGATCGGATTTCGACCAGTTGGCAGATATGACGACATCCTTCACGACGACGAAGGACGTCGGCAAGAGCGGCATCGCGGACTTCTCCTGACCGGCCTTGGTGCCCTTGGAGATCGCCCCCTTGGAGTACAAGTTGCCGAGGTTCCAGCCCTTCGTGCCGAGCAGGTTAGGGACCATCCACGGGCGTCGGATGGTCGCCAACGTGTAGCTGAAGCTGATGCGTAGGCCGTTGGTCTCGGAGCTCGCGTGCTGGCTCATGGTGCTGTGACCTGCCGAGCCGCCGATGCTGAACAGGCCCAGGCTGAACCCCGTCGAGCCGCCGAAGGACTTGTAGTCCGAGGTATTGCTGGTCGACACGCTGCTGCTGGCGGTGTCGAAGGACGTCCAGCCCGTCGAGCTCGTGCTGTGCCAATCCGAGGGCAAGATCGAGCTGCGCTGGATGGGTGTGGCGAGCCCCGTGCCCGAGTCGTCGAGCGCGACGCCGTAGCCTTCGAAGGACTTCTTCGCCTGGTCGAAGGCCTTCTGCAGCGCGTTCTGCGACGACGTATTGATGATGGCCATGGCCTGCTCGACCTTGTCAGCGCCACCAGAACGCCAGCGATCGTACGCCTGCTTGACCGGCAGCTGCAGCGTCGTCGCGATCAGCGGCCAGGTATTTTTACCGCTGGTGGTCTTCTGCGCCTCGAGATAGGCGCCGATGTAGCCGATCCTGGAGTTGTTATACAGCCCCTGATTGTCCGAATAGTCGCGATAGAGCGACGTCTCCACGCGCTTCGGCGTCGACGCCCCGGTGTCAGGGTCAATCGTGTCGACGGTGCGGTAAAGCACGGCGTCCGCGTCAGCGAGCTGCTTGATGAGCGCTGCGTTGGTCTCCTGCACCGGGATGCTCACCCCGTCCAGAAGTTGCTTGTAGATCTGGCTGATGCGATTGCCGCTGTCGGTGTAGATGGCGGACAGCTTCGGCGCCACATCCACTAGATTGGCCAGGTTGATGGCCGCGTCCGGGTTGCCGTTGACGTTACCCGGCGTCCAAGGATTTCTGAAATCCTTCGAGTTGATCGCCATACCTGGCTTCATCAACGAGAGCACCGTCGTCGAGGCGCTCATCACCGCCTTGCCGCCGGGCTCCGCGCTCGTCACCGAGGCGAAAATGTTATCGAAGATGCCTTGGATGAGCTTCTGTACTTCATCGTTCGTCATTGCTTTGGACCCCTTCTCATGATCAGTTCATTTGCTCGATTGATGACCTGTCGGACGTCACCTCGGGGCGTGACGAAGCTCGCCTCAGCGCGGCTGCCGTGCTGCAGAAATGGCGGCGCCGACAGCGCGCCGCTTGGCTGCGCACCGCCGCTCGAAGACGCGCCTCGTCCCCCGTGTTCGAGTCTAGACGCCGGCGCTCGTTTCGTGTCGCACACGACTCGACATTTGCAGCGGCCAAATCAGGCGGCGATTGGTCTCAGCGCGCCAGATGGCTCCCCGTCACCGGACGCATCGGCAATCCGGCTCAACCCTCGACCACGAAGGCCTAAAGATGCCGGAGGATCTCCGCGACCATGTTCTCGATCGGCGCTTCGGCGCTCGAGTAACCGGCTTCCTTCACGCAGCGGGGCATGCCGTAGACGACGCAGGAGACGTCGGACTCGGTGAGCACGGTGCCGCCAGCGTGATGAATCGCGGCCGAGCCTCGGAGGCCGTCATCACCCATGCCGGTGAGCACCACGCCGAGCGTCGCCGATCCAAACCGCTCGACCGCGCTCTCGAACAGCAGGTCCACCGACGGCGCGTGCAGCGAGATGCCCTGTCGATGGTCAAACTGGAAGCGCGTGGTGTCCGCGCTCTTGACGATCCGAAGGTGGGTGCCCCCGCGCGCGACGACAGCGAGCCCTGGACGCAGCTCGAGGCCGGGCTGTGCTTCCCTCACGTCGATGGCGGAGCAAGCGTCGAGGCGCGCGGCAAGGGCTTCGGTATAGCCGGCGGGGATGTGCAGCGCGATCGCGATAGGCACCGGCAGATCTGCGGGCATGGCCATCAGCAGGCGGGTGATGGCTTGAGGGCCGCCGGTGGACGTGCCGATGACGATGATGTCATGGCGGCGGCCGGCGCGCAGCCCGCGCTCGACGCTGGGTGGCGCGAGCTGACGCACCGGACGGGCCAAGGCGGCGGCCTTGATCTTGGCGAGCAGCTCGCCCTTGAGGTCGTAGAGTTGCTGGGTAGCGAGCGCGGTCGGCTTGCGCACGATGTCGACGGCCCCGGCCTGGAGCGCGGCGGCGCCCAGCTCGGTTTGCGCGTCGGAAATGCTACACACGATCACGCGCGGCGCGCCTTGCGGGGGAAGGGCGGCGAGCACGCCGAGGCCGTCCAGGTTGGGCATCATCAGGTCGAGCGTGACCACGTCCGGGGAGAGCTCGGCGATCTTTTCCAGCGCCTCGAGCCCGTCGCGAGCGATACCCACGACTTCGATGTCCGGGCTCGCTGTCAATAGCTCGCGCAGCACCTTGCGCGCAAAGGCCGAGTCGTCGACGATCAGGACGCGGATGCGCGTCGTCACTTCTGGACCTTTCGATACAGAAACGCCCCGGCGCGTTCCTCACATTCTAGCGAGGTGGCGAAGCGCAGCAGCGACTCGCTAATGCCCACCAAGAGCACCCCGCCCGGCAAGAGCTGGCCCGCGAGCGCGCTGACAACGCGAGTGGAGATGGCATCCCGGAAATAGATGAGCACGTTGCGACACAGGATGAAATCGACGCTGCCGATGGCGGAGATGGCCGCCTGGTCGAGCAAATTGAGCTGCCTGAACTGTACGGCCCGGCGCAGCGTGGGATGCACCTTCACGCTCCGCTCGCCCACTTCCAGCCACTTTGCCGCCAGCTCCGGCGCGGGGACGCTGCGCAAGGAGCGGCGACCGTGCTCACCCGACTGCGCGCGCTCCAGCGCCGACGTGCTGACATCGCTCGCGATCATCTCGACGTCGTCCAACATACCGTGTTGCTCGAGCAACATGGCCAACGTGAACGGCTCCTCCCCCGTCGAGCAAGCCGCGCACCAGATGCGGGGCCTTTTACCGGCACGAACGAGCGGCGCCACGAGCTCTGTAACCAGCACCGAAAGTGGGCCGAGCTCCCTGAAAAAGAAGGTTTCGTTCACCACGAGCACGTTGACCAGGCACTCTAGTTCTCGTTCGCTGCCCGTGTCGTAGCGCAAGAAATAGTAGTAATCGAGCAGCGAATCAAAGCCCATTTCTGCTGCGCGCAGCGACAATTTGGACGCCAAGAGCTCTTTGTCGTCGAGCGTGTACGAGAGGCCCACCCGCTCCTCGATCAAGGAGCTCAGGATGGTAAACAACGGGGGCGACAGCTCTAGCTCGGACATGCCGCTCACTGAGCCAGGAGCAGCGAGCAGACGCGTCGCATTTCGGGATCGGGGTCCTGTACAGAAAGCCTTTGCAACGCCTCAAACGCTTCGCGGCTGCCGAGCGCGCCGAGCGTGGTCGCGGCCGCTTTGCGAGCGGCGGTGTTCGGTGAGCTCAAGGCCTCGAACAGCGCGGCAGTAGCGTCCGGCTGGTTCAGCCGCGCCAGCAGGCTCGTGAGTTGCACCGCCAGCTCGTCATCCGCCGTTTGCAGCGCGGAAGTGATCCCGGCCACGCGATGTTCGTGGCGCGTGGCTAGCACGCTGCGCGCGCGTTCACACAAAGCCGGGTCTTTTAGAAATCCGGCCAAGAGCTGCGTGGCCTGGACACCCGAACGGCTCCCCAGGAAGCCGAGGGCCGCCATCTTCACGTTCTCGTCCGGGTCGCGAGCAGTACGGGTCAACAGCTCCAGCGTCTCCGGGGTCTCGAAGTTTGCTAGCGCGGAGAGCGCGATGAGCCGGGTCGCGGCGTCTTCCGCGTCGACGTGTGAAAGCAGGAGGGGAATCGATTCGCTGCGCGTCGACAAGCCGAGGCCGATCAACGCCGCCCGCCGCAGGTCGAGCTCCGGCGAGCCCGCGGCGAGGCGCAGCGCCGCGAAGGCCTGGTCACCGGGCAGGTGGGAGAGCGCCTCGATGGCAGCCACTCGAACCTGGCCCGCGGTGTCGCTGACCAAGCTCGCGATGGCGCTGACAGAGCTCACTGCCTTCAATTTGCCGAGCGCCTGGCAGGCGTAGTAGCGCACCCAGGCATCGTCGTCATGCAACGCCGGTTGCACGCGCTCCAGGATACGCGGCTCGATGGCGCAATCGCCCAGCGCTCGGATGGCACTGGCGCGCGTGGGTGCGGAGGCGTGCTCGGCGAGCGATAAGAGCAGGTCTACGGAGCCCGTGGTCTCGAGCAGGGAGAGACCGCTGATGGCCGCGTCGCGCACGCGCGGGTCGACGTCACGCGTCGCCGCCTCGAGCACGCTGCCCGCCCCTCGCGGCCCCAGGTAGGAGAGTATCCGGATCGCCGAGCGCCGGACCGTGGCCGTCGGCGACCCTGCAGCCGCGATGGCCAAGTGGGCGGTGTTCGTGGCCCCCAGCGAAGCGATGGCCGACGTGGCGGCTTGCACCACCGCTGGGCTCGGATCGCTCAGCACCTCGAACAAAGCCGGGACGGCGTCACGGCTACCAATGCGGGCGAGAGCGTCACAGGCGAGCCGCCGCACCGCGGGCTCGGCGTCGCTGAGACACGCCACCACCGCGGCCGAGGCGTGGCTGCGCGAAATGGTGGGCAAGAGCACCAGCCGCCGCGCGCTCGAGCCCTCCCACAAGGCCGCCATGAGCTGCACGTCGGAGCCGCTCGAGAGCTGCTCCAACACCTCGGCAGCCGTCCTCGCGATCGGCGAAGGCCCGTCTAGAGCCTGCAGCAAGGTGGGGATGGCGGCTTCGTTGCGCAGGCAGCCCATGACCACGAAGATGGAGGCCTGCTCGCTCGACTCGGCGCCATTCACGCATTGAATCAGGCGACGTGTGGCGCCCTTCGGCGCTTCGCGCCTCAGCGCCTCTTCGATGGGCAGCGTGGACCCGAAGCGCTCGCCGTGTTTCAGCCGCAAATCCGCCAGGGCGAGCGCGGCGACGCGCACCTGTCCGTCCCCCGGGGAGACCAAGAGGCGGCTGAGCGCCGGGACGGCAGCGCGATCGGCGGTGTGCCCGAGCGCCCGAGCCGCCTCGAACGCGAAGTGCGGAGCGTCGAGCAAGATCGACAGCGGCGCGACGGCGCGCGGGTCACCGCTCTTGCCGAGCACGTCGATGGCGGCAAAGGTTCGAAAGAAGCTCTGGCTCTGGACCGTCGTCACGAGCAAGTCGACGACGGCGCGACCGCCCACGCGCCCCAGGCCCTCGATCGCCGCCACCGACACGTTGTCGTCGGCGTGCCTCGAGAGCTCCGCCAGCACCGGCACCGAAAGGGCATTGCGGCGGCGGCCCAGGATCTGCGCGACGTCCGCCAGGACCGCGGCGCTGCCGCTCTGGCAGAGCCCGCTCACGGCCGCGTCCGCGTCTCCGGTAGAAGCCGCGAGCGCATCCACGGTCGCCGCGATGCGTGTCTCATCCTCGCGCTCGTCCACGAGCGACTCACAGAGCGGCCCCAGCGCCACCTCTCCGAGCTCTCCCAGCGCGGCGATCACCTCGCGCCTAACCGCCCAGCTCGGATCGGTGCGCATCTCGAGCAACTCCCCGAGGCCCGCTTTGCCCTGAGCCACCAAGCCGCGCAGGCGTTCGATTCGGCCCCGTTCGGAGGCGGGCACGTTCAGCTCTGCGCGGCCACCGTTCATGCCGGCTCCGCCGAGAGCGCTGGACTCTGCCCTACGCCGGACGGCAGCTGAGACACGCTGCCCTGGCCGATCTGAGAGAGCTGCGTATTGAGCGCCTCGAGCGCCGCGCCATGTGACGAGTACACGCCCCCGAGCTCATGGATCTGGCTGACCATGGCCTCGAGCTCTGCCGTATACCCGGCCTTGGTTTGCGCATTGATGGCCAGAGACAGCTCGCGCGTGCGACCTCGGATATCGGTTACGACGCGACCCAACTGTTGGCTGCCCGCGGCTTGTTCACTGATGGAGTTGACGATGCGATCCATGCTGGTCGTGTAGCGCAGCGTGCTCGAGTTCAGCATGCCCAACACCTGGTTCTGCTCGCTAATGGCCCGGGAGCTCTGCCTGGCGATGCGGCGCACTTCATCGCCCTGTTTGGCGAGCTCGCTCGTGGCGATCGTCTGTTCACTCACCGCGCCAGCGACCTGCACCGCCAGCTTGTTCACCTCCGAGGCGGCGCCTTCAATCTCCTTGGCGGCACGCGCCTGCTCCACGACGGCCTTGGCCGTTTGCGCCGATTGACGCCGGATCTCGTCCATGGTCCGGGCCAGCTCGGCCGCGCCGCGCGCCTGTTCTCCGAGGCCCGCGAGCGTGCGCTGGATGGCGCCCGCGACCTGTTGCGCCGTTTGAGCGACGCTGCCGACCGCCTTGCTCTGCTCCAGCATGGCGGAGCTGGTCTGCTGAGCGAGCAGCCGCATACGCGCGGCGGCTTTGGCGACATCAGCCGCGGCGTCGGCTTGCTCGGTGGTGGCGCGGCCGATGCGCTCGGCGCCCACGTTGAGATCGGCGTTGGCCTTGACGATGTCGCGTAGGGCCTTGGCCTGTTCAAGGGTGGCTTCCTTGGTCTGCTTGGCCATGCGCCGCATCTCGCCCGTGGCCAAGGCCACGGTCTGGGCGACCTTGGTCTGGTCAGCCGTGGCGCGGGCGATGTTCCGCGCCTCGTCGCTGGTGCGCCCCGCGCTCTGCGCCAGGCCCGCGATCGCCTTGGCCTGCTCGGAGCTCGCGCGGTCCACTTCGCGCACCGCCCCACCCAGCTCCTCCACGCCCTTCAGGATCGAGGCCAGGCCCCGTTCGGCGTCGACCGCGAGCCGCGAGCCCTCGTCCGCCGCTCGCACCCCGTCCACCGAAGCGCTGACCGCCTCGCGCGCCGTGCTCTGCAACAGACGAACGATCTTGGCGATGTCAGCGCTGGCCGCCGCCGCCCGATCCGCGAGCGCCCGGATCTCCTCCGCCACCACGGCGAAGCCCCGACCATGTTCACCCGCTCGCGCCGCCTCGATGCTCGCGTTCAAGGACAACAGGTTGGTGCGATCCGCGATCAGGTTGATCGTCTGCACGATGTCGCCGATGTCTTCGGATTTTTTCCCCATCTCCTTGATCACGGTCGAGGACTCGACCATCGCGAGCCGGATCGATTTCATGCCCTCGATCGAGCGGCCCACGATGGCGCCGCCCTCGCGCGCCGTCGCCACCACCCGCTCGGCGTGCTGCCGCGCGCCTTCGATCACGCTCGCGATGCGCCGCGCCGAGGTGTCGAGCTGGGTCGACGCAGACGCCGTGCTGGCCGCCAGCGAGTTAATCTGCTCGGCGCCCTGCGCTGCCGCCTGCGAGGACAGGGAGAGCTGCTCGATCGCATTCGAGTTCGAGTCGGCGACGATGGCGGCTTTTTCGGCGGTCGCGGCTACCTCTTCGACAGACGCGGCGATCTCGGTGACCGAGCTGGCCGTGGTGGCCGCCGCGGATTCGAACGCGCGCACCTGCTCGGCCACGGCGCGCACGGAGCGCAGCATCTCCTCCGAGGCGGACGCGGTCCCTTCCGCTGCGCCCGTCATCTCGCCGGCGTCCCTGGCGACTCGCTCGAGGGCGGACGTGACCCCTGCCACCGCTGCCGCGGTGCCCGAGACGTCGGCCCCGACGGCCTGCGCGTCACTGGTCAGGCGCGTGATGCCCTTCGACATCTGCTCCACCGTCGCCGCGACTTCTTGAATGGCAGCGGCGTTGGCCTCACCGCGGGCCGCCACGTCGGCGACGCTGAGGCTGGTCTGTCGAGCCGCAGCGGCCAGCTGTTCACTGGCAGCGCCGAGGTCGGTCGCGTTCGACGCCACGGCTTTCACGGAGCGCGAGACCTCTTCCAAGGTCGCCGCCGCAGATTCGGCCGAGCTGGCCAGGTGCTGCGTATCCTTCTCGATGCCGGCGATCGATGACGTCAGCTCTTGAAGCCCGCTCGCCGTGCTTTGCAGGCCGCGCAGGGTCTCCTTCGCGGAGTCGCTTACCTCTTGTTGCGAACGGCCGAGCGCAATGACCGTGGCGTTCGTCTCCTCGATGCTCGTGACCACGCCTTCCACCGAGAGGCGCATCTCCTCCACACTGGCGCTGCGCTCGTTCCTTTCGGAGGTAAAGCCGGTGAGCGCGCGCTCGAGATCGTCCGCGTGCGCCGCTGCCTGGCGAAAGGTCCGGGAAATCTCGCCCACGCGCTGGGCGGCCGTTTCGAGTGCGCTCGATCCATTATTTGCCATTCGGCACCTCCTCGCCGATCACCTTGCGAAAGTCGATCAGCATAAGCAGTCGGGCGCCCGCTTGCGCCACCTTCGTTACATAGCCGGACGCCTGCTCGAGGATGAGCTCGGGCGGCGGTCGAAATTGTTCATCCTCGAGGTTCGCGACTTCTCGCGCGCTGTCGGCGAGCAGTCCGATGGCTCGCTCACCGCTCTGCACCACGATGACCCGAGAGTCGAGCGTGGGCTCGGCCGCCAGCAGCCCGAATCGCACGCGCAAGTCGACCACGGGCACCACGCGCCGGCGTATCTGCACGAGGCCCGCGACGTAGTCGGGCGACCCAGGCACGCGCGTCGCGCCGGTGAACGACTCCATGTGCAGCACATCCGAGGCGGCGAGCACGTAGTCGGCGTCGGCCACCTTCAAGAGCACGTACAGGCTGCTCATGCGACCGCCGCCGGCGCTCGTTGCGAGGCCAGGCCGATCAAGCCCAACAGGTCCAACACCAGCGTCGGCTTGCCGTCACCCAGATCCGTCGCGCCGGTGATACCCGTCACCTTGACCAGCGGATCTTCGAGCGGCCGCACCACGATTTCCTGTTGCCCGAGCATGCGGTCCACCGCGAAGGCGAAGGGCTCGTCGCGCCTTCGGACCACGAGCGCCCGGGTGGGCCGAAGGGCCCCGGGCGGCATCGCGAACAGCCGAGCCAGCGAGACCAGCGGCACGGCCTCGCCCCGGCGCTCGATGACGTCGATCGGATGACGCGCCCCGCGCCGAACCGGTGGCGCGACGACGCGGGCCAAATCCAATTCTATGATCTCCTCCACCATGGACACCGGCACGACGAAGGAGTCCTGCCCGCACACGAAAGCGAAGGCGTCGACGATCGAAATCGAGAGCGGGATGCGCAGCGTGAAGACCGTGCCTGCGTGCTTGCCCGTGCGCAGCGCGAGGCTCCCGCCGAGCGTATTGACGGTGATACGCTTGACGATATCCATGCCCATGCCGCGGCCGCTGCTGCTCGTGATGTGATCCGCCGTCGAGAACCCGGGCTGGGTGATCAGCTCGAGCAGGGCGTTCTGGTCTGGAGGCACCGCGCAGCCGGCCTTCTTCGCGATTTGCTCGGCGTCGATGCCCCGCCCGTCGTCGGCCACGCGCAGCTCGAGCTCGCTGTTCGAGTGCTGGAAGCAAGACACCGTCACCAGCCCCTGCTCGGGTTTGCCGCGCGACTGGCGCTCGGCGGGTGGCTCGATGGCGTGATCGATCGCGTTCCGCACCAGGTGCACGATGGCGGGGAAGATGCGCTCGGCGACCGCCTTGTCGAGCTCGGCGGCGCCAGCCTCGATAGCGAGCCGGACTTGTTTGCCTGTGCTGCGATTCATGCCCCTCACGATCAGCGGCACACGTTCCAAGAGCTCACGCACCGGCACCATGCGCGCGCGGGTGATGCAGCCACGCAGGTCGCGCAGTTGGCGCGCGTTCTCGTTGACGATCGAGCTCAGCTCCCGCACGTCGACGCCCTGCTCGCGAAGAGCGCCGAGGGCGCGCGCGAGCCGAAAGCGCGTGACCACCAGCTCCGAGAGCTTTTCCATCGCGTCATCGAGCCGCGCGACGTCGACCCGGATGGAGCTGGTGCGCAGCGGGGCGTCGCTCGAGACGTCGTCTTCGCTGTCGCTCGGCGGCAAGAGCGACAGTGGCTTCTGAGCCTCGATATTGACGTAGCTGATCTCGCTCGCCTCGATGCGCGCTGCCTCCGCCAGGTCTGCCGGGCTCCTGTCCGTCAACACCAAGAGCACGAAAGCCAGGGCGCCAGGCGCCAGGTCGTTCTTGGGCACGGCCATGGGGACCACCTTGACGATCTCCGCGCGCTCGCCCACGCGCTCCCGCACGCTGGTGATCGTGGTGCCTTGGGCCGTGCGAGCCGGAGACGGCACATATTGGATACGGAGGACGCGGCGGCCCTGAGCCACGCCGGAAACCAGCTGCTGTTGCTCGGGCAAGGACAACTTGGCGAGCAGCTCCGCTTCGAGCCCGATGACCGCAGCAGTCGGCTCGGGCAGCGGGCTCGCCCCGAGTTGCAGCGAGGACAGCGCGTCGAGCAGCTCGGGCGGCGCTAGGGGCACGGATTTGCCGGCCGCAAACGCGCTCACTCTGAGCTCGATCGCTCGCACTCCCTCGAGCAAGAGCTCGACCGCGGGCAAGGACAGCCGCCCCGTACTCTGGTCCGCCAGGCGCAGCACGGCTTCCATCTCGTGCGCCAGATCGACGATCGGATCGACGCCGACCATGGCGGACAAGCCCTTGAGCGTATGCAGCGCGCGAAACAGCTCGCGCACGCGCCGCGGGTGCGGCTCGTTCTTGTGGAGCGTCGCCTCTATCTCGAGCAGGTTGGTGTTGGCGGCCCGCAGGTGCTCTTCTGCCTCGACCAGATACCCCGCGACGAACTCTTTGCGGTCGAATACCTCGCTCATGGGGCCTGAGCGGCGGGGGCCGGCAGCAACGAGCGAAGCTCTGCGAGAATGTCCGCGGGCGCAAAGGGTTTGGTCATGAAGCGCGAAGCGCCAGCGGTTAGGGCGCGCCCCTTCGACCCCTCGTCCCCGCGCGTGGTGACGACGATGATCGGGACCTCACGCAAGCCCGCTTGACCGCGCACGAACTCGAGCACCTCGAAGCCCCCGATATCCGGCATGTTGAGATCGAGAAAGACGAGATCGAAGCGCCCGAGCGAGAGCCGCTCGATCGCTTCCAGCCCGCTCGCGGCGTGCGTGAAGCGAAGCCCTGCTTCCCCGCGCAAGCAAGCGACGATCATCTCACGCATGACCTTGCTGTCGTCGACGACCAGAATTTCCACTCGGGCTCCAGCTCCGTTCATCCAAAACGGGGCAGGCGGACGGCTCCGGCCTCTGACCCGAGAAGCTCCAGCATTAGCGTGGCGCGTACACGGGTGTCCAGACATATTGGGCGAGTTGCCGTGTCTGTCGATCATTCGTATAGGTTGGTTCGGTGACGAGCTCGAGCGAACCTCCGAGAGTCTGGATCGTAGACGACAGCCCGCTAGACGCTGAGCGTGCGCGCCGTGTTTTGGCGGGCAGTTACGCTGTTCAGGTCTTCCAGGATGGCTCGGCGGCGCTAGAACGCCTCACTTCTCACGCGCCGCCGCACGTGATGGTGCTCGACTGGGTGATGCCGGGTATTTCAGGCGTCGAAGTGTGCAAGTTCCTACGCGCCGAGCCCAACGGCGGCGCGCTCGGGATCCTCCTGCTGACGTCGCACCGCTCCGTCGAACAGATCGTCGAGGGGCTCTCCGCTGGAGCCAACGATTACCTCTCCAAGCCGTACGAGGACGAGGAGCTCCGAGCGCGCGTCATGTCTCAGATCCGAGCGCGCGAGCTGCTCGAGCGCGCCACACGCGCCGAAGACTTGAATCGCAGGCTGCTCCAGAGCGCACCTGACGCCATGATCGCGTTTGACGCGCGCGGCCAGCTGACGTTCGCGAACCAGGAAGCATGCCGCGTCCTCGAGAGCTCCCAGACGGAGCTATTGGGGCAGGCCATCGGGGCGCTCATCCCCGGCTTGCCACAGCTCCCGGGTGACCCCTCGGGTGATGCGTATCGGACGCTAACGGACGTCGAGATCGGGGGCCGCCTGTTCTCGCCCACGGTTCGGTTGCCGCCCACACCGAGCTCGGCGGTGGTGACCATCTCACTGCGGGACGTCACGGAGCGGCGCCAGGCCGAGGCGCGGCGGCTCGATTTTTATTCGATTATCGCGCATGACCTGCGCTCGCCGCTGAACGCGATTTCGCTGCGAACACACCTGATCTCGAACGGCAAGCATGGCCCGCTGCCGCCGGGGCTAGTCGCGGACATCCACAAGATTGAAGGCAGCATCCAGTCACTGGTGGTGATGATCAACGACTTCTTAGAGATGGCCCGCGTCGATGGCTCGCCCATCAAAATCGAGCGCGACGAGGTGGACGTGGCGTCGCTCCTGGACGCCACGATGGAAGCCTTTCGCCCCCTGCTCGACAACAGCGGCCTCACCTGGCAGCGCCGCGTCCCAGGCGTGGCGAGCGACTGCTCGGTGGTGGGGGATCAGAAACGCCTGAGCCAGGTCTTCACGAATCTGGTCGGCAACGCCATTAAGTTCACGCGCCCCCCCGGTGTCATCACGACCAGCATCGGGCGTTTCGACATGTGGATAGAGATCAGCGTCGCCGACACCGGGCCCGGAGTGGCTGCGGACGCTTTACCCACCCTGTTTGATCGTTACACGCGTGGCGCCGCCGGGGAGGCAGGCAGCAACGAGGTGGCGGGCAGCGGGCTCGGGCTGATGATCGTTCGCGAGATCGTGGAGGCCCACGGTGGCTCGGTGGGCGTCGTGAGCGAGGTGGGCTCCGGGAGCCGTTTCTGGGTGCGCCTCCCGGGGAGCATGGGCGGGCCGGCCTCGCTCCGCGCCTGACCGGCAGCTCGCCAGTGTGGCGTTTTTGACACCCTGAGCGTCAACACGCTTTGGCATGCCGGGTGACCATCGAGACCGTGCTCGAAGAGCTCGATCTGCACTCACCGCGCTACGTCGAACAAGCGCGGAACGAGCGAACGAGCGATGCTTACTTCGCCGAGCACGGCCCTGCGCTGCTCTCCGACCAGGTCGCCCCCTCCGATGCGACCGAGAGCTATGTATCGTTCGAGCCGCTCGGGGTCCTGTTGGCGGTGATGCCGGTGGAACTTACGCTACTGGCAAGTGTTCCGAGCCGCAGCGCCGGCGCTCATGGCGGGCAATGTGCTGGTGCTCGAGCACGCACGGAACGTGTCGCGTTGCGGTTTTTTTTCGTCGACTCGTCCGTTGACAGGGAGCGGCGTTTGACCTCATGAGCTTGGCCTCGACCGAGGGCGTGCCCAACGCTCTCTGACGAGCTCTCAGCGAGGTTGGCGCAATGCAAGAAGTCGTTCTCTCTGCCGGTAATCCTGCTCGCTTTCGTCGCGTGCCAGGCGCGCGGCGGTTCGTCCGCGTCGCGCTGCTGGCGGCCCTCGTGAGCTGCTCGCCGAAGCAATCGGGCCCGCCCGGCCCGCTCGGGCCAGCGCCGGGCAACGCGGGGCGAGCGGGCA
This sequence comes from Deltaproteobacteria bacterium, assembly GCA_043747815.1. Lineage (GTDB taxonomy): Bacteria > Myxococcota_A > Polyangia > Polyangiales > Polyangiaceae > SZUA-265. Next base: position 21,179 of record JAYTOL010000020.1, read on the forward strand.
GCGACGGCGGGAGCACCGCCTTCTCGGGCGACGCCCCGCTCGACTTCGATGAGGGCTATCCCGACAAGACCGAGCGAGTGTACCTCACGGGCAAGGGCAGCGACGACGCCGTCGCTTGGGACTTCATGGTCAGCACGGGCGAGCGCAGCGGCGTGTGGGCGACCTTGCCGGTGCCGAGCAACTGGGAGCTCCACGGCTTCGGGACGCTCGCCTACGGTTTCAATCCCTCGACGGAGGTGGGGACTTACCGGCGCTCGTTCGAGCTGCCTGCCACCTGGACAGGCAAGCAGATCTTCATCGTCTTCGAGGGCTCGATGACGGACACGAGCGTGACCATCAACGGCAAGAGCGCGGGCCCGGCGCATCAGGGCGCGTTCTATCGTTTCAAGTACGACGTCACGTCGCTGCTGCGGTTGGGCCAAAACCAGATCGAGGTGGTCGTCTCCGAGCAGTCGGCAGACGCCTCGGTCAACGCGGCAGAGCGCGAGGCCGACTACTGGAACTTTGGCGGCATCTTCCGTCCGGTGTACCTGGAGGCGTACCCGACGCAGGCCATCGACCGCGTCGCCATCGACGCCCGCGCCGACGGAGCCCTCAGCGTCGACGTGCACCTGCGCAACCTGCGGGAGGCGGCGAGCCTCACTGCCCGCGTCCTCGACGCGAACCTCGCGCCCGTCGGAGAGCCGCTCCGGGCCACGCTCGCCCCCCACGCGACCCAGGCCACGCTCACGGGGGCGTTCCCCGGCGTGCGCACGTGGAGCGCGGAGTCGCCGCAGCGCTATCGGCTGGTCATGGAGCTCGAGACCCAGGCGCTCTCGCGCCACGCTGTACGGGAGAATTTCGGATTTCGCACGGTGGAGGTACGCGCCGGCGACGGCATCTACGTGAACGGCTCCAAGGTGGTGATGCGGGGCGTGAACCGGCATGCTTTCTGGCCCGACTCCGGTCGCGCGCTGAACGCCGCGCTGTCCTTGGCTGACGCGCAGCTGCTCAAGGACATGAACGTCAACGCCGTGCGCAGCTCCCACTACCCACAAGACAAGCATTTCCTCGATCGCGCCGACGCGATCGGCCTGTACGTGCTCGATGAGCTCGCGGGCTGGCAAAGCCCGCCCTACGACACCGCCGTCGGGCAAAAGCTGGTGGAGGAGATGGTCACCTTCAACGTGAACCATCCGAGCATCCTGTTCTGGGACAACGGCAACGAAGGCGGCTGGAACACCGCGCTCGACACCGAGTTCGCGCGCTGGGATCCGCAACACAGGACGGTGCTTCATCCCTGGGACACCTTCGGCAATATCAACACCGACCACTACGAGAACTACGCGAGCACCACGGCGCTCCTCGGCGGCAGCACCATCTTCATGCCCACCGAGTTCCTGCACGGGTTGTATGACGGGGGCGCCGGAGCGGGCCTCGCGGACTATTGGGCGGCCACGCTCGCGAGCCCGCGCGGCGCGGGGGGCTTCCTCTGGGCGTTCGCCGACGAGGGCGTGCAGCGCGCGCCGGGTCAGATCGACACCGCGGGCAACTCAGCGCCGGACGGCATCGTCGGCCCTTACCGAGAGAAAGAGGGCAGCTACTACAGCATCCGGCAGCTCTGGTCACCGGTGCAGATCGCCGTGACGGAGCTGCCCCCGGGCTTCGACGGCCGCCTCGCCGTGCAGAACCGCTACGACATGACGGACCTCGCCAGCGTGAGCTTCAGCTGGCAGCTCGTCAAATTCGATTTCCAGGGACAGACCGGCGGGCATCGCGTGTTGCACCAAGGCAACTCACGGACTCCAGCTCTAGCGCCGCGCGCGAGCGGCACGTTGTCGCTCTCGCTGCCCGCCGACTTGGCCGGCGCCCAGGCGCTCTTGCTCGACGCCAGCGACGCGACGGGCAGGCTGATCGGCAAGTGGTCATGGATGCTCTCGACGCCGGCACAGGTCAGAGCGAGCATCATCCAGGCCGAGAGCCCGAGCGCTGCGGTCGCGAGCGACGACGGCGCGAGCATCTCGGTCAGCGCGTCCGGCACCCGCTTCACGTTCAGGCGGGCGGACGGCACGCTGAGCGGCGTGAGCGCGGGCGGCCGCCGCTTTGCCTTGAGCAACGGCCCGAGGCTCTCGGTGGGCACCGCCGCGTTGCGATCCTTTTCAGGCGTCCAAGCAGGCAACGACTACGTCATCACGGCCTCCTATATCGGCAACCTCGAGCAGGTCATGTGGAGGGTGCGCGGCGACGGCTGGCTCGGGCTCACCTATCGCTACAAACTCGAGGGCAACTTCGACTATTTCGGCGTGGACTTCGACTGCCCAGAGGCGCAGGTCAGCGGCGCGTCGTGGCTCGGCCGCGGCCCGAGCCGCGTCTGGAAGAACCGCATGAGCGGCCCCTGGCACGACGTCTGGCAGCGCCAAAAGAACGACGCCATCACGGGCCAGCGCTGGGAGTACCCCGAGTTCAAGGGCTACTTTTCAGACGTGTACTGGGCCCGCCTCGCCACTGACGAGGGCCCCATCGAGATCGTCATGGACTCGCCCGGGCTTTTCCTGCGGCTGTTTACGCCAGAGAACGGCCCCAACCCGAAGTCGGCCTCCATGAGCTTCCCATCCCACGACATCTCCATCCTGCACGGCATCGCGCCCATCGGCGACAAGTTCCTCCCCGCCGCCGTGCTTGGTCCGCAATCGACCCAACACCAGCTCGCCGGTACCTTCTCGGCGACGCTGTACTTTCGCTTTGGCGCCTCAAAGCCCTGAGCGTGGCGCGCTGAGCTCGGTCCGGTTCGCTCGGGTCGGCGTTGCGTCGGCTCGCGCCCTGATTGCGTCTGCTCGCGTGGCGTGCTCAACACCGTCGCGGCGCTCGTGCACACGGACCCGGAGCTCGACGCGGAGCGGGTGCAGGTGTTGGCGCTGCGGCCGTTGGTCGAGAACGCCGTGACATCCCTCGAGGCAGCGCTGGTCAAGGCAGCGCTGCTCGAAAGATGAGCTGCTTCAGGGAGCGGCGCCCGCTGCGTACCAGGCCTCGATCGACTCGAGCTCGTCCACCGACACGCAGCCGGCACCGCCAGGAGGAGCTCCACAACTGGGGGGCATATCACCCGATTCGATCTCACTGATGACGGCGTCTTCGAAGCTCTTGGAGTCCCCGAGAGCCTCATCCAGATCGTCGCTGCCGATGTTCTGGTTGCCGAACGCGAGCGTGACGTGGCACGGGCCGCATTGACCCTTGAAGATCGGCCAAATATCCGCCTCGAAGCTGAGGTCGGCGCCCGCAGGGGCATCATCCACGGCCGGGGGCTCGTCATCTGAAGCCGCAGGCTCGGCGGGAGGAGCTGCAGGGGTGGGAGCTGCAGGACGCGGAGACGCGGGAGCGGGAGCCGACGCCGGGGTGGCCGCAGGTCGTGGCGCGGCGGTGCTCGCAGCGGAGCCCGTTGCCGCATTGCGCGGCTGGACGCGCGGCGGTGAATAATCCGTCTGCGTCTCGAACTTGCCGGAGCACGCGGCCACGCCGGATGCACACAGCACCGCAACAGCCCACTGACCTGCCAGATGCTGCAACCCGCTGCTTGGAAATTTCAATTGAATGAGCATTTTTTGAGCGCCTTGGAACTCCGATTGCACGTGAGTATTCGGAATAGGATTCCAAACGCGCCGAGTCAACCCGTACGGCCTTTACTTACCCGGTCATTGTTGTGTTTCACTGAATCGGCAGCCCGGAGCGCTGGCGCGGTGGAAAGGTCTCGGCTCGCTGCATCGAAGCGTGTCGAATCGCTCCGGCCTTTCAATCGACTGAGCCGCCGGTGACGAGCTGCGCGGTCAACGCGCGCGTGCCCGGCCGACGTCGTCACCGTGCGCCGATACGCGGGCACCGCTCGCGCAAATCGCCACCATGATACCGAGCTCAGCCATGCTGCGCTGTTTCATTGCGGATGACGAGGACGCCGCGCGCGGGCCGCCTGTGCGCCAAGGTCGTCGGAGGCTCACCTGCTCACGGGATGGCGGCCAATGCAGTGAGTATCACACAGCGCCTCGCGCCCCGACCGAAGCCTTTTAGCCCCGCGGGGGGATTTAGGCTCGGGTCGCGGCTGACGTTCTAGCGCTTGATCAGCCGTTTGCAGAGCGGCCAGGTCTCCCTGGGCAAAGGTTGGGGGTGCGTGGCATTCAAGAAGTACGTAATGCTCGTGGACGAGGAGACAGGGCCCTTGGCTCGCCTCATCCCGCGGCTCCGCGAGCTGGATTTCCGCATCGTTCGGGTACCCGATCCCAACGCTGCCATGGAGTTTGTGCGGGCGTTTCCCAAGCTATCCATGGTCGCGATCACCGATACGCGCGACGCCGCGCGTAATCGCGATCTGTTGACCAGCATACGCGAAGTGCAGCCGCACCTGCCGCTCTTGTGGCACGGCCCTCCGAGCAGTTTGCCCGAGGGTGAAGTCGCCGAGCTCCTGCCGCACGAGGGCCTGACCGCCGGGGACCTCGTGGCGTGCGCCGAGCGGCTGCTGTGCCAGCACTTCTATCCGGCAGACTTCGCTGCGTTCCTCGCGGAGACGTCGCTTGCCGCGCTCTCGTGCTTTGGAGCGCACGCGACCTCTGCGGAGCCGTTCTTGAAGGCGAGCCGAGCGCGCCTGGCGGAGTTCAGCGCGGTGATCGCGTTCTCTGGGCCCGAAACCTCGGGGCACCTGGTCGTGAGCGCCCCCCGGCACGTGATCTCTGGCGCCTACCTGCGCCTCTTCGGCGACCCGTCGCCCCCCGATGACGAAGCGTTGGTCGACGTGCTCGGCGAGTCTGCCAACCGCATCATCGGTAAGCTCGCCACGTACTTCGATCAGCGCGGGCTAGCCTTTACGTTTGGCGTTCCGTTGTACCTGGCGGGGTTTGATTGTGTGCTCTGGCAGGGAGCACACCGGCCGGCCCTCGCCATCGAATTCGAAACGCTCAACGGACGCTTGTTTGCAGAGCTGTGCATCGACGCCTTTGATCCCTACAGCTCGCAGTCCCGCTTCCCTGATGCCTTGTTGCAGTCAGGCCAGTGCATACTCCTATGACCGAAAGAGCTCCGAGTCTGGTTGGGCCACGCGTGCTCACCGTCGATGATTCCTCCGTGTCACGGCGTCAGATCCGAAACGCGCTCGAAGGGGCGGGCATCTGCGTGTCCGAGGCCTCTGAAGGCGTAGAGGCCTTGTGGCGGGCGCGCCAGCAGACCTTCGATCTGATCCTGACCGACATTCACATGCCGACGATGGACGGTCTCGAGTTCATCCGTGAGCTGCGCAAGAGCCCCGGTTACGAGCAGACCCCCGTGTATGTGCTCACTTCGGATGGCAGCCGCGAGCGGCTCGCCGAAGGGCGGGCTGCCGGAGCCACCGCGTGGCTCGTCAAGCCACCGAACCTGCCGTTGCTCGTCGAGGCCGTGCTGAAGGCCATCGGCAAGCGGCCACTCCGCTAAAGAGAGCGCCGCGCCTCGGCCGCGAGCGTTGCATTTCAGAGGGCGCTGGAACATCCTCGCGGGCAGAGGTCGAGGATGAGTATCGAAGTTCTTTCTCCTGCGCCGGCCGGTGCCGAGGGCGTGCTCTCTTCTGAGGCGTTGGGCTTCGTTGAAGCGCTGCAGCGCCGCTTCAATCCCACGCGCGAGTCGCTGCTCGGGCGGCGCGCGGAGCGCCAAAGAGTCTTCGACTCGGGGCTGATGCCGGAGTTCTTGCCCGAGACGGCGGGGGTGCGCGGCGGTGATTGGCAGGTCGCGCGAGCGCCGTCGGATCTCGAGAAGCGGCACGTCGAGATCACGGGTCCGGTGGAGCGCAAGATGATGATCAACGCGCTCAACTCGGGCGCCGACGTGTTCATGGCTGATTTCGAAGACTCGCTGTCACCGTCGTGGCGCAACGTGGTCTTGGGCCAGCAAAACTGTCAGGACGCGGTTCGTCGGACGATTTCGCTGGAGACGGCCGAGGGCAAGGCGTACCGCCTGAACGAGCGGGTGGCGACGCTAGTCGTTCGACCGCGGGGTTGGCACTTGGTCGACAAGCACCTGAGCCTGGACGGCACGCCGATCAGCGCGAGCCTGTTGGATTTCGGTCTGTACTTCTTTCACAACGCGCGCGAGCTGCTGGCGCGCGGGAGCGGGCCCTATTTTTACCTGCCGAAGCTGGAGAGCCACCTCGAAGCGCGGCTCTGGAACGACGTGTTCGCCGCCGCCGAGGACGCGCTGGGCATAGGCAGCGGCACGATCCGCGCGACAGTGCTGATTGAGACCTTGCCCGCCGCCTTCGAGATGGAAGAGATCCTGTACGAGCTCCGGGAACACGCGAGCGGTCTGAACGCGGGTCGCTGGGACTATATCTTTTCGTTCATCAAGAAATTTCGCAACGTGCCAGGTATGGCGTTGCCGGAGCGGGCGCAGATCACGATGACGGTACCGTTCATGCGCTCGTACACAGAGCTCCTGGTAAAATCGTGTCATCTGCACGGCGCGCACGCGATGGGCGGCATGGCACCATTCATCCCGAGCCGAAAAAACCCGGAGGTGAACGCGGCGGCGCTGGCCAAGGTGCAGCAAGACAAGCGGCGTGAAGCGACGGATGGTTTTGACGGGACGTGGGTGGCGCACCCCGACCTCGTGCCGACGGCGCGGGGCGTGTTCACCGAGCTCCTCGGTGATCAGCCGCACCAGAAAGGCAAGACACGGCCCGAGGTGCGCGCGCTCGCGCGTGAGCTCGTCGATCCTCGGGTGCCTGGCGGGCAGATCACCGAGGCGGGCTTCCGCTTGAACATCGACGTGGCGCTGCAATACATGAGCTCATGGCTGCTAGAGAACGGCGCGGCCGCCATCCACAATCTGATGGAAGACGCGGCCACTGCCGAAATCTCGCGCGCACAGCTCTGGCAATGGATTCGTACGGGGTCGAAGCTCGCGAATGGCCAGAGCATCACGCTGGAGCTCTACCAGCGCGTTCGGGAGGAAGAGCTCGAGCGGCTCGGCGGCGCTTCTGTCGCCCGCTACGGTGACGCGGCGAAGCTGCTCGATCGCCTGGTGCAAAGCGAGCATTTCGAGGAGTTCTTGACGCTCATCGCCTACGATCAACTCGACTGAGGGCGGTTCGGCCCGCGCGAGCAGAGGGGAGAGCGTTTAGAGCTGCTCTCAGGGCAGCTTGGCGGCGCTGCTCCAGAGCTTGCCCAACAGGTCGCGCACGTCGCTGCTGGCGGCAAAGGCCGAGAGCTCGATGCGATAACGCTTTCCTTCCGGAGCACACAAGAGCACGTTGAACCAGGCATCGAACGGGACGGGAGTGGTCTGCACGCTGACGCGGATGACGCTGCTCTCCTGGATGGGGCGGCTGCTCGTCAGAACTAGCCCGAGCGGGGCCACGGCGATGCTCTCGAACGGGTCAGGTTCCCGCCCCTTTCGCAGGTCGACCACGGCGGTCGTCAAGCGACGGTGCTCTCCAGCTAACAGGCTCGGGGATTTGGTGACTGCGTTGGCGACGCGCGACTTCTTGTTCGCGTCCGGCGTCTGCACCAGAGCCTCGAGCGCGCTGGGCAAGCCTGCCACAAAGGCGTCGAGTCGAGCGGACTCCGCGGGCTTGAGCCCAGGATCACTCGCGAGCTCGGCGGCGCTCACGCCTCGATCCAGCGCGCCAGCGAGGCGATCGGCCAGCGCCACGACGACCGCGGACGGAGTCGCTGCCCCCGGGGCGGTGCCGATGGCGAGCGCGATGGGCTCCGGCAGTTTCCAGAGCTCGGCCACGCGCTGCGCCAAGGCCGCCCGATGGGGCTCGATGACCTCGAGCCATTCGGAGGCGCTACGCTTCTCGGCGGATGTCACCAGTAGTTGCTCGATGCAAGCCACCGCAATGGCACGCCCGAAGCCGTGCAATAGCCCCGCGAGGAACGCCTCTTCGGCGTCGATGCCGCGCCCGGGACCGAACGCCTGGGCGCAGAGCGCGCAGGTTATCGAGCGACGCCAGACGCGGTACTTCACGTCGCTCAGCGGTCCCGGTGAACTCGCGGCAGCGCCGACGCCGGCGGCCAGCGCGAGGCTCGAGACGGAGCGGGCACCCAGACGATTGACCGCGCGCAACAGGGTCGTAAAGGGGGGGCCCTCTCCGCGATACATGGCCGAGTTCGCGATGCGCAGGAGCGTGGCCGCGAGCACCGCATCGGCGGCGGCGGCGTCGGCGATCTGCGCCAGGCCGAACTTGTCGCTCTCGATCAACGTCCGCAGGCGCATGGCCGCGGCGGGATACGCGGGCACAACGAAGTCCCCGCGCTCGACGACGTCCTTGAGTCGGCTCGAGAGGTCTTGGGTCGGCAAGGTCATCCATCCCGAAACGGCTGGCCAGGGCCTTGATTAATCGCCCCAGCCGGCGGGGGACCAAACCAGGCATGACCCAGGAGCGGAACGGGTGCTCGCCGACCCGCCTCGGACGTCTTAACCGGATAAAATGCCAGGAAAGAGTTGCAGGAAGCGGATTCCGAGAGCCCTCGGTCACGGTGGCGTGCCCGAGGCTCAGCTCATGCGAGACTTCCACGAGCGACCCGCGGGACCGGGGCTCGCGACGGAGCCCGAGCTGGCGCCGGCGTCGGAAGGCTCGAGGGTGGCCCAGCCGTCCGTCGTGGCGGGGTCGGAGCGGGTCGTCGAAAGCTCGGCGCTCGCCGGGGGAGGCGCGACGCTGTCTGGCTCGGTCGAGGCTTCACTCAGCTCGAGGTTGCATTCGCCGAAGGTCACTTCCAGCTGTCCCTTTTCGGAGGAGCCGAGCCTGACCTCGAGGCTCCGGGCCTTGATGATCGTCTTGCTGCGCACGACACCAGAGAGGAACACGTCGCCAGCGTCAACGCTACCCGAGAGCGTGCCCTGGGAGCGCAGCTTCTTCGCCTTTATGGCGCCGAGCACAGCGCCCGAACGCGTGATCGTGATCTCGGGCGCGTCGACCTCGCCGTCAATCGAGCCATTGACGACGACAGGGCACGCGCTCTTGAGCGTGCCTTTGAACTCGGTTCCGTTTTCCACCAGGGTTTGTTTGGGGGCTTTACTCGCTTCAATGGGCATCGTCGTTCTCTCTGGCTGGGGTTTCTCGTACGGACATGTCTCAATCTTGCCCCTCTGCATCGACCCCGAACCAACTCCGCAAGCGACGGATGCGCTCGGTCAGCGCGCACGGCACGAGCATATCCAAGAGCTCGATCTCGCCGTCTTCTGCGAGCAAAAGGTTGACTCGCGTGAGCGCGTCACGCCGCCGCTGCCGCAGGGCCCTGAGCTCGGTGCTGTCATCTTCGTCGCAGTCTGCGAACTTTTGACAGTGTTGCTCGAGCTGCTCTAGCGCGGCCCAGAACGTAGAAGAACCGACGGGAAAGCCGCTCAGCTCCCCTGCCCTGGCTGCGGTGGAGCCGCCGGTATCGGGGGGCCGTGCCTCACGCTCGGCACAATACGCCCTCACCACCTGGCAGAGCTCGAGCGCGCGCTCGAGCGGCGCCTGGAATGCGGCCGCCAGCGCTTCCGGCGCGGCCACGCGGAGCTGATCGAGCGTCATCTCTCGCTCGAGGCGCTGCCGCTGCTCGGCGTCGAGCCCGTCCCGCGCCAGGAACAGCTCGTGCAAGATGCGGCGTTCTCGCCGCCGGGCTTCACCTCCGAGATCGCTCGCCCACTCGGGCCAGCCGAGCACGCCGGCGGGCAGCGCGGACACCAGCTCGAAGAGCTCCTGCCGTGAGCCACCGTCGACGAGCCAGACTAGGCGCGAAAGGAGCGCCGAGCTCGTCGGGCCTTGGCTGAGAGATTGGGCGCTGAGCAAACCCGTGGCGGCGCGCTGGAGCTCCGGCACCCACGCGTCCGACACGGGGCCTATAGATACTCGCACGGAATAGTCGGCGAGCACATGCAGCGCTGCACTCACCTCTTTGCGAGCGCCCTCCTGCCGGCCGCCCTCAGGACCGCGAACAGTTGGACCTTGGCCGACGACCGGGCTCCTGTCAGCGCTCGCGACGGCGTCCGACGTGATGACGTCTTCCCAGGCGTCGAGCTCCTCTTCGGAGATATCGAACTCTTCGGAAGCTTCGCTGAGGGTCGTATCGTCGACGTCGCTGACGTCATGATCTGCGTCGCTGGACATGGGTGCCGTGCTCGGAGTCGAGGTGGGGCGGCCGCCGCCCGCATGAGTGAGTAGCTCGTCTGGCTCCGAGTGGGTGGAGCTGACGACGTGCAACTCGATGCACTCGCGGATCCCGCTGCCCGACGCCGCCTCGTCCGTGCCCTCCGACTTGCCTTCGCCGTTCCCGAAAATTTTCCGCAGCAGACCCACGCTCGCGCTCCTTACCTTGCTTTGCTTGATACAGCTTTGCTTGATACCGCGTTGCACGCGGCGCTCACCTGCTGCAAAACCAGCGCGCGGCGCGCGCAGAACGGCAGGCGTGGGATTCTGACAGGCACACTCATCGAGCCGACCAGCGTAACGTTCTGGGACAGTATCACGTCCCCCCTACAGGTCGAGAGAAGCTTTGGATCGCACCCAACCACGGTCTTTCATACAACGCAGTGCGAGAATTGGCGCTCTCGTGCCGAAGCTTGTCGCATCCTGCGCACGATATGAGCGGTTTTTGTCACCATCTTGAAATAGTGCCGCTGCGCTTGCTCGTTGAAGCGACCCCTAGCTGTTCTTTCCGGGCACGCCCGGGGGGCGGGGTGCCCCCGCAGTAAAAAGCCCGGCGACTACGCATCTGGCTCGAGCTTTTCGGGTGTTCGAGTGGCGAGATGCGATGAATGGTCCTTAGCTCTTCACGGCCTCGCAAATCAACGCGTATCGTCGCGTCAGATAGGGCGAGAGAGTGCCTATTGAACCGACGCGCTCGAGCAGCGGAAAAGCTTCGCTCCGCCAGCGCCCCGTTTCACCGAAGATTCGAGCGCCGACTCGCACCTGACCTGCTTCGACGAACGTGTCGAGCAGACCGAGCCCCTCACGCAGCACCTCGACGGGCAAAGGCTTCTGCCTGAGCTTCGCCCAATCCACCAAATAGCTCATCCCTCGAAGCACGTCGTACTCGAAGAAGCGCGGGAAAATCGGCTTCAGCCAGTCTGGCTCGATGAGGCGTCCGCCGCCCTTGCTTCGACACAGACGGTGTTCGATGAGATAGCGGGCGCCGGCGTCGAGGAAGCCCTCTTCTTCGGGCGTGAGCTGGCGCGCCGTAAAACGCAACACGGCCTCGAGCGGGGGCAGCGTGGAGACGACGGAGCTCTTGCGCGAGCTCGAATACGCCTCGGGTGAACAATTCAGCCCACCGTCTGGCAGTTGGTGGCTGAGAAACCAGCGTCGTATCCACGGCGCCTCGGCATCCATATCGCAGCCGCAAGCGGACAGGACCATGTAGAAGACAGCGAGCTCGCAGTGGCAGCAGCCCATCTTCGCTCGGTCCGAGGCGCTCGCCGGTTGGTCCGCATCGCTGACGACGAACTTGGGCCACGTCGAATGCTTCAACAAGGCCAGGGCTCTGGCGACGGCGGGTCCCGGGATCCGCTCGGCTGCCTCCATCTCATAGAGGAGAGCCATGTGCCACCACGGGCCGCTCCACTTACGCCGACTTCGCCCGCCGCCGACCGACGCGAGCTCAGTGTCGGCGGATAGCATCGCTACAGAATCTTCGATGGCCTGCTCGATCTCCACGCTCCGCCCTCGCTGGTCGTCGCCTGCGCCGCCTCATAGCACGGCGGCCTAAACCACCCAACGTCGCGACGAGATAGCCGCTGCCGAGGTCGGGAAGGTCTCAGTCCGGCACACCGCTCGTCACGGGCTGAGCAACCCCAACTGCAGCATGAGGGTCAGCTGGTCGTAGAATTCGTGGAATTCGGCGATGTGGTCGCCGTCGAAGCGGACCAGCGCAGACCAGTCTTGTTCGATGGCCTGACCCGTCGCGGGGACGTCAGCCCCGTCGGACAGCCGTAGCGGGCCCGTCATCGTCCCGGTCGTGTGGATGCGCACAGCGAGCCACTCGCCTTGACCGAAGGCCTGTTTGAGCTCCAGGTGATAGTCGGGAAAGGCCACCGCCAGGCTCTCGATGGCGGCGCGGAGCGCGGGAGCTCCGCGCAGCGGCTCGGCGAGCTCGGGTGCCGTCCGCAAGGCGTCCTCGGTATGCAGCGCCTCCCAGCGGTCCCAGTCCTTGTCGTTCGTGGCGTCGAGACGTTCGACGATGATGCCGATCTGCTCGCTGCTCCGCAGGCTGTCTGCCGAATCGACCGGGGCGGTGACGGCGTCGCCCTGCCCGTCGCCGTCCGCCGTGGCCGAGGTTTCGTCAGCGCCCGCGCAGCCCGAGAGGGCAAGCAGTGAAGAGATGAGAAACATGGGGGACAATTTCGCGTTCATGTTGGATTCTTTCGGGCAACGCTGCGGGTTGCGCTGTTTGCGCTGCCTCGTCGTTGCCACAGCCAAGATGCCGGAATAGGAGGGCGGGCGCACTGCTCGGGCTCGCCAGAAGCATGTCCTGTGCGGACAGCGTCGCGCTTGGCGCGGGTCTCTCGGGCTGCGCCGCGCAGGCTGGCGCCCCTGCGGGGTTAGCCGGCGGCGGCCAAGGACACGCGATACTCGCTCGGCGTCACGCCCGTCCAGCGCCGAAAGGCCTTGAAGAAGGCGCTCGCATCGTTGAAACCGACGAGATACGCCACCTCTGTGACGGCGAGGCGCGGTCGCGCCAGGTATTGCTCGGCAAACTCCCGCCGCACCTGGTCCAGCAGATCGTTAAAGCGCGTGCCTTCGTCCGACAGGCGGCGATGCAAGCTGCGAGGGCTGGTACCCAGTGAGCGCGCCACCTCCCCCATGCTGACCACGCCGCCCTTCATGCTCGCCGCGAGCCGCTGCCGCACCAGAGCGGTGAACGCCGGATCGGTCGCGAAGGCCTCCCGCAAACGCTCGCATTGCTTCTCGAAATATGCTGAGAGCTTCGGGTTTTTGCCGCGCAGCGGCTCCTCGAGCCAGCCGAGCTCCGCGTCGAACCCGTCGAAGCTCGCGTCGAACTCCGGCGCGCGCCCGAGCAGCTCCCGGTGCACCGACACGTCCCGCGGCGCCGAGTGCCTAAAGGCGATCCGCCGGGGCACCATGCGCCGCTGCGTCATCTGGCAGATGGACGCCAGCATTTCGGCCACCTGGTATTCGTTCACGCTGCGACGCGCCAGCTCCGAACGCACGTCGATGGGCCATGGCATCCAGACCATGCGCATGTGGTCATCGATGAGCGTGAGCTCCCAGCGAGAGCCCACGTTGTAGAGCGACCGCACGCGCGCCGTGCGTTCGTAGGCATCTCGAAGCGTCTCGCAGCTCATGGCCAGAAACCCGAACGCCTCCAGCGACTCGAGCTCGAAGGACGCGCCGACGCGTACCGGAAAGCTCGCGTCTTGCACCAGCTGCATCGCCGCCTGCCATAGCTCGAAGTAACTCTCGGCAGCCAGGTGCTGCTCGGCGCTCGGCGGCGCCGCAGGGTCCAGCCCGACCAGCTCGAACAACGGCCCCACCGGCTTGCCCAGGCGCCTCACCGCCTCGATCAGGACGAGGGCCGCCACGCTCGTGATGCTGTTGCTGGCCGACACGGACCGATTAGAGCTGCATCCACCCCGGCTTGGCAATCTGGAATGCGGCGCCCATCCAGTGGGTCGTGGCGCGGCGAGGAGACCGCAGGTTCAGTCGCTCGATACCCAGGCACTGGGAAGAAGAGGGGCTCATCTACCTCGAGCACGGCCATCAGTATGACGCCTGTCGGGAGCTATTTGCGGCACGTTGCGCGCTCCGCTGCTTGCGATCGAATTCACAATCCTCCGACCAGCCCACATGCTAAACCGCAGCCCGTGAAATCAGCCGCTCACTTCCAGGCCGCACCGCGTGTCGAGCTCCATCCGTCGTCTGTCCGGCTAGGGCAGCCCGCTGTCGTTGGGCTCGCTCTGCTGGGCATGAGCCTGCTTTGGGCTTGCGGCCCAGGTGGTGCCTCGGCGCCTGCTCTGGCGCCCGACGCGCCCGCATCCGGCGCCGCCCCCGCTCCGATCGGGGCCGCTGCGCCGGCTCGGAAGGGAGCCGATGACGCGCGGGGCGGACGGCTCTTCGACAACTGGCGCGCCGAGAAGAAGCTCACGCAGAGCTTCGTGCCGGATTCGGCGAAGACGCCGGAGCTCGACGGGCAGGGCGGCCCCAACGCTAACGGGACGCTCAACTCCGGGTCCGGGACGGCGCTGCCCAACACCGGCCATGACTATCGTCTGAAGAACCTGTTCGGCTGGGATCTGCGCGGGGCCAAGGGCATCTACGGTCCCGGGTTTCAGAACAAGAGCCAGGTGCTGCCGCACGACCTGCTCACCGACGCGCGCTCCCCGGAAGACTTACGCGCCTGGCTCACGCAAGGGGACGAGCGCGTGCCCGCGTTGGGTCAAGTGCTCGACGCGGCGGACATGGACGACCTGGTGGCTTACCTGGTCAAGACGCGGCAGGGCGAGCTCGCCCGTCCGGACCGCCTCTTTCGGCTCGAAGCGGCCGCCCCGAAGAGCTACGTGCTCTTGCCCGGGGGTGACGCCACACGCGGGCGCGCCCAGTACGAGGAGAGCTGCGCCATGTGCCACGGCAAAGACGGGCGCGAGCTGCCGATCGATGAGACCGAGAGCCTCGGCACTATGTCTCGCTCGAGCGGTTACGAGGTGTGGTTCAAGATGGTGAATGGCCAACCGGGCACGGACATGCAGCGTCAAGTCTCGGGCGCAAGCGGCGCCGAGCAGGAGCGGGCAATTCTGGATCTGTTCGCAGCGCTCTGCGATCGGCAGAGCTTCCCGCCGCTGGCAGGCGCGAGCGACGTGCCGCAGGGCGACGTGCGCTGCGGCGCCTATCTCCGATGACTTCGGCGGGGACGCTCGGCTGATGCCAAGCGGTCACGTCGCGGAGCTGGCCATTACCGCGTCGCTGCTCGGCGCTGCGCACGGCGGGCAGTGGCAGTGGCAGTGGCAGTGGCTCGACATCGCGGTGGACGTGAGGAGTGGCTTGACGCTGGGTCAGCCGCCCTCCCTCGTTCTCCCGATGTGACTGTTCGACAGTCTATCGCGCGCCAAATCCGCCCGCAGCATCTGGCATCGGGACCGGTGGAGGCGTGCCGTTCGACAGCGTCACGACCATGGGCGCGCCCCTTTGCCCCGCCTCTTCTTTTAACGCGCAGGCACGAACGATCCCGAACGAGCAGAGGCTCGCGCAAAAAACCGAAACTGTGAGGCCCAGTCCGCTCCGGTTCCTAACGAGCGCGTCTGGCAATCGGTAATCCGTCATGTGTGTCCCCGCTTCGAACTGTTCAGTCTCGCTCCAGACGACCAGTACCGAGACGAGGAGTAGGGTGGTGTGTCGCAGGCTGGCGTGGCGATCACCGCCCGAGCGGGCGTGAGGCGGCACGCAAAACCATCGTCGTGGACGCCGCAGCGCTGAATTTGCGCCGCGTCCCCAGCCGATCGCCTGCCTAGGGAGCGGCGTCAGGCAGGTCTAGCGCAGGATCCCCCCCAGGCGCCGATGCTCCGAAGCTGCCCGGAGACCGGATCGAGACTTGCAATGGCGACGCGAGCGGGCGAGCCCACGGTAGGCGGGGCCGTCACGCGAAGGAGACAACCGACTATGCTGAGCAGCCATTCGAAGGTGGGCGATCTGATGACGCGCGAGGTACTCCGCGTGGAGCAAAACCAAAAGCTCTCGACGGCCGACGACGTCATGCGACTCGGGCACGTCCGACACGTCTTGGTGGTCGACGAGGAGGGCGCGCTACAGGGCGTCGTCAGTCAGCGCGATCTGTTTTTGGGCGGTCTGCTTCGAGCCCTCGGCTACGGCAGCCGGGCGAAAGAGCAGGCGCTCGACAGCCTTCGGGTCAAGGACGCCATGAAGGCAGAGCCCATCACCACGACCGCGGACGCATCCATCGAGAGCGCCGCCCGCCTCATGGCGGAGAAGAAGATCGGCTGCCTGCCGGTGCTCGAGGCGGGGCGTATCGTCGGCATCTTGACGGAAGGTGATTTCGTGCTGTGGGCAGCAGGTCAAAAGGCGGTCCCCCACGCGGCGTAAACCTAGCGCGTCTCCGTCTGGCCCCCTGCGTCGCACACCGGTGCCGCTCGCGTTGCACACCTCGAGCCCTGCGCACTGACAGCGGCGCTCCGCCGCCGTGCACGCCGCGGGGAGCCTGGCAGGCGCCCGGCACCGTTGATCGAGCCAATGCTTAGCGTGCGCTCGCGTGGCCACGGGTGGGTCGGCGGGTACCTGTGGGTCAGCGCCACGCCGACAATTGCGAAGCTTCGTGCACGCGTGTATCGTTCGTGCCGAACGCATGCTGGACACCGCGGAGGGGCGCAGGGACGAAACTCGGTGGAGGCTGGCTTACCTCGTGCCCGTGGTATTGCTGGGCGCCTGCACCTGGCTCGACGATCCGTTTGAGCCGAGTCCGTTACCGAGTGTTGCAGCGGCTGAAACTGGAGCGGACGCATCGATATCGCTGCCCGCGGGACCCGATGCTAGCGCCGAGCTCATGGGCTGTGCGCAGAGCGAGCTGGGCGGCACCATGGGCCCTGGCTGCCCACCCACGCTCGAGTTGCTCGACCCGGCGCTGTCGAGGCCCGACAGCACGAGAGCGGAGGGTGTCGCCGACGCGGGCCTCGATCCCAGCCCGCGCGCCTGTCCTCTGAGCTTCGACGGGTTCGGAGCACCCGAGCGCATCAGCGGTCTGGATGCGATCGGCGAGCTATTTGGGCCCGCCCTCTCGGCGGACGGTCTGAGCCTCTATTTCTCCGCGTCGCTGCCGGGCGATGAGCAGATCTACACGGCGACGCGCGCTGCGCCGGGCTCGGCGGCGTTTTCGAACGCCGTCCCTGTCGACACGCTGAATTCAGCCGCGCTCGACGGCTCTCCCTTCGTGAGCGCGAACGGGCGGCGCATCTACTTCTTCTCTAACCGTGGCGGGGGTGCCGGCAGCCGCGACATCTGGCTCAGCGAGCGCGCCGATGCTACCGCCGAGCTCGCGCCACCCGTGTTGCTCGCCGGTGTGAACACACCGAGCCTAGAGCTCCTGCCCTGGCTCTCGGCGGACGAGCTGCTCGTGCTGTTCGTGTCCTCTCGCCCCTTCGGGCGCGATTCAGATATCTGGCAAGCCACGCGCGCGAGCATCGACTCGGCGTTTGGGTCGCTCATCAATGTGGCGGCGCTGAGCTCGGCGGACACCGAGGGGCGGGCTGTTTTATCGTCGGACGGGCTGCGCGCCATCTTCTCCTCCGATCGACCCGGCGGCGTCGGGAATGGCGACCTCTGGACCGCGTCACGCCCCGACCTAGGCAGCCCCTTCTCCGAGCCACGCAACCTGCCGCGGCTGAACACTGGCGCAAACGAGCAAGACGTCGCGCTCTCGGGCGATGAGCGCGAGCTCTTCTTCGCGTCCTCGCGCGGCGGCGTCAGCTCGCTCTGGCGTTCCGTCCTCGATTGTCCGTAGGCCGCCGCGGGCCTGAGCGAGCTCGGTGGCCTGGGGCACGTCGGCGTGGCTTTGGGCCAGCGCAACGCCCGGCGTGAACAATTGCAGCTCCATCGGCGCTCCGCAGGGCATGCCTTGATGGCGGCGAAGCCCGCTGGCAGAGTCCGGGGAATGTCGCGGACTCCGCTCGCCAGGGTAAACGCCATGCGGCGGCTCCTGCATGTATCCAAGGCCCACTTTTCCCGCATCACGGCCGTCGGCGCGCTCGCCTGCTCGGGCGCACGGGAAGCAGCGCCTGTCGTAAAAGCACCTGCCGCGGCGAGCTCGACGGCGCCCGTGTTGGACACGCAGGGATACGAGCTGCCGCTCCGGACGCCAGGCGAGGTGGCGTCTTTTCCTGCTGAGCCGCCCGCATTGGTGGCGGCCGAGACCCGCTTCGCGCGGCTCAGCCACGCTCAGTACCAGAATACGCTGCAGGATCTGCTCGGCATTCGCGAGCCGCTGGATCTAGCGTTTGCTCCCGACGCCCAGAATGGCTTCGGCTTCGACACTAGCAACGCCTTACGCGTGGACGCACGGCTCGGTCCTCAGTACCGGGCGATGGCCGAGGCGCTCGCCGAGCGCGCCGTGGCTGACGCCGCAATCCTCGCCCGCATCGTGCCGTGTGAGGCGGAGGCGCCGGGCTGCCGCGATCTCTTCCTCCGCTCCTTTGGGGAGCGAGCGTTCCGGCGTCCGCTGAGCGCCCAGGACCTCGCCTCTTTTGCTGCGCTCTTTGATACGGCAGCAGGCCGTTTCGAAGGCTCGCGCGGCGCCTTTGTGGACGGCGTGCGCCTCACGCTGGAGGCGATGCTGCAATCGCCCGAGCTCTTGTATCGCACGGCGTCGAGCAGCGTGGGCGCGGAGGGGCGTGCGCGCCTCGACGACTACGAGCTGGCCTCGCGCCTGTCATATTTCCTGTACGACTCCATGCCGGACGCGGCGCTCTTCGCCGCCGCGCGCGCCGGGCGCCTGCGGACGCGCGCTCAGATCGAGCTGGAAGCGCGCCGCATGTTGAGCGAGCCGCGCGTGCTCGACAAGCTCGTGGCCTTTCACGAACAGCTCTGGCAGTTTGGGCGCTTCGCGCGCATCAGCCCAGACCTGGCGGCGTATCCCAACGCGCCGAAAGGCTTCATCGCGCGGGTGCGGCGAGCCACGCTGCTGTTCGTGCGCGACATCCTTCAGAGCGGCGGCGGCCTCGAGGAGCTGCTCACGGCGCCTTATGTCTACGCGGACGCGGGCCTGGCCCCGCTCTATGGCGTGCCGAGCGCGAGCGCCGAAGCTCTTGGTAGCGGGCGGTTCGCGCGCGTGAGCTTACCGCCCGGAGAGCGCAAGGGGCTGCTCATGCAAGTGGGCTATCTGGCGTCAAACGCTTATTCGATCCGCACGGACCCGATCCATCGCGGCCTGTTCGTCATCCGCGACCTGTTGTGCCGCGAGGTCCCCGACCCGCCTCCCGGCGCCACTACCACGCCGCCTCCGGAGACGGATCAGCCGATCGTCACCACGCGTGACGAAGTCAACCTGGTGACGGGGCAGAGCTTCTGCCCGTCGTGCCACATGGAGATCAATGCGCCGGGCTTTGCGTTCGAGGGCTTTGACGCCATCGGCCAGCGGCGCTCGAGGGAAAACGGCGCCGCCGTCGACACGTCCGGCGCCATGGTGCTGGACGGGCGGCTCGTGCACTTTGCTGGGGCCGCGGAGCTGGTCGAGCTGCTCGCCCAGAGCCAGGAGGCGCACCGTTGCTATGCTCGGCGCTGGCTCGAGTTTGCGTACGGGCGTCCTCTCAGCGAGAGCGATCTGTCGACGCTCGACACGCTCGCGGCCGAGTCGCGGCCGATCGCGGACATCATCGTCCAGATCGTTCAGAGCCCACAGTTCCTCTCGCCCGCGCCGACAGGGAGGGCGCAATGAGCGCCGCCCCGTCCAGGCCGGTGTCGCGCCGTCGTTTTCTGCGCGGGCTCGGCGGTATCAGCCTGGGCCTGCCCTTTCTCGAGGCACTCGAGCCGCGCGACGCGGTGGCGCGCGAGGCGGGCGTCGTGCGGCGCTTCGGCGTATTCTTCGGCTGCAATGGCGTCGACATGACGCGCTGGTTCCCACGCGGGCCGTACGGTGCGCTGACTGACTCGCACCTGCTCGGCACCGCGAACGAGGCGTTGCTCCCGTTTCGCAGCAAGCTGCTCTTCCCACGCGGCGTCCACATGGCCCCGCGCAGCGGCGGTCGCGATCCCGGGGGCGGGGACGACCACGGCCGCTGCATGGCGCACAAGCTCACCGCATATCCGGCGGACGCCGCCGGGCTCGCGCAGGGCCCGAGCATCGACTACGTGCTCGCGAAAGCGATCAACCCGGGGCGCGAGGGTGGGCGGCGCCCCCCGCTCAATCTCTGGGTGGGCAAGCCAGGCAACTACAAATCCCTCGACTACATCTCCTACAGCGCGCCCGGGCAGGCCGTCGCCGGGATCAACAACCCCTGGGATGCGTACGCTGCGTTGATGGGCATCAGCACGGGCGTCGAGGGCTCCGCGGAGGCCCGCGCGCGCATCCTCGGGCGGCGCCAGAGCGTGCTCGACCTGGTCCAGGGGCGGCTCGAACAGCTCCGCCAGCTACCACTCAGCCAAGCTGATCGGGAGAAGCTCGACATGCATTTTACCGCCGTGCGGGAGGTGGAGCTGCAAGTGTCCGCCACGGGCCTTTCCTGCCTGGACCCCGATATGGAGACGCGCGCCCGGGCCTACCAGGGTAAGCCGACCCTGGTCGTGGAGAACGAACACTACCCCGCCATCGCCGACCTGCAGATCGATCTCTTCGCGCTCGCCTTCGCCTGCGACATGACGCGCGTCGCGACCTTGCACTTCGATCGCGGCAGCGGCGGCCCCACCTTCAAGTGGGAGGGCATGAACCACGAGTACAACCACCACAAGCTCTCGCACGGCAAGGTGCGGGACGACTGCTTTGGCGAAAGCACGGCCAAGGGTTGCGACAACGTCGCCGGCTTCCTCGACATGTTGTTCGACATCGACCGCTGGCACCAGCGCCGCCTGGCGCGCCTGCTCGGGCGGCTCGAGGCCTACGCGGAGGCAGACGGGCGCAGCGTGCTCGACAACTCCGCCATCCTGTACAACAACGAAATGTCAGACGGTAAGCTGCACTCGTTCATGGACCTCCCCTACATCATCGCCGGCAGCGCGGGCGGCCGCTTCCGCCAGAACCTGTACTACCCGCTCGGCCCCGAAGGGCAGACGGACGGCTCGGCGCCGCACAACCGCCTGCTCAACACGCTGCTCCACGCGCTGGGGGTGAAGTCAGACTGGTTCGGCCTGCCCGAAGGCAAGGGGGGGCCCACCATGCAACGAGGCATCTATCGCGAGCTGCTGGTGTGACAGCCGCTGGTGTGACAGCCGCTGCCAGGGCGCGGGCTCGCGTGCGCACCCCAAGGGTGCTTCTGCTGCTCTGCCTCGGTGCCTGCGCCACGGGCGCAGCCTCGCAATTGCGCTCGGACGCGCCCCCGCGCGTCGGCAACTTCCGGCGCCCGCTCGGCATGCCCATCGGCACCGGCGCGAGCGGCGGGGAGCTCGATACGGACGACGGGGTGCCGGTGGATGCTCTCGCGGCTTCTCCGGCGGAGCTCGCAAACAACACCGACCTCACGATCCCCAAGTACGAAGCGTCGAACAGAGCTGCCGCCGCCCGCGTCCCCTGCGCAGGTTGCGTGGAGCTGAACGTCGACGTCAACGACATCAACCAGCGCGACGAATTTGCCCTCGACGTGGGCAGCGCGCCGATCACGCGCGTGGTCTGGACCGTGCTCGTCACCTTCAACAGCGACCAGCTCGCCGTGCAACCCTTCATCGATGGCAAACGCGGCAAATACACCCAGCTGCACGTGAATGCCTTCCCGCTCGCTACGCCCGTGGAGGTCGAGCAAGAGTATAAAGGCAAGGCCAAGACGCTAGGGCTCGTCGTCGGCTCTTCCGGAGCCTGGACTGGCAACCAGACCATGTCGGTCTTCGTGGACTCTGTGCGCATCGAAGGCCCACGTGGTACGGACGAAGCGCTGGGCAAGTCATTTGCCGCGTCCGAGGAAGGGCTCGCGCCGCGCACCCACGAGCACAATCCAAAAGTCGTGTTTCACCCTGCAAAGTAGCGCGCGGGGCAGCCTTCAGCCGCCGCGCATCCAGAGCACGCTCGCCAAGTGCAGCCAGGCGCCCAAGAGGGCCAGGCTAGCTGCCAGATACGCGCCGAATCGCCAGCGGACCTTGTTGACGGTGACGTGAATGGCGCTGTGTAGGTAACGAAAGCCCACGAAAGCCCAGAGCAGACCACGGCTGAGATCGCTCTCTACACCAAAGAGGATCAACAGCGGGACGAGGGCGTAAAACAGGACCGGGACCTCGAACAAGTTGATGAAGTTGCGGGCCGCGGCCTGGGGCTGCCTCGGCAACTCCGCCCCCGCCGGCGCCTGCAGCAACCTGAAGTAGCCCTTGGGGTAGGTCCTCTCGCTGATGGCGCGCAGCCGGCGCAGGCCGAGCACCCCTTGCACGACGAAGCTGAGCAGCACCATGGCAAAGACGGGATACACGTAGCGAACGTCAGCCTCGCGCAGCACCGGGTCGAGCATAGACGCAGAGCATACCAGAGGAGCTCCTCGAGTTCTCCTCTAGCCGCCAGCGCCCTGGTAGCGGCGGATGCAGTAGCGCCATTGGAACCTGGCGAGCAGGACCAAGAGCGGACCGGCCAGCAGCGCCAACGGGGCGCCCAGCTCACCCACGACGACCGTCTCCTTGCCGAGCAGGTGAGAGACGGGAACGTAGCTCGTGAAGCCCAGGGGGAAGACGCTGAGCAGCAGCCACTGGAGCGGGACCGGAAACATGCTCAGGGGATAGCGCGTGAGCTCCCAGAGGCCGAAGAAGATGCCGTAGAGGTAGCGCGAGCGCGTGAGCACGAAGGCGCAGGCGCCGATCATCGTGAGCATCGAGCAGACGAGGGCAGCTGCGCTCAGCAGTGACGCCAGGGCGTACGCCACGTTCTCCAGGGTCCAGGCGATGTCGACCGCCGCCGAGCTCCACGCCAGCATGCCGATGGCCAGCACGATATGCCCAAGGTAGCCCAGGTTGAGGCCCGCAAAGACCAGATACGCCCAGGGGCTCATGGGCTTGACCATGAGCGTGTCGAAGCTGCCCGATCTCTCGCGCGTTCTTCAGCCGCTCCGCGTGGGGGGTGCGCCCGAGCACACGCACGCTGCCGCTCGTGGGCAGCAAGATGCCGGCGAGCATCTTGATCATGGTCGACTTGCCGGCCCCGTTCGGCCCCAGGTACCCGACGGCTTCCCCGGCTTGGATCTCGAACGAGACCTCGCTCACGGCCACGACCTCGGTGAACTGCCGAGTGAACAGGCTCCTCATGGCGCCGAGCAGCCCCGGAAATCGCTTGTGTTGACGAAAGCTCTTGCTGACGGCCGTTGCCTGAATGATGGGCGCCATGGCCGCCGGAAGGTACACCCGAGCCGCGGAGTTCGAATCGAAATTCCGCGTCGGAAGCGGGCTCGCCATTTGCCCCCGGCTCGCCGTCATGAGATGACTCTCGCCCGCAAGCCACGCAAGCCACGCAAGCCACCGAGGAGCTCCCATGTTGATTGTGATCGTGAACGTACACGTGCTCGAATCCGGCATCGAGGCGTTCAAGGCCGCTACCCTCAGCAACGCTCGCCAGAGCCTGCTCGAGCCCGGCATTGCGCGCTTTGACGTGATCCAGCGGCGTGACGACGCGAGCCGTTTCGTATTGGTAGAAGCTTATCGCGACGCTGACGCGCCCGCGGCTCACAAGCTCACCGCACACTATCAGGTCTGGCGGGACACCGTGGCTCCCCTGATGGCGAGCCCGCGGCAGAGCCACGCGTACGATAACCTCGCGCCGCCGGACGCGGGCTGGGCAACGCCCGGAGCGCGTTGATGTTTCAGTTTGCCACGGCCACCAAGCTAGTGTTCGGGGTGGGCGCGCTGCGCGAGCTGCCTCGTCTGGCTGCCGGGCTCGGCAAGCGGGTCTGGCTCGTCACGGGGGAGAGCGGCCGGCACGAGGCGACGGTGCGTGGTCTGCTCGAGAGCGCCGGAGCAACGGTGAGCGTCGCGCGAGTGGCGGGGGAGCCGACGATCGAGGACGTGCTGCGTCTGGTCGAAGCTGCGCGCGCCGGAGCCTGTGAGCTCGTCGTGGGCGTGGGTGGCGGTAGCGTGATCGACGGCGCCAAGGCGCTGTCGGCGTTGATCGCGAACCCGGGTGACCCGCTCGATTTTCTGGAGGTCGTCGGCAAGGGCCAGCCGCTCACGCGGGCGCCCCTGCCTTTCATCGCGGTGCCGACGACCGCAGGCACTGGCGCCGAAGTGACCAAGAACTCGGTGCTCGGCTCGACCGAACACGGGGTGAAGGTGAGCTTGCGCAGCGACTCGATGTTGCCGCGGGTGGCGCTCGTGGATCCCGAGCTCACGCTGAGCCTACCGCCCGCGCTCACCGCCGCCACGGGGCTAGACGCGCTCACGCAAGTCATCGAGCCCTTCGTGTCCTGTCAGCACAACCCCATCACCGATGCCTTGAGCCGAGAGGGCATCCGCCGGGGAGCGCGCGCGCTGAGGCGCGCTTTTCACGACGGCAGCGACCTCGAGGCGCGCTCTGACATGGCGCTCACGAGCCTCTTCGGCGGGCTCTCCCTGGCCAACGCCAAGCTAGGCGCGGTGCACGGCTTCGCAGGGCCCATCGGCGGCAAGTTCCCTGCTCCACACGGGGCCGTGTGCGCGCGCCTGCTGCCCGGGGTGGTGGCGTGCAACATCGAGGCGCTGCGCGCGCGCGAGCCAAAGAGCGCGTCACTCGAGCGCTACGCCGAGCTCGCCCGCATCCTCACCGGGCTCGCCTCTGCATGCGCCGAGGACGCCGTGGGTTGGCTGCGAACCCTGACGGACGAGCTCGAAATCCCGCCCCTCCGAGCCTACGGCGTCTCCGCCGGCGCGATCCCGGAGCTGGTGAGGAACGCGCGCCGATCGAGCAGCATGCAGGGCAACCCCATCGTGCTGGGCGACGCGGAGCTCACGGCCGTGCTGTCCGCAGCGATCTGAGCTCGGCGCGCGAGCGAACAGCCAAGACGCTAGCCGCGGGTCACGAGCTCGACGCGCTGGCATCCGAAGCGCCGAGCTCAGCTCGAGACGATTCGAGGGCCACGCGGCGCGCGCGGATGATCTTTTCCTCGGGCACTCGGCGTAGGTTCTGCACGGCTCCGACGCGTGACAGGCTCCAGATCAGCCATTTCGTCGGATCGAAATCGCGCCGCCGCACGCCGTTTCGGTAGTCGTTCTGAAAGCGGTGGTGAAAATTGTGGTAGCCCTCACCGAGCGTCAGCACCGCGGTCAAGAAGTGGTCGCGCGCCGAGGTCGAGCGATCGTAGGGCCGCGCCCCGAGCGTATGCGCCAAGGAGTTCGTGGCGAACGTGATGTGGTACTGCACCACCAGCCGCAAGAAGCCAGCGATGAGGAGCGCGCCGATCGCGTCACCCCAAAGCGCGCCGAGCAGCGTGGGGAGGAGGGCGCCCACGGCGATCGCCAAGGGAACGTAATAGCGGTGCTGCCACAGCACGAGCGGGTCGGCGCGCAGGTCGCGAACGCGCTTGAACTCCGTTTCGTGGTCTCGGTAGAGCACCCAGCCGATGTGCGCCCAGAAGAAGCCACGCTTGATGTTGTAGGGGTCCCCGTCCTTGTCCACCTTGGAGTGGTGGACGCGGTGGTTGTTGGCCCAGTGCAGGACCGAGTTCTGGACGGAGGCGGCGCCAAACAGGAGCGCCACCAGGCGTAGGCCCCACGAGGCCTCGTAGGTGCGATGCGCAAACAGCCGGTGATAACCCGCCGTGATGCTCGACCCGCAGAGCAGAAACCAACCAAAGCCCAAGAGGAGCGTCCAGGCGTTGAAGTGAGCAATTGCCCACCAGACGCCGACGCCTGCGAGCAGGTGAGCGACCGTCAGAAAGCCGATGGTGCTCCAGTCCAATTCGGCGGGAGCGTTCAGCAGCTGATCTTTCTCGGCTCTCGTCGGGGCCGCGCTGGGCGTACGGTAAGGGTCATTTCCTACGAGAGTCGCTTCGCCCGGATAGGGTCGAGCGCTCGGTACATTGAGGGGCATTCCTCTATGAGCTTGCCTCGGCGTGGGCGCGATCGCTTGTCATAGCCATGTCACCTTTTCAGTTGGCGTAGCGTGTCGGCTCGTGGGCGGCCCGGCGCATATCGAAGCCCCGGTAGCGAAGCGAGCCTGGCGCCTGTGTTCCGCCTCGAAACAGCCAGACTGACGCCGCGCGTTGGACGCTGGGTGAGGCGAGCACGCGCGGCGGGAGCGAAGGCGCTGGCGGAAGAGCAGTAATTTGGGCCGGAGCCGCCCGGAGGATCAAGGCGGCACGTCCGCTTGCCGTTCATGTGGAAGCGTACCGATCGATGAAGGCGGGGTTTTCTACACATCTTTACTGGGGCCTCCTAGCGGCGTTCTGCTTCGTTTTGGGATGCCCTCAGCTCGCCGATGATGATTTCTCGACCCTGGACGCGATCGCCGGCAGCGGGGGAGCGCTCGGCGTGGGCGGCGTGGGCGGAGCGCTCGGCGTGGGCGGCGTGGGCGGCGTGGGCGGCACCAGCACCCCGGGCCCGGGAGGTGCTGGGGGGAGCGCCGCCTGCGTTCCGGGCTCAGCTCCAGACTGTCCAGCGAACGGGGGGAGCGGCCCGGAGATTGATGCCGCAACGCCGCCCGGCTGCGCCGCGGACGAACGGGAAGGCCCCGCTCGGCGCTGCTATGTCGCTCAAACGAGGGAGCTGACCTGGCAAGCCGCTCGGGCCTCCTGCCAAGCGCGCGGAGCGGCCTGGGATCTGGCCACGATCCGCGATCAGGCGGACAACGACTTCGTCCACGCCCTCGCGGGCTATGAAGCGTGGCTCGCCGGCACCGACGCCACGCGGGAGGCGACGTGGGTCTGGGTCACAGACGAGACCGAGTTCTATCCGGCCGCCAGCGCGCCGGGGGTCGTGTACACGAACTGGAACGTCGGGGAGCCCAATAACCTCAATGACTCGGATTGCCTGCGGATGTTGATCACCGGCGTTTGGGCGGACCTCGAGTGTGACAGCCTCAAAGGCTCCGTCTGCGCCGGCGACGTTCGCTGAGCCTCAGCCCGTCTGTCTTCAGCCGATGCTTCAGCCGCTCTGCTTCAGCCGCTCTGCTTGGCGAGGAGCGAGGGAGCCTCGGTGCGCTCGTCGCGCTGCCGCCGCACCACGTAAAAGAAGTCGCGCTCGGTCGGCTCCTCGAGCATCTCTTCAGCCTCGAATAAGAAGCCTTCGAACAGGCTCGCGGCGCGACGTGTGCCCGACTCGTCGCGTGGGAACAGCAAGAACTTGGGGAAGGAAAAGTTGACGTCCAGCTGGGCCACGTTCCAGCCGCCGGCGGCACGCATGCCCACTGCGAGCGCGCGAGCTGTAGTGAAATTGGTCACGGCTACGTAGAGCACTCCCCCGTCCTCGCTGAGCGCGATCGAGGATCGCCGGATGACAGTGTCGCCCTCCAGGGTCGACCCCCAGCCCCGCGCATTCGCGTCGCGCAGCCCGGGGTGCAGCGCGCCCTGTTCTACCATGCAGCGCGGCGACTGGCGGAACCACAGCGGCTTGGGTGCCTGCGCCGTGATGCGGGCGTAAGTGCCAATGCGGAGCGATCCATCGTCGTAGCTCGCGACCGTGCACATGTCGGCTCGCGGAGGCACCAAGAGCACGCCGTCGACGAGCATGCCGTGGTGGCCGTGCTCCGCGCGGAAGCCGCCGTTGAACGCGGCGAGCAGCTCACCGTGTTGGCTCTCCGGGATCAGGCCACGGTGCGGCAGCGCCTCGGCGGCAGGATTGTCGGTGCTGGGCTCGGCAGTGCCCGGGACGGCGGCGAGGCGCACCAACGAGCTTGGCATGGCGACGAGGAAGAGCTCCGACCAGGGCCGCTCCGGATCGGGGTGGAGCAGGGTTTTGAACAGCAGCGCGGGCCGCTCGGGGTGCTCGGGATCCGGCACTGGCAGCCACGTCCCGTCGCCCTCGGCAGCGACCTCCAGGTACGGCGGAGGGATGGGCGCTGGCGTAAAGCCCTGGGCCAAAGGCTCTCTGAGCGCTCTGTCAATGCTGTCGCCGCGGCTCGCCTCCGCGCTCCTGTCCATGCTCACCGGGATGCTCGCGTCGGAGGCGATGTCGGGGGCGGTCGGAGAGAGGCTGGTATCGGTGCATTGCAGCACGGGTGCGAGCACGTCGGATCGGGTGACGGCTCGAGATACGCTGCTGAGTGAACGCGGACGCTCACCCCACCAGCGCACCCGCATGGAGGTGTCCTCGACCGAGGCGACGAGCTCTTCGAGGTTTGCGACGGCGTTGATGCCAATGACGGACCGCAGCGAGTTGGCGATAAACGGACCCGCCTGGGGTACATGGTGGACCGCAGTCACCACAGCGCCGCAGAGCGACGCGAGCAGCGCCGCACCGCCAACTAGCAGCGTAGGCTTGTGCCGAAGTTTAAAAACAGACATCCCCGTGTGGCTCACGCCCTGTCGTTAAGGCACATTTCGTACCGCACCCAAGCCGTGCACGACAGGCGGCGCGCGGGCGCCAAAAGTCGCTGCTTTGACGGCGTCCGCAGCGGGGTGTGGTCGGCGCGCCGTATGTGTTGCACTGAGATGGTACAGTCGCGCAACAGCACGCGCAAGGACCGGTACGTCACGTGTGACGGCGGCTGTGCCAAGCGCCGGAACCGCCCGAGCTCGGTACGCAACGTTTGTTAACGGCGCGCCGAATTTTGCCGGTCATCACAAACGTGAGCCCCGCTGCAGTTTCGAGGTTGGTTGGAGCGAGCCAGCGCTCGCTCGGTCGAGCGTCGCGGACAAAACGCGTCACCTTCATCTCCGGGGCGGCGTTGCTCGCGACGCTCGTAGCGCCCGCGCCCCCAGCGGGCAACAGCGCCGTGGCAGCGGAGCCACCGGCGGCCGCCGCGCCAAACGCAGCTCCTACAGCTGCTGCAGCGCCAGCCCTGTCTCCCGTCGCGATGGTGACGATCAGGTCGGCCATGACCTCCGATTCGAGGAACCCCTTCGGAGTGGTCATTCCGGCCGCGAGCGAGGCGGCCGCGGCGAGCCAAACCTTGCGCGAGCAACGTGAGAGCCTGTTCGTCGAGCTAGAAGAAAAGCTCGGCCTGTCGGCGCAGCAGCTGGCACGCGTGCGCCAGGTGTTCGAGCGCTCCTCGATCCTGAGTCAAGGCAACCCTGCCAAGAGCGCACATCCGAGCGGCCGCGCCGAGTGTCGAGAGGCCGTCACGCAGCGACCGCTGCGTCCAGGCGACGCCGTCTGCGGGGCGCCCTACATGGCCGCGCTGTACACTACGGCGAGCGGCGGCCCCGAGTCGGCTCGCGCGTGCATCGATCAATTCGAGTTCCCTAATATCCCCTGCGAGTACCCAGTGGTCCACGTCAGCGCGCGCGAGGCGTCACAGCTGTGTGAGGCGGTCGACAAGCGGCTGTGCGACGCGCATGAATGGGAGGGCGCGTGCGCCGGCGCGTCGAGCGCGCCCGAAGTAGAGTACAGCTGGGGCAAGGACCGCCGCGACATGCGGCGGCTGCACAACAGAGAACGCTCGCGCGTCTGGGCATACGGGCCGGTAAAAAACCACGCGCTGTGTGCGACGAGCAGCTACAAGACCCCGGGCTGTCCCGGCAGCGGCTTCGCGTCGTGCGGCTCGAACACCTTCCCCACGGGCGCCTTCCCGGAGTGCGTCAGCCCCTTCGGTGTCTACGACCTGCACGGCAACGCCGCGGAACACATGAACCTCCCCACCCGGCCCTCGGAGCTCTCGAGCGCGGGAGGTTACGGAGTGACCGAGATGAAGGGCAGTTGGTTCATCTTCTCCCACTACGAAGCACACGAGGACGACTGCCACTGGCGAGCCCCCGATTGGCATGCATCTCGGGTGACGGATCCGCACAGCCACGGCAACTACCACCTCGGCTTCCGCTGCTGTAAGAGCATCCCCGAAGCAGGTCCCACGGCGTCGACGAGCCCCTGACAGCGGCCGTCACAGCGGGTCTTGGCAATGGGAATTGCACGACACGGGCGGCGTGCCGTGCCACAATGGCCGCGCATGCGCGAGACTCGGCGGCGGCTCGGGGCGTTCGCCTCGCTGATCGCGATCGTGATGTTGGAGGCGACACAGTGCGCTCCGCCCCCGCCGCGCTCCGCGCCTGCGCGCCTCCCCACGCCCCTACCGAAGGTGCAGCCCTGCCCTCCCGAGATGGCGGAGGTGGCCCTGCCGAGCGCGGGCGCGGGCAGCGCGAGGCCGAGCCACTCGGGCGCGAGCAGCGCCTTTTGCATCGACAGGTACGAGGCGTCCATTGCCCGCCGGTCCGCCGCGGGCACGCTCAGCGATTGGCCCAGCAATCAGCCCGTCGACGGCAGCGAAGCGGAGATCGTCGCGGTGTGTCGCGCCGGCAGAAAACCTCAGGGCTACATCAGCGGCGCGCAAGCGGAGCTGGCGTGCGAACGGGCCAACAAGAGGCTGTGCTCGGCAGAGGAATGGGTTACCGCCTGCCGCGGGCCCCAGCACACGCGCTACCCCTACGGCGACGTTCGGCGCGCCAGCGTGTGCAACGACCGCTTCGGTCGCGCGACGGACCACCCGGTGGCGCGCCTCTTCAAAGCCAGCGCGGTGCGCGGCCAAAGCTCGAGAAAGATGTGGACGCCGAGCTTCATGAACGACCCGCGCTTGCTCGAGCTCCCCGACACGGTGGCAGCCAGCGGTGCCTTCCCGGGCTGCACGAACGAGTACGGCGCCTTCGACATGGTGGGCAACCTGCACGAGTGGGTTGCCGATCGCCAAGGCTCCTTTCTGGGCGGCTACTTCATGGACACCCTCCGCAACGGTGAGGGCTGCGCTTACCGCACCACCGCGCACGCCTTCGGTTACCACGACTATTCGACAGGCTTCCGTTGCTGCGCCGATGCTGCGAGCGCGACCGTGCCCTGAGCGTTCCGCGGACGCGAGGCACGAGTTGACGCAACGAAGATGGAGGGGCCGATGAACGCTCGAAGATTTCCAGACTGGGATGACATGTATCGCAGCGCGCCCGTCGAGGGCATGCCCTGGCACTATCCCGAGCTCGACCCTGACCTGGAGCGAGCGCTGAGCCAGCACGCCGTCACGAGCGGCCGCGCGCTCGACCTCGGGACGGGGGCCGGGACGCAAGCCTGCGCTCTGGCCGCGCGCGGTCTGGAGGTCACCGGGTCCGATCTCTCCGCGACCGCCGTCGAGCACGCGGCTCGCCTTTGTCGGTGGCTCGCCTACAGCGTCACCCGCTGGCCTCGGAGGCCGCGTGCATCCCCAGGCGACAGCGGCGTCTCCAGCTCTACGTTAGCTGAGATCTTCGCAGCGCACGTTGCTCAGGCCCCATGCTGTGTATCGCTCCGCGTGGCGCCGGCGCGTGCCTCGATGCTGTTCGGCTCGCCAAAGCCGTCACCGTCAAGGGCATCACGGTGCTGGCAGCGCTGCGCGCCTGCTGAGCACAAAGTGGCATAGTTTAAGCCTGATTAGCACGCACGCTGTTCCTCTGAGACGTTGCCGCATGGCCTATGAGGCGCTAATGCATGCGCCCGCCAAATGGCATCACTCGGGTTTTTATGCGCGACAAGTCGGGCATAACCCTTGCGCGTACGAGGTAGCTGGTTACAATCCTGCTTCAGCGAACCTGATCAAAGCGTCTTACCGCGCACATAAGCGAGGGACATGCGCTCCATATCCGGTTCATTCGGTTGACGTGCGGTGGTTCATCGCCGGCGGGTAGCGGGTGGAGCCCGATGAGGCGCAGCCGGCAGGCGCTCGAAAGCGCCGTGGATCATCTTATCGAATGGGGGCCGCTCGGCGCGCCTCTGAGCCACGCTTCAGCGTCTCATCGTCCTGGAGGATTCGTCCTGGAGGATTCGTCCTCGAGGATTTGTGCTCGATGAATTTCCGCGGCGCAGAGTGGCTCCTCGCGTGCACCCAGGTGCACTCGCACCCAGTCGGAGAGAACTCACCAATGAGAAGGAACTTACAATGTCAAAACGACTCGTTTGGATCTTAGCCCTGCCCCTGGTCGTGGGCTGTGGCAAGTCTTGGCCGGAGCCCAAGCAGCCGATGGCGGAGGCGGAGGCTGCTTCCCGCAGCGCTCGCGAGGTCGGCGCGGACGATCAGCCCGCCGCCAAGCTCAAGGTCGCGCTAGCTGACGAGCAGATCGCCGAAGCCAAGGCGAGAATCGCCAAGGGCGACAACGAGCGTGCGACGTACCTGCTGCTCCGCGCTCGTGCTGACGCCGAGCTCGCCCTCGCCCTCGCCCACGAACAGAACGCACTCAACGATAAACAGAAGGCCGTCGAGCAATCCAGCAGCACGCTCGAGGCAAACAAACCGGCGGCTACACCATGAAAACTATTTCTGCTCTAGGTCTCGTCCTCGCATTCTCTAGCGCCACCGGCTGTGGTGCAGGGGCGGTGTCGCCTGAACTGGCCTCCGCCCGTACGGCTTACGCGCGAGCAGCCACGGGCCCCGCCGCCAGCCTCAACCCGACGGATCTGCACACCGCGAAAGAGTCACTGGACGCTGCGGAGAAGTCTTTCGAAGATGACGGGGACACGCAAACGACGCGCGACCTCGGCTATACCGCCGAGCGCCACGCCGAGACGGCCGAGTCACACGCCCGTACCATGAAGGCGACGGCGGAGACCGAGCAGGTCGTCGCCCAGATGCACGCCAACACCGAGACGCAGGGCAAGATGACCGCCGCGGAGCTGGCTCGCGTCAACAAGGAGCTCACGTCCAAGGATCAGGCGCTGGTGAGCCAGAATGCCGCGCTCCAGGAAGAAACCAAGCGGCGCCAAGAGGCGGAAAAGCGTGCGGCGCAATCGGCAGCCGACCTCGCCAAGTTCGCCTCGGTGAAGCAGGAAGCGCGCGGGATGGTCATCACCCTCTCCGGCAGCGTGCTCTTCACCTCCGGAAAGTCCGACCTCTTACCGGCGGCACAGATCAAGCTCAACGAGGTCGCGACAGCCCTGACCGAGCAGGATCCGGAGTCCAAGATGGTGGTCGAGGGCCATACGGACTCGCAGGGCGGCGCGGACTTCAACCAGAAGCTCTCGCAGCAACGCGCTCAGACGGTACGCGACTACCTGGTCTCGCGCGGCATCGCCAGCGACCGCATCAGCGCGGAGGGCTTCGGACCGACCCGGACGATCGGGGATAACGCCACCCCCGAGGGCCGCGCCAACAATCGCCGCGTCGAGATCGTCGTCAAGCCGAAGGCCTGACCGCCCGCTCACGCAGGCGAGCGCATCCTCCGCGTCGGGGCCCGCGCCGTGATAGCGATACACGTATCTGCCGCGTCCTCCGGCGCGGCAGGTGCGTAGGCTTTGCCTCGCCATGACGTGAGGTGCTGGGCCTCGCCAAATACCTTCAGGGGGTTACACATGCTTTGCTCGTCTCTTTTGCTTCGACCTATCGCGCGGCTCGCCGTGTTCCTGCCTTTCGCCCTATCCGCGTCGGCCTGCTCGGGATCAGATGATGCCGAGGCGAACGGTGGCGGCTCCGGAGGCAACCTCACCGGCAGCTCCGGCGCCGGCGCGAACGGAGCGGGCTCGGGGAGCGGAGGAACGGCAGGAGCCTCCTCCGGCAACAGCGGCGCAGCCGGCGCCAACTTCGGCTCTGCCGGCGCCGCTACCGCGGGCGCGAGCCTTGCTCCAGTGCCGCTCGGAGAGGCGGGTGAGTACGCGATCCTCGCGCAGTCAGCCGTCTCGAACGTGCCCACCTCGATCATCACGGGCGACTTGGGGCTGAGCCCGGCCGCGGCGAGCTACGTCACGGGCTTTAGCTTGACGAGAGCCGGCGCGATGTGGACGACACCCGAAGTGGTGGGCGGTGTTTACGCTGCCGATAGCGATGACACGACGCCGATGCAGCTGACCACGGCCGTCGAGGACATGCTGGCTGCCTATGCTGACGCCGCGAATCGGCCGACGCCGGGCTTCCAGAACCTCGGGGACGGGGCCATCGGCGGGTTGACGCTCGCCCCGGGCCTCTACAAGTGGACATCCGCCGTGACCATCCCCACGAACGTGACCTTGGCGGGCGGCGCAGAAGACGTCTGGATCTTCCAGGTGACCGGGGACCTGACGCTGAGCGCAGCGCAGCGCATGAGCTTGAGCGGAGGAGCGCGGGCCAAGAACATCGTTTGGCAAGTCGCCGGCAGCGTAGACGTCGGTAGCACGGCACACGCCGAGGGCGTCATCTTGTCGAAGACCGCGATCCACATGGGGGCCGGCTCTTCCATCAACGGCCGGCTGTTGGCACAGACCGCCGTCACGCTCGCCAGCACGACCGTGACAGTGCCCGCGCCCTGAAGCGCGACGCGCGACGCGCGAGACACCGGCACGGCGGGCTTGCCCGAATGGCGCCCCCGCTCACATCCAGCCGCGCCACTTGAACCAGGCAATCGGTACGAGCGCGCTCACGACGATGAGACCGAGCGCATACGGGTAACCCAATGCCCAGCTCAACTCCGGGATGGCCTTGAAGTTCATGCCGTAAATGCCGGCGATCAGCACCGGCGGCACCCCGACGACGGACACGATCGTCAACGCCTTCACGATGTCGTTCTGTTGGATGTTGATAAAGCCGAGGGTGGCGTCGAGCAGAAATTGAACCTTGGCCGAGAGGTGGCCTTCATAGTCGCTGAGCGAGGTGATGTCGGCCTGGATCGCCTTCAGGCGAGGCACGGCTGCCGCGGGACGCTGCTCGTCACCCGCGTCGAGCACGAAGCCGGTGATGCGGCGGATACCGAGCAGCGTGTCCCGCAGCCGCGAGATGCCGGCGGCCATCCTGCCCAGCTTTCGCAACGCCGCGTGCAGCGCCTCACTCGCGTGAGCGGGCTTGCGCCCACGCGGTGGGTCGCTATGGAATGCGGCGATCGAGATCCGCTCCAGCTCGGCGTTCCCGTGTTCGAGCGCGTCGGCAACGTAGTCCACCACGGTCTCCAGAATTCGGAGGAAGGTGCCGCTCGGGCCGAGCTGAGCGTCGGCGACGTCGCTCGCCGCAACCTTGTCGAACGCCGCGAACCGCGCGAACCGCTGGGTCACGAGTCGGTCGGGCGAGAGCACGAAACCGACCGTCGAGAGCCCGTCGTTCAGACAATCGGTGCCCTCGAGCACTGGTGTGGACAAGTAGAGAGCGCCCTCCTCGGCGAAGGCGCGGCTAGATGACTCAATCTCGTCGATCGAGGCGCGCGTCGGCAGGCGCAGCTTGGTCTCTGCCTGGGTCTGTGCCCGCTCCTCGTCCGTGGGATCGAGCAAGTCAATCCAGACGGCATCTGCGAGCGAGGCGGAGCTCGGGTGCTTTTCCAGCATCTTGACTGGCACCGGTACTACACGCGCTCGGGACGGTCACTAAAGGCAGACGAGGGCGAGACAAACCGCCCCTAATCGCCTGCTTTCCAGCGCGTTCGGAGGCCGCGTCGCCGCGGCCAGGCCCGCGCCCAGCGCTCCTCCCATCAGCACCGTCGCCCAGGGGTACAGCTCCGCGCTCGTGTACAGGCTGCGGCGGCGCCCATTGTAGCCGCCGTGCACCGAAGCAGAGCCGCTCGTCATGTACAGGCTACCCTCGGGGTCACGCCTGAGCTTGCCGTTCTGCTGGCTGTCAAACAACGT
Organism: Deltaproteobacteria bacterium; assembly: GCA_043747815.1. GTDB lineage: Bacteria > Myxococcota_A > Polyangia > Polyangiales > Polyangiaceae > SZUA-265. The sequence goes on from JAYTOL010000020.1 coordinate 56,385, forward strand.
AATCACGATGACCTGCTCGGAACGTATCTTCAGCCGCATACGCGCTCTCCCTTCGGGACCCAGAGCACGAAGCTCGAGAGCAAAGTTACGGCTGCCACAATGCGAGCCGCGTTCCCGCTAGTCAAAGCGGCCGGCTTGCGCGCTCAGAGCGACGCGCCGGGAAACACTGACGCAGGGTGCGTGCCGAAACGTTAGCCTCTTGGCAACCGGCGCTCCGAGCCAAAATCGGGCTTGAACATCCTTTCGGGCTCTCCCGTCCGCTGTCAGTCTAAGAGCATGAGGCTCAGGCACTTGGGGTCGACGGTCGCCGCGCTCACGCTATCCGCCGCCTGCGGGGACGGAGCCAAGAGCGCGTCCTCCAAGGCGGGGCCAAAGGTTGCCGTGGGTCCAACGAACGTGGCGGGGGGCGAGACGTCGGAGTTCAGCGGCGGCGATTACGCATATTGCCCTGAAAAGGGGGCGTCGTTCACGCCGCTGGAGCTGGAGAGCTCGGAGATCGCGCCGTATGTCGCGCTCGCGGAGGGGCACCACGAGGCCAGCCTGCTCTGGCAGCCCGGCTTCGTGACGGACGCCATCGGCGGTTACGAAGAGCACACCAGCGTAGCGCTCGACGTGACGGTGCTGAGCGGTCGCGATGTCGTGTTCGGTGAGGCCAACCTCGGCTACGAAGGGTCGGGTTGCAGAGGCACGCGGCAGAGGCAGCTCGAGCTCGCCATCGATCTGAGCACGGGGGATGGGGCGCTCAGCGGCGCGTTCCGGCACTGGGTCACGCCAGCGAGCGATGCGACCGTTCCAGGCGGGCGGCTGCTGGCGACCACGGCCAAGGCGGACAATTTTGACTACCCGCTACGAGACTTCGAGAGCACGCTCGATCTCGACGTGCCGCCGGTCGTCGAGCTCCGTCGCGACCTGCGGGTCACGCTCGGCTTTGACGCCGAAGCGGCGCGCGGCTCGTTCCAGATCGAGATCACGACGCGGGAGCCAGCGTCCTTCAACACTGAGGGACACATTTCGCCGCTGGCCGCCGTCTTCCCCGATGATGGTTGTGCTCCGGCGCGGCCCGTGTCGCTGGACGAAAGAATCGACGGGCTCGTCGATACGCCGCGCGCCGCCTATCGACGCTTGCGCACTGGAATCGAGAGTGGACCCATCCGGGCGGGCTGGTGCGATGAGTCGGACCCGAGCCAGGTCGACTTCGACTGGACGGAGGTGACGCTGCGAGGTGGTGAGCCGACGCACGCCTACCTGATGGCGCAGGACGTGCTGATCTACGCGCCGTTCTCGATCGAGACCGCGGACGGTCGAGTCCGGCACACACGGACGATCGCATCCTACCTGCATGAGTATGGGGGGCAGACCGGCGGCAGCCTGCCCTTGATGCCGGTGCAAGACTTCGAGCGCGCGACGGGGTTGCGCGGTTTCGATCTCACCGGCGTCGAGTACGCGGGTGTCTACGTGTCGCTGAACGCAAATCGCGCGGGCAGCGAGCTCCAGGGACAGCTGTTCGCGACCAAGTGGGAAGCGACCGAGGAGCATGTGCTGGC
>JAYTOL010000021.1:0-81500 GCA_043747815.1 Deltaproteobacteria bacterium
CGCGCAGAAACCTTGCGCCTTGGGTCAAGCTTGACAGCGCCCCTCGCCTGGTGCCAAGCTGATCGCGACATGACACGCTGGGCTCAGCTGATTAGCACCGCCTTTGCCTGCATCCGCAGGCCGCGGCAGAGGTGCTCTCCACGCTGACTCGGTAGTCGACGTCGAAACGAAACCAGAGGCCGCGGCAGACGCGGCCTTTTTTGCGTGTGCCGTATGACACGTCGGGTCGCCGAGCCAAAGGAGCGGAGCGCCCCATGAACGAGCTACGACACGACACCCCCATCACGCTGCTGGACACGACCCTCCGCGACGGAGAGCAAACGCCTGACGTTGCGTTCCGGAGCGAAGAGAAGCTCTGCATCGCGCGAGCACTGCTGACCGAAGCGCGGGTGGACCGCATCGAGATCTGCTCCGCCCGCGTCTCCCCCGGCGAGAGGCACGCCGCGCGACTGATCGTGGACTGGGCGCAGAGCGAGGGCCTCTCGTCACGGCTCGAAGCGCTGGGCTACGCCGACGGCAACCGTTCGAGCGATTGGCTCTGCGAGACCGGAGTCGGTCGCTTCAACTTGTTGGTCAAGGGCTCCGAGCGCCACTGTCGGTTACAGCTCGGGCTCAGCTTGGACGGTCACCTCGCCGCGGTGGCGCGAACGTTGGAGTCGGCGCTCGGTTCGGGGCTCGAGCTCAGCGGCGTGTATCTCGAGGACTGGTCGCGCGGCATCGCGGAGCGCTCCGGTTACGTGATGAAGCTGGTCGAGGCGCTCGAGGCACTCGGCGTACGTCGGATGTACCTGGCCGATACGCTCGGTGTGCTCGATCCCACGAGCGTGGCGCGGTACGTACGGCGGATGCGCCGCTCATTCCCGGCGCTCGCGTTCGAGCTCCACGCCCACGATGACTATGGGCTCGCGACCGCCAACTGTCTGGCGGCTGCTCGGGTCGGCGTCGCTGGTCTGCATACGACGGTGAACGGCCTCGGGGAACGAGCCGGCAATGCCTGTCTGGCGCAAGTCGTGGTCGCGATGCGAGATCACGCCGGGCGAGCCACGGGCGTGGACGAGAGCAAACTCATGGCCTTGAGCCAGTTAGTGGCCCGCGCGAGTGGCTGTAAAGTAGCGCACAACGAGCCCATCGTCGGGGAGCACGTCTTTACTCAGACCGCGGGCATTCACGCCGATGGCGACGCGAAGGCAAGGCTGTACGAGTCGGAGCTCGCGCCCGTCCGTTTCGGACGCCGACGCCAGTATGCCTTGGGGAAGCTGTCTGGGCAGGCTTCGCTCGGTCACCATCTCGCCGAGCTCGGCCTGGCGCCGTCAGCCGCTGCGCGCGCCGCGCTGCTCGAGCGCGTGGTGGCGCTCGGCGAACAGAAGCGGCCGGTGCGGCAGGGCGACCTTTTGAGGCTGCTGAGCTCCGAAGACCTGAGCTCCGAAGACCTGAGCTCGGGGGAGCAGCGCTCGGCGGATACGGAAAAGGAGCCGCTCGTTTGAGCTAGAAAGGCCGCCGTCCGGAAAATACTGCTTATGCGGGCTGCCGCGCTCAGTTACGATTGCCCGTTGTGAGCCGTGACGTCCCCCCTCGGTTTGCTCCAATGGCCGCTCGAGCCCTGACATCCCGCCCCAAGCGGCGCCCCGGCGTAAGCTCTGAGCGCAGGCGTCTGGCAGGGCCTGCTGCTGACGCAGGGGGGAGATGACGCCGAAGTCGGTGATGGGGTGGCGGGAGTGGATCGAGTTCCCGGATCTCGGCATCAAGCGTGTCAAGGCCAAGGTGGATACGGGTGCGCGTAGCTCGTCCTTACACGCCGAGGATATCGAGCTCTTTCAATTGCGTGGTCAGATGGGGGTTCGGTTCGTAGTGTTGCCGCTGCAGCGCAGCCGCCTCAAACCGGTGCCCTGCCAGGCACCGTTGCATGACGAGCGCTACGTCAAGAGCTCGAATGGCTCGCGCGAGCTCCGCCCGGTCATCCGCACCGCCGTCTCGTGGGGCGGCCAGAGCTGGGAAATCGACCTGACGCTGACGGCGCGTGATTTGATGGGTTTTCGGATGCTTCTCGGGCGCGAAGCCGTCCGGCGGCGTTACCTGGTGGACACTGGGCGTTCTTACTTCGGGGGTCGCCCTGTATTCAAGAAGAAGGACAAGCAGAAAAAGGGCAGCCTTTGACCCCTCTACTGACCCTGCCCTCCACCGACCCGCTATCTACACCGGCAGCGCGTCGGCCGTGACCCGGAGCACGATCTTGCCGGAGTTCGAGCTCTGCTCCATACGCTCGTGCGCGGCGCGCACGTCCGCCCACGGGTAGACGCGGTCGATCATCGGCTTTAGCTCACCGCTCTCGAAGTGCGGCCAGAGGCGCTCGGCAAAACGCCTCACGATGGCCGTTTTGTCGGCGACGCTGCGCGAGCGCATCACGAGACCGGCAATCTGCAAGCGTCGGCGCAGCACGCGCGCGAAGTCCAGCGTGCCCAAAGCCCCACCGAGCACACCGACGACCACCCAGCGACCGGCCTCGGCCAGGCAACGCAGGTGCCTTTCGGCGTACGGGGCGCCCACGAAATCGATCACGACGTCCACGCCACGCCCTGCCGTCTCTGCCAGGCAGAGCGCTTCGAAATCCGCTTCGCGATGGTTGAAGACCAGATCGGCGCCCAGCGCTTTGACCCACGCGACCTTCTCTGCAGAGCCGGCGCCCGCGAGCACGCGCGCTCCCGCCAGCTTGGCGAGCTGCACTGCCGCTCCGCCCACGCCGCCGGCCGCGGCGTGAATCAGGACCGAGTCGCCCGCGCTGAGCTTGCCGACGCTGAACAGCGCCTCGCTGGCCGTGAGAAAGGCCTCGGGAATGGCCGCCGCCTGTTCGAACGAGAACCCGCTAGGTATCGGCAGCACGAGCCCTGCGGGCACGACCACGCGCTCGGCGTAGCCCCCGCCAGCCAGCAACGCCATCACTCGATCACCGGAGCGGTACTCGGTCACGCCCGCCGCAACCTCGCGCACCACGCCGGCACACTCGAGCCCCAGGATCTCTGAAGCGCCCGGCGGCGGTGGGTAGAGCCCCCGCCGTTGTAAGAGGTCGGCGCGATTCAAAGCCGTTGCTCTGACGCTGATTTCCACGCAGCCCGCGGCGAGCACAGGCGCCGGAGCCCGTCCGAGCTCGAGCCCTTCCACGCCGCCCGGCTGGCGCACGATGACAGCGCGCATCTCCTCCGTGTCCGAGCCTTTGACCATTGATTCCATATAGTCCACATTGGCCCCCGGATCATGGCGAGTGATTTTTCGCAGGTGATGGAAGACGTCCGGCGCGTGGCGACCGCAAAGGGCCGCGCGGGCGTGGGTGCATTCGCTGTAGAGGGCCGGCGCCTCTTGGAGCGCGCCGTGCGCAGCGGCTGGGCGCCTCGTCACCTTCTGATCGGGGCCAGCCTGCGTGAAGAGCAGCCGGAGGTCGAGCTGCTCTTGCGGCAAGTCGCCGCGCTCGGCTGCGCATGTCATTTCGTCCCCGACGCGCAGCTGCTCGCGCTCTCCGAGGGCCGGCGTTCCGGATTACTCACCGCGTTGTTTCCGATACCGAGCGGGCTGTCGCTGTCGCAGTTGTTGGAGAGCCGCCCAGCCCCAGCGGTATATCTCGCCATCGTCGATATCGACGAGCCGGGCAACGTCGGTGCCCTGATTCGCACGGCGCTGGCGTCGGATGCGGCGGGGGTGATCTGCGTGGGCTCGAGTGACCCCTATCATCCCAAGGCAGTGCGCACCAGCCTGGGTAGTCTGTTCAAGCTCCCGCTGAGCCGGCTGCCCTCGAGCGAAGGGCTGCTCGCGCTGCTCCGCGAGCGCGGCATCCACACGCTGGCGACGGTCGCTCGCGAGGGGGCGTCGATCGATCGGGCAGCTTGGCCCGTGGGGAGCGTGGCCCTCTTCGTCGGCAACGAGGGGCGTGGCTTGTCTGACGGGCTGCGCAGCGCCGCCGACGGTCGCGTCACCATCGACCTTTGTACGGCCGCGGACTCATACTGTGTCAATGCGGCGGCCGCGGTGTGCCTGTACGAGGTCCAGCGGCGCCTACGCTTTCGAGCTTGACTTCGCGGGAGGGGCTGGCGAGACAGTGTATATGAAGCACATCGTCGCGCATGATCTGGGGCGAGCACAGGCGAAACGCGTGGCCGAAGCCGCTTGGGGCAGCTACAGCAGCCGCTTTTCCAACTACTCGCCGACCTGTGATTGGGAAAGCGACAACAAAGCCAACATCGGCTTCAACGTGAAGGGCGTGTCATTGAAAGGGATGATCGAGGTCAACGAGAGCGATATCGCTCTCGACTTGGACGTGCCTTTCTTGCTCAGGCCATTCAAGGGCCAAGCGCTCAAGGTGATCGAGGAAGAGATCCGGAAATGGATCGGCAAGAGCAAAACCGGCGAAATCTGACCGTGGATGGCCGCGGTACAGCCGGCAGCCGTCAGGACTTGTCGCCGCGGGCGCGATAGCTCACGTGCGCTTCGCCGCCGGCGCCGCTCCCGCTCAAATCCAGCTCCACGCTGAGCCGCGCCTGCTCTCGCCGACACGCCGCTTCATTGCCGTCCGTGCACCAGTAGTAGGAGATCTCCACCTCGGCGGGGCCAGTGGCTCCGTCCAACACCTCGATGGGGAGCCGCAGCGGCAGCCGATGCTCACTGAGTGGCCCGCTCAGCCGGCGTGGAAATCCGAGCCCTATACCGCCGCTCCCGCCGACGGACAGCGGCGCATCGAGGGTCAGCTTGGCGCCGTCCGGCGGCGCCAGGTCGATGAACAGCACGCCACCCCCAGGCCCGAGCTGGCCTTCGGCTCGGACGTGCACTCGAGGCATCTCCCCTGTGGCCTTCGGCTCTGCCGCCGTCGCCTCCGCCGGTGTGCGGCGCGTGGGCGAGGCGGCCTGGCACGCGCTACAGAGCACGACCGCGCAGCTCACCCACGCGGCGGCGCCGAGCACGAGCGAGCGGCGGGAAGGGGCGATCGGGTCTTTCAGGCTGTGTCTCAAGTGGCTGTCCCGTGGCTCGTAGCTTTCAAGACTCGGGTACTGGATGACCTGTCTTGGGGATTTGTCTCAGATGCTGTCGCGCCGTTTGAGGATAAACAGTGTCGCGGCCAGCACCACCACCATCATGGCGCCGAGCACCGCGATCGGCAACCACACCGCCTCGAAGTGCGTGAAACCCCAGGCGCCATTTAGGCCGTCGCTCGCGATTTGGGCCTCCGCGCAGTAGAACTTCCCGGAGGTGATGAAGTTCTCCAGGCTGTTCAAATCCGGGCGCTCGAGGTCGATGATCCACGCGGGCTCGCCCTTGATCGCGAGCCGCTCCTGCGCCACGAGCCCCTGGAAGCCCCAGCGCGCCGGCATGAGCAGCATGGGCAGCTCCAGGTTGGGGTTGGTGGTCATGGGCACCATCAGGCCGCCGAGCACCACCTGCGGGATCAGGGCGATCGGGGTAAGCGCCATCGCGGCCTCACTCGAGACCACGACGGTGCTCAGCGTGAGGCCGATGGCGACCGAGTTCATCGCGGTCGCGATCAGCGTCGCCAGGCTGACGGTAAAAGCGTGCGTGCCGCCGGCAAAGCCGAGCGTGTAGAAGACGATCCCGAGAAGGACCGTGCACTGCACGACCGTCACCAAGCTGAGCAGCACGAATTTCGAGATGACGTAGTTGAACAGCCCCAAGTTCACCATGCGCTCCCGCACATAGATCGCTCGCTCGCTCACGATTTCGCGAGCGGCGTTACTCGTCCCGAACCACACGGCGGCCACCGTCACGAAGAAGATCGCCGCCGCGTTGTCCGACGAAGGTCGCATGCTGCGCATCAAGTTGCTGCCTCCGTCCGCCAGATCCCCGGAGCGCGACGCGAGCTCCTGGATCGCCCCCAGGCACCAGTAGGGGATGACGTCTTCCTGGCCTCCGAACACGAGGGCCAATAGGACGCCGATGATCGGGGCTTGCAACAACATGATCGCCGTGCCGGCCACGTCGCGTCGCTTAATCTTGAGGTAGCGCGAGAAGAGGTACCAAAATTGGCCGTGCGTCGTCGGCCGGCGTGTGGGCACGTTGCTGTTGTCAGAGCCCGCACCCACCTGCCGGCGCCCGCTGAACATGGCGCGGAAAGTGGCGTTCTGGTCCGTAAAGAACTCGTCGTGCCACTGGCGCGCGGCAAGAGCTCGGGCTTGACCTCTACTCACCGCGGGGTCTTGCGCTCGCAGGGCCTCGAATACCGGTTGCTCGCGCTGATTGAACATGTCGAACATGTCGCGCGGGTTGTCTACGTCGTTGGGCTTGCCCTGCCGTTCGAGCCAGCTCCCGAAGAAGCGGTAAGCATCGGGATGCGTCGGCCCGAAGTAGATTGGCAGACCGCCGATGCCCATGATCAAGGCCAGGTTGAACTTCTCGAACTCGTCCTTTGCCGGCTGGTGGATGGTGGTGATGATGGTCTTGCCGGTCTGCTTGGCCAGGTCGGCCAGGAGCTGCACCAGGGCCGTCGTGTCATCCGCGGCCAGGCCGCTCGTCGGCTCGTCCAGGAACATGAGCACCGGGTCGGTCACGAGCTCCATGGCGATGTTGACGCGCTTGCGTTGGCCGCCGCTCAAGATCTTCTTTTCCGGTCTGCCGATCTGTAAATGTTTGACGCCCTCCAGGCCGAGCTGCCCGAGCGTGGTGAGCACGCGCCGGTCGATCTCTTCTTCCGAGTAGTCGGGCGGTAAGCGGAACTTGGCACTGTAGCGCACGGCCTCCCAGACCGTGAGCTCTGGGTGCACGATGTCGTCCTGTGGCACGTAACCGATGGAGCCGCGCAGCGCATCGTAGATGCTGTGCAGGTCTTCACCGTTGATGCGCACCTGCCCTTGGGTGGGGCGCAGGTAACCGTTGAGCGTGAGCAGCAGCGTTGTCTTACCCGAGCCGCTCGGCCCCATGAGGGCGATGAAATCCCCCGGCAAGGCCTTGAAGCTCACGTGATCGAGCAAGACCTTGGTCTGCCCTGACTTGTCCCGATCGGGCACCTCGAGCACCAGATCCCAGGCCTCGATCTCGTACAGCGGCCGACCTTCCCAGGTGGCGGCGTCCTCGATCACCACCGAGATCTCGCGCGCCGCGGACTGCAGGCGCAGCGGCATGGGACCGATGAAGACCTTTTCCCCGTGTTTGACCGCGATGCGTTGGCCGGCGGGGATGCGTTGGCCCCGCACGAAGGTGCCGTTCTGGCTGCCGCGGTCCTCGATGAATAGATCGGGTCCGACCTGATGCAGGAAGGCGTGCTGGCTCGAGACCTGAGGGTGGCTGACCTGGATGTCGCTCTCCGGCGTGCGCCCAATGGTCTTGGTTTGCTGCCCGGAGCCGCCCGGCTCTACCGCAAACTGCCCGACCACTGTCTTGTGTCGGGCGCGCGCGCCTGGTCCAGCGGCCCCTGCGTCCGGCTGCGCGCGAGTCCCCGAGTCGATGTGGGGCGCTGCCGCGGGGGAGCCCGCCGGCTGCGGCACGGCCGCCGCCAACTCCTCGAGCAGCGTGAACGCGAAAGGCACGGGCCCGAGCGCGACGGCCGCGCCCGCGGTCAGGGGGTGCGTAGAGCCCGGCAACAGCCGCTCCTTGCCGAGCCAGGTACCGCTCGTCGAGCCATTGTCGGCGATGCCGAGCGGCGAGCGAGTCAGGCTCGCGTGTTGCGCGGAGACGTTGGGATGTTGAACGACGATGTCGTTCTGGAGTGGATCCCTGCCGATGCGGATTGGACCTGCGTGCGCGGGTGCCTGGCCGCGAGCCAATATAAGCGTGGTGATCGCGGGATGCGTGAGCGGCAGCGCCGTCGCCTCTCCCAGCGTAAAAGCGACGCGGAAATCGAAGGCGTGCTCCTCACCGGCCCCGAGCGCCTTCCCGTCGACACGGGTGGCGCCCCCGCCCAAGTTGATGAAAACGAGAGCTCCGCCGCGACGCTCGATGCGCGCGTGCTCGGCGTTCACCCCGGGCCCACCCAGCCGGATGTCGTTCTTGGCTGCGCTCCCGATACTGATGCTTTGCTTACCAAAACCTGGGATCATTGTCGCCTCGAGACCTCTTATAGCGCCCATCCCTGAGGCTGAGCGCAAAGTAAACGACCCCGCGCGCAAAAGCGCGCCAGCTCCCGGCAAGCAAGGGCTGGGCGCGGGCCGGCATGAGGTACTAGGGCGGGCCCTGATAACGAAGCACGACCAACGTCAGGTCGTCCGTCTGCCGCGTCGTCCAAGCGCGCAGCTGTGTGAGGATGTGCTCCAAAATCTCCGCTGCCGGAAGCTCGCCAGCGTCGCGTAAGGTCTCGCACAAGCGCTCGACGCCGAACAGCCCGAGGTCTCGGTTTCGGGACTCGGTGAGGCCGTCGGTGTAGAGCAAGAGCACGTCCCCGCGCTCTAGCCTACATTCGCTGTCGATCACGCCGCCCGGCGGCGGCGTCTTGACGATGCCTGCCCATAGGCCAGGCGTCTCGATGACCTCACACGCTTTCCGCGCTGCGCGATAGACCACGAGCTCTTCGTGAGCGCCCGCAAATTGCAGGCGGCCGTCCCCATGGTAGCGTAGGAGCGTGAGGGTGGCGTGCTCCTCGCGCTGCAAGCGCTCCCGCACGTTGTCGTAGAGCACGGAGTTGAGCGCGGTCCAGGCCTGTCCAGGCCTGAGATTGGGTTGGCAGAGCGTGGTGGCGGCGACAATACTTTGGATCATCAGCATCACGAGGCCGGTGTGCAGCCCGTGGCCTGCCACGTCGCCGATGCCGAGCCAGCAGCCGTCCTCGCAGGGCAGGACGTCGAAGTAGTCACCCCCCACCTCGGTCGCTGGCAACATGCGCGTCGCAATTTCCAGACCGGGTACCTCGAGGCGCGCGGGCAAAATGCCCGTCTGAATGCGCGCCGCGATCTCCAGCTCCTGCGCCATTCGCGTCTGCTCGGCGTGCTGCCTCCGGGTAGCTTCGAAGATGATCGCCTCAGCGAGTTGGATGGCTTTGAGCGCGGTGCTGATGAGCTCCGGGATGGTCTTGAAGACGCTGCCGTCGCGCGAGCCGATTTCGATGACGCAGAAGCCGAGCGGCTGCTCTTTGAAGAACAGCGGCTGCACCATCACGCTGTGCCGCCACGGCGGCTGCACGTCGATCGGTACGATTTCCCCGGTGCGGAAGGGCCGGTCGCTCGCTTCCGGCTTGAGCTGGCGCTCGTCGTCGTAGGCCAAGAGCAGCTCGGAGTAGTCGTCCGGGCCCGGCGATCCAGCGTGCGCGGCCACGAGCAGGCTGGAGATCTTGAGGCTGGGTAGGTGGCTGGCCAGAGCGCTTCGGAGCGAGCTGATGTCGAGCGCGGTACGCACCGCCACGCTCATCTCCTCGAGGTTGCGCATCAGCGTCTCCTTCTCGAGCCTGCGTTTGGCCTGCGCGTGCTCGGCCAGACCGCTGATCAAGACATGCGCCTGTTCGAAGACCGTCTCCGCTCTGAGCCAGGCGCGCACGGAGCCCACCAGGGAGAGCACGCTCTCGCAGCGCAGGCGAGAGATAGTCTCATGCCACGCAGCGATGTTGCCGAGGAGAGCGGCCTGACGCACCACCCCGTCCACGGCCATTACGAACTGATGATCCGTGCTCCGCTGCAGGTCCGCGAGCAAAGCATCGACCAGGCGCGCGGGGAAGTCCGGGTCCACGTCATCTCTGTGCGTGGGTTGATCGAGTAGCGGCGCGGAAGAAGCTACGGCCTCGATCCATGCGCCGCGGTGGCTGCCGAGCGCGCTGAGCAAGGACTCGTCTGGCGTGGGTAAGTCGAGCTCCAGGTTGGGCCTGGGTGCGAGGCAGCCGCACGACTGGCGGATGACCGTCGCCGTCGGGAGCAGCAAGGGCCGCCTATCCGTGTCGCCCTCCAGCATGGCGAGCACGCGGCGAACCGCCAGTACTCCGAGCTGACGTGGTGGTTGGCGGACCGTGGTGAGGGGCGGCGTGACGAAGCGGGCTTGCTCGATATCGTCGAATCCGACCAACGCGACGTCCTCCGGCACCCGCAGCCCGCGTGCTTCGAGGGCGTCCAGCGCGCCGAGCGCCATCCAGTCGTTGCCAGCAACGATCGCGTCGCAGCCCCCGCCCTGATCGAATAACGTGGCCACCGCGCGCGCGCCCGAGGGCGGAGTAAAGTCGCCCTGCACAATCAGCCGTTCGTCGTAGAACACGCCGCCCGCGCGCAGCGCTTCGCGGTAACCGTCCAGGCGCCGCTTGGACTCGTTGTTCTGCCCACCGATAAACGCGATGCGCCGGCGTTGATGCCGTTCTATGAGGTGCAGCGTGAGTTGCCGCACGCCGCTCGAGTTGTCGACTCCGAGCGACGCCACGCCGGCTCGAGGAGAGCCGATGGTGCAGAGCGGTACGGACGCGAAGCGTTCAAACAGGGCCCCGACCTCGGGGCTGTCTTCGCTCGCCATCGTGCCGGGCACCAGGATCACGCCGTCCAGATCGCCGGGCCCGCACAGATCGTAGACCAGGCTGCGGGGATCGGCGGCCGCCAGCAAGCCTCCCGCAAAACAGTACAGGTTGACCCCATGCTCGCGACACTCGTCGTGAGCGCCCATCACGATCTCGTTTTGGTACGTGTAGTCGCCGCCCCGCAAATAGAGCCCGAGCCGCGGCTTTTGTCTGCCGCCGCCCGACATTATCCCGAACCAAGCATGGGCAATATGCGAGCACGCATGGAAGACCAGGACGACCACCCCGACGGGTGGCTTTAGAGCGTGCTCAGCACCTATTCCCTCGAAGAGGCCGGCTCTTACTCCAGGCGCACGCTGAAATTGACGGGGCCGAAGCGCAGCCGGGAGCCGCTCCGGAGCACGGTCCAAGCGCCCGGCGCTAGCCGCGTCTCGTCCACGAACGTGCCGTTGTTGCTGCGTTCGTCACGCACCCAGAACTGCCCGCCCTCGATCTTCAGCGTGGCGTGCACGCCCGAGACGCTCGCGTCGTCGAGCAACACCACGCATTTTGCCTCGTCGCGCCCCGCCCTCACTTCCGTGCCTTCGCTGACGCTAAAAACGCCCGCGGCCCCTTGCAGCGTGGCCTGGTGCACCGTCGCGGGCCCTCGGCTAGCCACCGGCGCACCACCGCCGTAGGGAGCATAGGGCGGCGCGGCAGGGCTCGGAGCGGCCTTGGCCTGGACCGGCCGCTTACGCCCATTGCCGCGCAGCAGCACGACCAGCAACAGCGCTACCACGGTGAGGGCAAACATGCCGCCCAGCGCCCACATGATCGGGAAGGGGGCGGTCGTGGCCTTGAGCTCCAGGATCGAATCCGCCGTCACACCGCTGGTACGGGACGCCTTGTTGTCGAACACGACCAGGCGGGCCACGGCTCGCGCTCCGGCGCCGTGAATGATTTTTTCGGAATCGGGGGCCTCGAACTCCACGAAGGCGTCGGCCGCTTGCAGAGCGGTCCCGCGCATGCCCTGGCCGATGAGCTGCTTCTGCGCGCGCCGCGCCGATTCCAGATCGGTCGTCTTCAGATCGCTCGGCGGGCTGGAGCCCGCGGGCAGAAAATAAACCTCCGACCGGTTCTTGTCGCCACCCCAGCAAAAATCACCAAACACTTTGAAGCGCCCGCCGGGATAAATTCCGTCGCCTACCTGGGCGGCGGTCTGCACCCGATCGACGTCCAGAGGCCACGTCGTCGGGTCGATGCCGATGGGCACCTCTTCGAAGGTCGTGTCACCGACGATAGGCGGATTCACGTTGTTGAAGACCAGCTTGAAGGACTGCGTGATCTTCGGCGCGATGCAGCTCACCTTCCACTTGACGATGTTCATCGTGGAGAAACGCGTTCTCACTGCGCGCACGATGTCGTCCGAGCGCTTCGATTCGCCCTTGCGCATCACGCTGAAGAAGCCGCCGATCTGCGGGTTGGCCAGGTTCTGCATGAAATCGAGCGAGTTGTTCTTGAACTCGTCGTAGGTGGCGTGCGGAAAGTAGATGCTGATGACCGGTACGGGCGTCTTGGGCAACGCGGTGTTGTCCTGAGGGAAACGCCCGTTGCTCATGTATTTCTGGAGCTCTAGAGCTCCGGGCCCGCTCGTGGAGGGGTCGGTGCCGCCGAAGCCGCTGGAGAGCACCACCATGGCCTGGTGCATCGGCACCTTGACGTTGTTGCCCACGTTGCCCAGGGCCTTGAACGCGTCGGTGGCTGCGGTCTTGATGATGGTGAGCAGCGATCGGTTGCGGCCCGTGCTCGCGTAGGTCTCTTTGATCGAGTCGATCAACCGGGCTGCCTGGGCTTGCTTCGACGTGGGCAGCCACTGCGAGTCGCGCACCACTTGGCGGTCGTTGAAGAACATCAAGTTCACGATGTCGTTCGGGCCCATCGCGGCCACGAAGCGCCCTGCCAGGTGCCGCGCGTCCAGAAACGAGGCGCCCATGCGCCGATCGGCGTCGATCAAAATCAACCAGGCCGTGCCCACGCCTGGCTCGCGCCCGCTCTCCCCCCACTTGGCGTGGCTGATGTATTTCGCCGGCCGATCCATGTCATCGACGCTGACCGCGAAGATGGCGTTTTTGGCGGGGAAGGGGATGGCTTGATACAGCGAGTTGGGCTTCTCCAGCGCGTCGCTCATGCAGTCGAGCTGCGCGTCCGCGCTCAGCCCCGCGCAGTCGGCGACGGCTTCACTCACGCGCTTGCTCTGCGAGACCTCGACGATCGTGGTGATGATGGGGTTGCCACTCTCCAGGCTGGTGCGTGGATCGATGCGCAGGATCTTCGCCTCCGGCGCGGCCCACGCAGAGAGCGACGTGCACAGGACCAATCCCAGTCCCAGTAACTGGGCTACGGTCTTCTTGAGCAGCAGAGCCGAGTGAAACGACATGTCACAATCCTGACGGGAGGGTTCTCTGAGATTAAAGCTGAATCAGCTTGATGATGGTCTCGAATAGGCCGAACCGCACTCGGTCCCCGTCGCGGAGCTCCCAACGTTGGCCTTTGGCCAGAGCGTTCTCGTTCACGAAGGTGCCGTTGGTGCTGCCGGTGTCCTCGAGCACTACGCGGCCCGGCCGCGCTGCGCCGAGCAATACTGCATGCAACGACGACGTGGTGGGATGAGCCACTTCGATATCCAGGCCATTCGCCGCTCCCTGGCGCCCGAGCACGTTCCTGCCCTGATGGATCGGCCAGTACTGGCCGACCTCGACGTTCTCGTAACTGACGAGGAACCCCACCAAAGTGCGGGGCCCGTCGAGTGGAAAATCGGCTCCCAACTCTCGTGGGGCGTCCCCCGCCTCCGCGGCGCCCGCATCGGGCCTGCCGGTACCCCTCGCAACACCCAGGGGCTTGGCGGGTGAGTCGCGGCCTGCGGGCGCTGCGGAGGGCGCGCGTATTGGACTCGCGCTCGAAGGCCCGAGCAGGGGCGCACCGCAGACGACGCAAAACTTGGCGCGATCCTGGTTGGCTTCACCACACTGCTGGCATTCACTCATCGATAAGCAGCATTCCCGAGACGGGGGCCCTGGCTGGTTTCTCGTAACCAGGCGCTAGCATAGCTGCGTTCGGGAATTGCCTTCCACTATCCCGCTCAATTGCGCGCATACCGCTGGCTCGACGAGACACTGCTCGCGCGGCAGACGGCCGAAGCAGGCGCTTACCAAATGGCCACGCTGCGAAGGACTCGCTCGGAGGCGATCGCGAGGAGGTACAAAGACCGGTGGGGGCGCCGCGGCCCCGTTGTCACGGAGCCGGTTGCTACGGAGCCGGTTGCTACGGAGCCGAGGTGATGGAACCGTTGTTACGGAGCCGAGCTCAGCGGTCGCGCTGGTCGCGAACGCGCGACGCTTTGCCGCGCAGGTCGCGCAAATAGAACAGCCTGGCGCGCCGCACGACGCCGCGCGAGACGACCTCGATCTTGTCGAGCCGCGGGGTGTGGACCATGAACGTACGCTCGACGCCCACGCCGAAGCTGGTCTTCCGGACCGTCACGGTGCTGCGAGCACCTGCGCGGTGGCGCTTGATGACGATGCCCTTGAACACCTGAACCCGGAGCTTGTCACCTTCGACGATCTTGTAGTGAACTGCGATGGTGTCACCGACTCGGAAGGCCGGGACGTCCTGGCGCAGCGTGGCTTCCTCAATTTGGGCAATTTTGCTTGTAATCATGGTCACTTACCAGCGTTGTCCGGCGCTTGGGTAGCTTCCTTGGTGAGCCCTTCCACGAAGAACCGATCCTCCGAGTAGCCTGGAGCCGGCAAACGCAGGCTGCGGGACAACCTGGCTGAGAACGGCTACCGGCTGAGGCAGAAGCTGAAACTAAAGCTCGGGAGTTGATTTCGGGGCGTGCATTATGCCGCCCCGCCCCTCGCCGTCAACGCAATCCCGCGGCTCGTGCGCAGTAAACGTCGGGCCGGCAATCACCAGCCGCGGCTCTTGCGGCGACGGCGCCAATAGGCTGGCGGAATTCGGCGCTACCCTACCCCGTGGGTGGCGCTGGTTCTTGACGATCGGTACGAGAGAAGTTAATTGACGCGCCCGCCGCAGGTCGCCGTTTGGTCAGTTCTCGATCGCCGTCGCTTCTGCGTCGCGGTCCGGCCGTGTGGCTTGCATAGCCCAAGGCCTCCTTGGCCTAGTCACCTTCGGCCTACTCATAGTGGAGCTCCCTGAAAATGAATCTTTTCCCCGGCGTGGTTGGCCGCAAGTTAGGCATGACGCAATTGATCGCGGAGGACGGCACCGTCTCGCCCGTCACGGTCATCGAAGCCCACACGACGGTGGTCGGCAAGCGGACCCTCGACAAAGATGGCTATGACGCGCTGATCTTGGGCCTCGGCGAGGTCAAAGAGAAGCACCAGTCGAAGGCAGTGATCGGCGCGTTCAAGAGCAAGAATATCGCCCCCAAGCGCGTGCAGCGCGAGTTTCGTTGTGACGCCGCCTATGCCGCCTCGAAAGAGATCGGGCAGGTGCTCGCGCTCGACGAGGTGTTCGAGGCGGGGCAGTTGCTGGACGTGGCAGGCTTGACCCGCGGTCGCGGATTCACCGGTGTGGTTCGCAAGTACGGCTTCGCGGGCTCGGTTCAGACGCACGGTAGCCACGAGTACCGTCGTCACGGCGGATCGATCGGTACGAACATGACGCCGGGTCGTACGATGAAGGGGCGCAAGATGCCCGGGCAGTACGGTAATACCCGGATCAGCGTGCTCAATCAGCGGGTGGCGAAGATCATCCCCGACCAACACCTCGTGCTTTTGCACGGCGGCGTTCCCGGCGCGCGTAATGGGCTTGTAGAGCTCCGTGGCGCGGTCAAGCGCGGCGGCGGGCGCGCCAAGTAATCCGCCCAAGTCATTCCGAAGAGGGCGCTGCATACCCGCGTTACGGCTCGCGGGTGTGGGGTCCCTTATTGCTGCGGTCGTTCGATAGACGTCAGCGCGCAGGGTAGCCATGGCGTTTGAGGGCCTGCTTCGTGCTTGGTCCAGTGAGCGCACGTTGTATCGCGACGCGCTCCACTGCGTCGTGGACAAACCCGCGGGGGTCGCGTGCGGGTCAGCGCCGTCGCCGGCTGCCGACTCGTTCGCCTCGCTCGAGCAGCGGCTCGCGGAGTTTGGGCTCGGTTCGCTGACGACGCTGAGTGCCACGCCGCGACGAGCCTCGGGGGTGACGTTGCTACGCTTTGGTGGCGCGTCGGCGGGCGCGGCGCCAGGCCACTTGCCGGATGTATTATCTGGCCTGCACGCCGTCGTAGCGCTTGAGGGGTGTCGGCTCGCTCCGAGCGGCCAGCTCGAGTTGGGCGACGGGGATTCGAATCGCCGGCTAAAGTACAAGGTCGGGCGCCGGAGCGGCTCGCGAGCCCTCGTCGAGGTCAAAGGCGACGCCACGCCAGAGCTGGTGGCGCGGACGCTTGCGCGCCATGGGCACCCTATCGTCGGAGACACAGCGCCTGGAGCGCCCGCGGCGACGCGCCTCATGCTGCACGTGAACCGCGTCTTCGGTCGGCTGAACGCGCAGGCCAGCTTGCCCGCCGAGTTCGACAGCTGGCTCGCCGGGGCGGCACTGCTTCCCGCTTCGCAGTTTGCGTCCGCGCTCACGACGGCAGGTGTCGCGCGCTTCGAGCTCGGCCGGTCTCTCGAAGCATTCCGCTTGATCGGAGAAGAGGCTGGCGAGATCGCCGGTGTCACGGTCGACCGTTACGGTGAATATGCCGTCCTCGCCGTGTCGAGCGAAGAGGCCTGGCTCCAGCGGGAGCAGATCGCGTCATGCCTCATGGATCACGGCGCCCGGGGCGTGTACGTGAAGCGGCGCGTGCGCGCCGACCTGCGCGGCACTGATCCAGCGCTCTTGGCCCCGCCGTTACCCCTCTGCGGCAGCCCCGCACCCGAGTCGCTGCGCGTGCAGCAAGGGCCGTGCGCGTTCTGGGTAAAGCTATCGGACGGGCTGGCGACGGGCCTGTTCCTGGATCAACGCGCCAATTGGGATCGCGTCTTCGAAGCCGCGCGCGGAGCCTCGTTGCTGAACCTGTTCAGCTATACCGGGGCGTTCACCCTGGCCGCGATCGCCGGCGGCGCTGCAGCCACGGTCAGCGTCGATCTGGCGGGGCGTGCGCTGTCGCGCCTCGCGGAAAACCTCGAGCTCAACGCTCTGTCGGGGCCCGAGCACAGGTTGCTCAAAGACGACGTTCCGAGCTTTGTCGCCCGCGCGCAGCGGGCGGAGCGCCGCTTTGATTGGGTCGTGCTCGATCCGCCGAGCTTTGGCACGCGGGCTCGCGGTGTGCTCAGCACCCAGCGAGACAACGCGGGTCTCGTGGCGGGGGCGCTGGCGCTTCTGGCGCCGCGAGGCCGGCTGCTCTGCGTGTCGCATCACCGCAAGATCACCGATCGCGAGCTCGCGACGCAGGTCGCTCGAACGTGCGAGCAAGCGGGGCGGCGCGCCAAGGTCGAAGCCCTGGTGGGGGGCTGGGACTGCCCGACCGTACCTGGTGTCAGCGGCACCAAGAGCGTGCTAGCCAAGCTCGTATGAGCCGCCGACCCAAGGACTATGCCCGGCCTGACCGGCATACAAAAGCCGCCAAGGCTGCGGGGTATCCGGCACGCAGCGTGTTCAAGCTGGAGGAGATCCATCGGCGGTACCGTCTATTCAGGCCCGGCCAGCACGTGCTCGATCTCGGGGCCGCGCCCGGATCCTGGAGCCTGTACGCCAGCCAGTGCGTGGGGCCGTCGGGGCAGGTGCTGGCGGTGGACCTGTCGGAGATCACGGAGGCGCTGCCGCCGAACGTGATCGCGCGCCAGCTCGACGTGTTCAGCGCGGAACGTGCCGTGCTCGCGGAGTTTGGCCCGTATCAGGTCGTGCTGAGCGACATGGCGCCGCGTACGAGCGGCACTCGGGCTAGCGACCAAGCGCGGAGCTACGAGCTTTGCACGCGTGCGCTGGCCGTGGCAGACGAGCTCGGGGCCGTAGATTCGCACTTCGTGGTGAAGCTGTTCATGAGCGCCGAGTTTGCCGAGCTCAAGCGCGCTATCGTCGCGCGCTACGTCGAGTGTCGAGTCGTGCGGCCCGAAGCCACACGCAGCCAGAGCAGCGAAGTCTTCCTCGTCGGCCTCGGGCGGCGTCCCCCGAGCGCCGGCGCGCCCGACGTCGTGACCTGAATTTTCAGGCGTTGCTCGCGCGGAGGGAATTTGGTGGCCAGCATGTCGCGCGACGTGCCGCACCGAGGGGCGCGGCCTCCGCACGGCTCGGCGCCAGCTCGTCAGTGAGGCGGGCCTTCTCTGTGGCGTGTTACACCGGGTGGTACACACGCAGCGCCGTGGTGTGGGCACAGGTAGGTCTGCGCGGCGATTCGCGCGTTTTATCGGCAATTCGCGCGACAACCGCCGCCACGAGCGGGAGCGAACCATGCCCTGCTGGACCGCGTTCGACGTGACATCCCGTCTCACGTTATCGTCAGAGTTGAATACTTTACATCTGACAGTCGCGCTCGACGATGACGCGTCGCGTGTGCTCAGAGCGCCTGGCGTCCGACGCACATCTCATTTTCGAATTCTTTCTATCAGCGCGTAGTCGTCGTTGTCTGAACGTCAAGTGGCCTTGCCTGCCTCGCCTAGCGTTGTTACCGTTCCCCTGGTCCGTTGTCGGGGCACACTCGGATGAGCCGAACGAAACGGAGAAGCCGATGAAAAGTCACCCCGTTCTCTTGAGGTTGTGCTCGCTCGCGAGCGGCGCCTCGCTCATTGCCGGTGGGCTCGCGCTCTCTGCGTGTGGCTCGGGCGCGGGCAATTTGTTCGCGGAGGTCGAGCCACCGCCAGAGCAGACGCAGCCATTGGCGCTGGACCCAGGCGCAACACCTTCGAGCCCGAACGAGCTGACGCCGCCCGCTCCCGCGACGATGAGCTCGACCGAAGCCGGTGAGCTCACCACCGGTGACCTACCGCTCTCTGGGGGCAACCCGTTGCCCAATTCGCCCCCTTCCGGGGGGATCGATCCCGCAGATGATCCCCCAGGTGATCCCCCAGGTGATCACCCGGAGATGGGGCCAGGGCTCCCCTTTGTCGTCAGCGTCTCCCCAGAGGACGGAGCAACCGCGGTAGAAGGGGACACGACGATCGTCGTCGCATTCAGCGAGCCGATGAACCAGGAGCTGACCGAGGCGGCGTACCAGTCGGAAGGCATACCGTCGAGCTCCGTCTCCTTCTCTTGGAGCGAAGACGGCACCGAGCTCACCATCACTCCCAATGAGCCCCTACAATACGCGACCGGCTCCGATCCCGCCGAGGTGGAGGCGCGCCGCCATAGCTTCTTCATATCGGCCTCTGCTGCCGACCTCGAGGGCCAGCGGCTGGCGAAGCCGTACGAGTTTTCCTTCTCGCTGCTGCGCCAGATCGATCTCACCTTCTTCGCGGTTCAGGATCGCAATCTGAGCGGCAGCTTCCGGAGCAACGACACCTACGGCTCGCAGCAGTGCGCGCGCAACCAGGTGAACATGTGCGTCGGCGACTCGCGCGTTGGCGGCGACGATGAGCAATACAAGGGTTTCATTAGCTTTGCTCTGAGCGAGTTGCCGTCGTCCATGCTTCGCGTGTCACAGGCGCGCCTGAACCTGGACATCACGGCCACCTCCGGTAATCCGTTCGCCAGTCTCGGGCGCCTGATGCTCGAACGCGCAAATTTCGACGTGATCGGTCTGGAAGCTTTCTCGGCCGACTCGCTCGACGTGCTCGGCCCGATCGCGGCGAGCGGTGGCGCGGGCACGACCGTCAGCGCCGACGTCGCGTCGCCCGTAGAAGCGGCTTGGCGGGAGAGGGGCATGGCGCAGTTCCGCTTCCGTTTCGAGGACGTGACGGACGAGGACAATACCTCGGACGTGCTCCTCTCGGATTGGGACACTCAGAGCCTCGACGTCTCCTATCTCATCCCGTGAAGCTGCCCGGGGCGCGCCTTACGAAGACGCGCGCGAGCCCGTCCGCTCAGTACGGGGCTCGCCCGACGAAGTTGCCCGGGGGGTCGTAGTTGCAGACCCAGACTTCGTAAGTGAAGCCTTGACCGAGGCATGTGGAGTAGCCGCAGCCCACGCGTTCGGTGCTGCGCCACACGACCTGCGTGTAGTGGCCGCAGCCGTTCGTGTTGATGTCCTCGGCGCAGCCGAGGTCGCAGCGCTCCGATCCTTGAATCGTACCGAAATCCCAGCAAGCTTCTTCCGCGACCCAGCCCGCGACGGCCTCTTCGGGTGAGAATGGCTCGGTCAGGCGCGACGAGCCGCGGAGCGCGATGTTTTCACCATACCGATTCTGAGCTCGATGCTCGATCACCCCGCAACGGCTCGCGAGGTCGTCGGACCATTGTTGCGCGTACTCGGCGAGCTCTGGCGACCATTCGAGATCGGCAAGCACGACGTCGGGCTCCAGCGCCGCGCGCGCAGCGTTGTGAGCCGCCGTCATACCGACGAAGACCCCGCTCTCGCCGGGCTCTCCCGCCGCCGCCAAGCCGCTGCCCGCTGCACCGTTTGTCCCTGCCGCTCCGCTCATGCCCGCCGCTCTGCTCATGCCCGCCGCGGCGACGCTGCCGCCGCGCCCCCCCGCCGCTGGCGCACCTGCGGCACCGCCGCGCCCTGACGAGCCGCTGCCGCTGGGAGCGGACCCCCCGAGCCCTGACCGCCCAGCTGCTGCCGGGTTAACCAACGAGTCATCGAGGGGGTCATCCTCCAAGCAACCACTGTTGCCGAGAACGACGAGCGCACACAGCCCGACGGAGAAGAACCCTCGCGGCTGACGCGGCAACGCGGGTGGGGGGAGGGTCTCGGCCGTGTTCCAGCGAATCATCTGTCTATCATTACGGATGCTGCGCCGAGCGCCAGCGATCCCCGCGATCGTCGAGGCCGCCGCCGGCCGTGTGGCGGGTAAACGGTCATGGCTGGCGATAATGTGAGCAGGTTCGCTATACAGGGCCATGGAGCAACGTCATGCGGGCTGGCGGCTTTTGGGGGGAGCTCTGATCGTGGGGCTTTTGGGAGTTTCTGCCCTACAGTTGCACGCTGTCGAATCACGCCTCGTCACACAGTCCCAACAGCTGCGAGTGTTGGGTGAGGCGACTGAGCGCGTGGCCGCGCAGCTCGAACGTGTGCGCGGCGGGGTGAGCTCGGCGGCGCCCGCGAGCAACGAGCCCTCGCTCCAGGGGGTGTTGCACCCTGAGCTGAAGGATTTCCTCAAGGCTAAGGAGACCCACTGGCCACCGGCGGGCGCTAAGACCAACGGTACCATTGCCGTGGACTGGTACAGCGGGGACCCCAAGGGCTTCAATCCCATCCTGGAGAATGCCGGCAACTACAACGACAAGGTGCTCCGCTACGTTGAGTCTTCGGTGGCTCGCCAGAATGGCTGGACAAATCCCGACTCACTCTACGGCGACCTAGCTTGGCGCGTGGAAGTGGCCGACGACTTCAAGGAGTTTACCATCTACCTGCGCAAGGGCGTCAAGTGGCACAGCGTCAGCGGCGTCGACCTGAGCAGCCCGCGTTACGCCTGGCTCAATCAAGAGCACCCGCTCACCGCCCACGACTTTGTCTTCATGTTCGATATGCTCCTGCACCCGCAGGTGCAAAACGGTTTCGCCAAGAGCTACTACCAGGAGCTCGCGAGCTGGAAGGCTCTGGACGACCACACTCTCCAGCTCAAATGGAAGAAGACGCAGGCGGGCAACGTGGATCAGTCGCTCCTGATCTCGCCTTTACCCAAGTTCTTGTACGCCTTCGCAGAGGACGGTACGCCCATCCCCGAGGCGACGCTGGGCCTGGCCTTTAACCAACACTGGTACAACAACAGGGGCATCGTCGGCACGGGCCCCTATCGCTTCGCCAACTACACCCCCGGCGTGTCGATGCGGCTCGAGCGCAATGAAGATTACTACGAGGAATTGCCCGCACTAAAGTCGATCACCTACCCCATTTACACCGATCGAACGCAGACGGTGCTCAAGCTCAAGAGCGGCGAGCTGAGCTTCGGCCAGCTGAGCCAGGGTCAATACCGTGAAGAGGTCTTGCGCTTTGAAGGCCTCCCCGAGGCAGAGCGGCCAAAGGGTAGCCCGTTCCTCAACGGCGACATCAAGTGCGACGTGGTCGACGACCCACGCTATTACTACATGGGCTGGAACGAGGAAAATCCGCTTTTTAAAGACCGTCGCGTGCGACGCGCCATGACGCTCGCGCTAAATCGCCAGGAGATCGTGACCAAGGTTTTCTCCGGCCTCGGCCAGGTCGCGCGAGGTCCTTTCCTCGAGACCACGCCGCACCTCGCACCCGAGATCCAGCCGTTGCCTTTTGATCTCAAGCAGGCCGGGGCGCTGCTCGCCGAGGCGGGTTGGTCCGACACTGACGGGGATGGCCTGCTCGACAAGGCGCTGGAGGGGGGCAAGCGCAGCCCGTTTGCGTTCACCTTGCTCATCTATGGGTCCTCGCCTGAGTTCAGCTCCGCCGCCAATATCTTCAAGGAAGACCTGCTCAGCATCGGCATCAAGATGAGCATCGACGCTGCCGAGTGGAGCTTGATGCAGAAGCGCATGGAGGAGAAGAAGTTCGATGCCTACACTGGGGCCTGGGGTCTGCCCTGGTCGCAAGATCCTTACCAGCTCTGGCACTCGTCCCAGGCCGACGTCCCCAAGGGCTCCAACCAGGTCGGCTTCCGCAACGCCAAGGCCGATGCGTTGATCGAGGAGCTACGCAATACCCTCGACAAAGACAAACGGACGGTGATGTTTCGCGACCTTCACCGCATCATCCACGAGGAGCAGCCCTATTCCTTCATGTTCGTTCCACGCTTTGCCGACTGCTATAGGAAGGGGCTGGAGGGTGTCATCTATTCGAAGACGCGACCCGTCGCGAACGTGTTGCCCTGGTGGAGCACACGAACCGACGGCTGAGGCCTCGCTTCTCAAATGAGAACATACCTCCTTCGCCGTCTGCTCATGATGATTCCGACCTTCTTCGGGATCAGCCTGTTGATCTTCGCCGTCCTGAATTTTGCGCCCGGGCGCCCGGGCGCTCAGACTCAGAGCGCTGACGTCGCAGGTGACGCCCGCGGTGAAGCGACGCAGGAGTCGTACAAGATCTTTCGAGAGCAGTTCAACCTCGACAAGCCCGTTCTACTCAATACCCGCTTTTCCCTTCAGACCTCGAGCGTCAAGCGCGATCTCGAGGTCATCGCGAAGCTCGTTGACGTACCGATCGCCGAGCGCATCGTCCTGCAAGATCGGCTGGAGGATCTCGGACAATACGCCGTTCCGCATCTGCTGACGGTGCTCGAGCAAGCGGACCAGAGCGGGGAAGTCCGGCTGCGAGACACCGCGGTGTACTTCTTGCGGCTCACTGCGCCACGGCGCTTGCTAGACCCGTTCAACCCGCAGCCTGCTCCGGAGCTTCGCGCCTACAACGATGAGGTGTCGGCGGAGCGCTCGAGGCTCAGCCAATTTAGGTATGCCTTTGACGCGCCGGAATCCGAGAAGCGGGTCGTGATTTCAGGTTGGCGGAGTTGGTACGAGCAGATCCGGGGACGCTACGACTACAGCGCGGCCGATAAGGTGCGCATCCTGTTCTTGGACACGCGCTTTGCGACGTATTGGAGGAATCTGCTGCGGCTCGACTTCGGAGTCTCCCTCGCGACGCGCGAACCCGTGATGTCGACGCTGCTCTCAAAACTAAAGTATTCACTCTCCTTGTCGGTGATGTCGCTGATTCTGGCGTATCTGATCGCGATCCCGCTGGGCATCTTCAGCGCCGTCCGGCGCGACACGCGGGCAGACCGTGCGCTCACGGTTAGCCTGTTCATGTTGTATTCGTTGCCCTCGTTCTTTGTCGCAACGGTGCTTTTGTTCTTTCTATCCGCCGGCTCGAACTGGGAGGGGTTGCGCCTGTTCCCCACCGGGGGTTTCCAGTCAGCCGGCTTCGAGGATTTGACGACCTTTCGCAAAGCCACAGACGTACTCTGGCACCTGGTGTTGCCGGTGGGTTCCCTCACTTACGGTTCGCTGGCTGTGCTGAGCCGTTACATGCGCACCGGGCTGCTCGAGGTCATCGGGTCCGACTACATTCGTACCGCGCGAGCCAAAGGTCTGCCGGAGCGGCTGGTCATCGGCAAACACGCTCTCCGCAACGGTCTGCTGCCGATCATCACCCTCCTGGCGGGGCTCCTGCCCGCGGTCCTGGGCGGGTCCGTGGTGATCGAGTATATCTTTGGCATCCCCGGTATCGGGCTTTGGACCATCGAATCGATCTTTCAGCGTGACTACAACGTGATCATGGGAGTGCAGCTGCTGTCCACGGTCCTGGTCTTGTTGGGAATCTTGCTCACTGACATCGGGTACGCCCTTGTGGACCCTAGGATCCGGTACAATTGATGGTGGCCAAGGCAGCACTCGACCCTAGCGATCCCGAGATCGGCAGTGTGTCGTACGCGGAGTCCGTCCTGCGGCGGATGTCGAAGAACCGCATCGCGCTGTTAGGCGCGTATGCGATCATGGGTCTCTGCGGCCTCGCCACCTGTGCCCCGCTGCTGGCGCTCAATCAGCCATTTTATTGGAATGCCGGGCAGGGGACAGAGTTTCCGTGGTTTTCGGCGCTCTTCAACCGTCTGTTCTTCGAAAATTCCGTCGACGTATTTTTCAACCTCCTGCTCGTCGCCTTGCCGCTCGTCGTCCTCGGCGTGGTGGCACTTCGGCGCTGGCGGCCGAAGCTTTCTCTCTCGAGGGCGGCGGCGTACGGGTCTGCAGCGGTAGGGCTCTTATTTTTGGCGCTGACGACCGAGAGGCTCGGGTCGCTGGAGAACCCGATGCACTTCACCGAGAGGGTCGTCAACTACCGGGTGGAGCGCCAGCGCTTGACGGAGCTGGGTCAGCCGCCAAGCTCACTGTTTCCGCTGATCCCTTACAGCTACCGCGAGACCGACCCGGTGCGCAGCCTGGAGACCCCCGGCCGTACTCACTGGCTCGGCACCGATACGGAGGGGCGCGATGTGTTCTGTCGGATGCTGTACGGCACCCGCATCTCGCTGACCATCGGCGTGGTCGCGGTGTTCATCTACTGCTCCATAGGTATCGTGCTCGGAGCGCTCGCCGGCTATTTCGGCGGGTGGGTGGACAACGTCGTCTCCCGATTAGTGGAGGTGATGATCACGTTCCCGAGCTTCTTCTTGATCCTGACCCTGGCCGCGCTGATTCAAGAGCGGTCCATCTTTCACGTGATGGTAATCATCGGTCTAACCAGCTGGACGGGGGTGGCACGCCTGGTACGCGCCGAATTCCTAAGGCAGAAGAGCCTCGACTACGTGCAAGCGGCGCGCGCCATGGGGCTGTCGCCGGCCCGCGTGATTGTCGTGCATATCCTGCCCAACGCCATCGCTCCGGCGCTTGTCTCGGCGACGTTCGGCATCGCCAGCGCCATCTTGATTGAGTCGAGCTTGTCGTTCTTGGGGGTCGGCGACCTCAGCGTGGCAAGCTGGGGGGAAACGCTCAACACGGGGCGCGTGCAACAGAAGTTGTGGCTCGTGCTCGCGCCCGGCGCGGCCATCTTCTTCGTGGTTACGGTGTTCAACCTGGTGGGAGAAGGCGTGCGTGATGCTCTCGATCCCAAGTTGAGGATCTGAAGTTATGACGGAACGAACGGATGCCAGTGTGAAGCTCGGGCCTTCGACGCGGGACGGGCAGGAACGTCTGCCGCTGCTATCCGTTCGGGATCTGAGCGTCACGTTTCAGACCGACGCGGGCGTTGTCCAGGCCGTCGATGGGGTCAGCTTTGACATTTTCTCCGGCGAGACGCTGGCGCTCGTGGGGGAATCCGGCTCTGGCAAGAGCGTGACCGCCATGAGTATCTTGCGGCTGATTGAGTCGCAGCGCGGGCGGGTGCGCGGCGGGCGAATCTTATTCGAGGGGCGGGACGTGCTCAGCCTCTCCGAACCGCAGGTCCGGGGCATCCGTGGCAACCGCATCGGCATGATCTTCCAAGAGCCCATGAGCAGCCTGAACCCCGTGTATACGCTAGGTACACAAATCGGTGAGCCGCTTATCTTGCACCAGGGCTTTTCCGCCGAGCAGGCGCATCGGGAAGCGGTCTCATTGCTCGAGCTCGTGGGGATTCCGTCGGCGAGTCGCCGCGTCGACGAGTATCCGCACCAACTGTCGGGAGGCATGCGGCAGCGAACCATGATTGCGATGGCGCTCGCTTGCCGGCCTAGTCTCTTAATCGCCGACGAACCGACGACGGCGCTCGACGTCACCGTGCAGGCGCAGATCCTCGAGCTGCTCGCGCGGCTGCAGGCGGAGCTCGGCATGTCGATTCTCATGATCACCCACGATCTCGGCGTCGTGGCCTCGGTGGCGCATCGGGCGATCGTGATGTACGCGGGGCGAGTGATCGAACAGGCCGATGTCTTGGGCTTGTTCGAGGATCCACAGCATCCGTACACCGCGGGGCTGTTCGAGTCGTTGCCCCGACTGGATCTCTCAGGTGGCGCCCCGCCGCGGCTTCGCCCGATCGAAGGCAGCGTGCCGGACGCGCTCAGCTTTCCGTCGGGTTGTCGCTTTCACCCGCGCTGCCGCTACGCCATGGCCGTCTGCGCGGAGCGGGCGCCCGAGCTACGCTTCCCAGCGGGTGTCGACAATCCGTCCGAGCGGCTCGCGGCGTGCTGGTACACCGAGCAACACCCCGACGTGAGCTACCTCGTTCCCCCTTCATCCCGAGAAGGGTCCGCCATGTCTCCAAGCCCTGTGTTGGCCGACGCCGCGGACGTTACCCGAGGCGTGACATGAGCACAGACGCCGATGAGCTCTTGAAGGTGGAAGGTCTCTCGAAGTTCTTCCCGGTCGTGCGCGGCGTCTTCGGCAAGACGGTGGGGCACGTGCGCGCCGTCGACGACGTCTCGTTCAGCATTCGCCGCGGTGAGACGCTGGGGCTAGTGGGGGAATCGGGCTGCGGCAAGACCACGGCGGGACGCTCCATTTTGCGTCTGATTGAACCGAGCCAGGGGCGTGTCTGGTTCGATGGCACGGAGCTGATGGGGCTCAGCCAGCGTGAGCTTCGCTCGTATCGGCGCCGCATGCAGATCGTGTTTCAAGATCCCTTCGGCTCACTCAATCCGCGCATGCGCGTGGTGGATATCGTCGGTGAAGCCATCGAGCGGCACGGGCTGGCGAGCGGCGTCAGCGTGGAGCGAGAGGTGGCGGGGCTGCTGCGCAAGGTGGGGTTATCTGCGAGCTGGCTGTATCGCTACCCGCACGAGTTCTCCGGGGGCCAACGCCAGCGCATCGGCGTGGCCCGCGCCATTGCGGTATCGCCCGACCTCATCGTGTGCGACGAAGCGGTGTCCGCGCTCGACGTGTCTATTCAAGCCCAGGTCATCAACCTGCTTATCGACTTGCGGCGGGAGATGAACCTCGCGTATCTCTTCATCGCGCACGACCTGTCGGTGGTGCGTCACATCTCGCATCGCGTTGCGGTGATGTATCTGGGGGAAATCGTCGAGCTCGCGGGCTGCGCGGAGTTGTTCGCGAGGCCCGCGCACCCGTATACGCGTGCCCTGCTCTCCGCCATCCCAGTGCCGGATCCGCGCCAGCGCCGGCGGCGGGTCGTGCTGGAGGGGGATGTGCCGAGCCCGCTGAATCCGCCAGCGGGGTGCCATTTCCATACGCGCTGTCCTGCCGCCGTCGAACGCTGCACGCAGGCGCCACCACCGGTGGTGCTGCTCGAAGGAGGCCAGCATCAGGTGCGTTGCATCCACGCCGAGGGACTGGAGGCCGAACCCGGGTGGTACGAAGTGCTGGATCGGCGTCTCACGGAAGCGGGCGCAGCGCGGACCGACAAGCTGGGCTCAAACGATCGGCGCTTGCCGATGGCCGCCCCCGGGCCGCTCGAACCGCTGCCCGCGGAGGTACCGGGTGCTGGCGGGCAATCAGGCGTCGCGTTGCAGTTGCCTGCGCAAGGGCCCGCCGTCGCCGAGGCTGCAGTGCCTGAGTTTCCTGACGTTGGAGCTCGGTCGAGCTCGCAGCTGCCGATGGGGGACTATGCGGATCCTCGCTGGACACGGCCCTTGTCGCCTCTGGCTTCTAACGTGCTCGCGGTGCTGGTCGTTCTGACGTTCACCGTGGGGTTGGCCCTGCTGCTGTTCGGCAGCTCAATGCTGGCCGTCCCATTCCTTCTCGCCGGGGGCGTGGGGCTGGTCCAAGCGCCGCCGCCACCGCTCGCCCGCGCGCTTCGGCATCGCCCGATCCAGAAGCTGATGGCGCTGGCGTTGCTCATGGTGCTGGGCTCACGCTGGGGCGAGCCCGTGCGGCGCGCCTCGAGCGCCCGACAGCAACTGCGCTGGCTCAGCGACGAGGTCACCGGTCATCTGAACAACGTGGGCAGTGTGCCGCAGACGCTCGGCGAGTTGCGCTGGCGCACCATCGAACATTTCGGTCTCGGCACCGCGCGCGACCCCTGGGGCCGTGCCTTTCGCTACCTGCCGCACGGCGACGGTAAGGGTTTCGATCTGTCGAGTGACGGAGCGGACGGTGTGCCCAGCGCTGACGACGTGCGGCTCTAGACCCGGGACATGCGGCCCGTCGGCGGGTCACCCGCCATGGCAGTCAGGCACCAACATCGCGACGCATGGGAGCCGTGATAGCCTCCGCCCGGTGAAGAACCCGAGGATCGTCGGACTACTCCTCTCGTTGCTGGCGCTGCTCTGGCCGCCGCCGGCAGGCGCTGGCGAGCCCAAGGTGTTGCGAATCTCGCTCACCACCGAGCCGCCCCAACTCAGCTCGATGAAAGCCACCGACCAGGTGAGCGGCTTCGTGCTCGGGCACCTGATGGAAGGGCTCACGCGTTATGGCCGAAATAGCGAAATCATCCCCGGCATCGCGGAAAGCTGGCAGATGGATGACCAGAAGGCGAGATTCGTGTTGCGGAAGAACGCCAGATGGGCCGATGGCAAGCCCGTCACCGCGCACGACTTCGTATTCGCCTGGCGCACCGTCGTCGACCCCAAGACGGCGTCCGAATACGCCTTCGCCCTCTTCCCCGTGAAGAACGCCGAAGCCATCAACTCCGGCAAGCTGCCCTTGACGGCCCTCGGCGTGTCGGCGGTCGATGACTCTACCTTGGCGGTCGAATTCGAAACGCCGTGCGGTTACTTTCTCAGCCTGACCGCCTTCCCCACCTATATGCCGGTGCGGGAGGAATTCTACGCAACGAAGCTCGATCGCTTCGGCGCCGACGCCACGGATATCCTGTCGAACGGCCCGTTCAAATTGACGCAATGGGTGCACGGCGCGTCACTCGTCCTGGACAAGAACCCCGAGTATTGGAACGCCGATCATATCCAGATTGATCGAATCGAGATCCCGTACATCACCAACGACCCGAGCGCGGCGTATAACCTCTTCATCGATGACAAGGTCGATCTGCTCGGCGACATGTTGGGCATCCCCAAAGAAAGCCTCGATCGCGCTCAGGCCGATCGCCTGAAGATGAAAGCATTTTCGACGGGCTCGGCATGGTTTTTGGAGTTCAACCAGCGCCAGGGCAAAGTCACTCGGAACTGGAACCTGCGCAAGGCGATCCAGCTCGCCTTCGATCCGAAAGAGTTTGTCTCCAAGGTCGTCGGCATTCCGGGGACGCGGCCCGGCACATCGTTCATCCCCTACTGGGTTCCCGGCGTGAACGGCCGTTTTCACGCCGAGTACCCGTTGAAGCCGACGCCAACCAACGTAGCGGAGGCGCAGCGGCACCTGGAGCTCGCCAAGGGAGAGCTCGGCGGCACGATCCCCGAGTTAGTTTTTCTTACCGGTGATACTCCCGCAGCTGCCCATTACGCTGAATACTTTCAGTTCCTTTTCAAGACACGGCTCGGCATCGAGCTCAGGATCGATCGCCAGATTTTCAAGCAGCGCCTGGAGAAAATGCGCGCGGGCCAATTCGACATCGTCCAGGCAGGTTGGGGCCCAGATTATCCCGACGCGATGACGTTTGCCGATCTGTTTGCGAGCTGGAACGACAACAATCACGGCAAATATCAAAATTCCAAGTACGACGAATTGGTCCGGCGAGCCCAGTCCACTTCCGATCAGAAGGTCCGGATGGACGCCATGTCGGAGGCGGAGAAGCTCGCGCTATCCGAGGTGGCGATGCTGCCCACTCATGAGACGGCCATCGTCTATGCTCACCACCCGCGCGTCTCGGGTATCGTTCGCCACGTCGTCGGGCCCGACCCCGACTTCACCTTCGCCACTCTCCGCGAATAGGACTCCGTGCCATCGTGCTCACGTACACCTTGAAACGCATCGGAGCGGGGCTCCTCACCGTCTATTTCATCGCCACGGCGACATTTCTGGCCATGCACCTCGTGCCTGGCGACCCAATCTCGGGCAACAAGGCGATGCGTCCCGAGATACGCGCGAACCTCGAGCGCAAGTACGGCCTTGATCAACCCGTCATGGTGCAATACGGCGTGTTCATCGGCAATATGTTGAAGGGAGACTTCGGGATCTCCTTTACGCAACAGAATCGCTCGGTCAACGACATCATCCGCGACCACTTTCCCGTGTCGGCCGTGCTCGGCGTGTTGGCCATCATCGTGGCGAGCGTCGGGGGCGTCCTATTTGGCTCTTTCACTGCGCTCGCGCGGGGCAAGCTCGCCGACCGCACGGTGATGTTTCTGGTGATTTTTGGCATATCAGTGCCGAGCTTCGTCTTCGCTGCGCTGTCTCAGTATCTGGTCATGCGAGCTAACGGTAAGCTCGGCATGACGCTCTTGCCCGTGGCAGGTTGGGGTACTTTTAGGCACATGTTACTGCCAGCGCTGGTGCTCGGCCTCGGCACGATGGCCTTTCTCACGCGCCTGATGCGCTCATCGATGCTCGAGATCGTGAGCCAGGACTACATCCGAACGGCCAAGGCCAAGGGCTTGCCGCCGGCGCGTATCTTTTTCTCCCATCAGCTCAGGAACGCGATTCTGCCGGTCATCACCGTGCTGGGGCCGGCCATCGCCGGCATCACAACGGGCGGGTTCGTGGTCGAAACGGTGTTTGCCATTCCGGGGCTTGCGCGCTACTTCGTTCAGGCCGTGCAGCAGCTGGACTACACCGTCATCATGGGGCTGACTGTATTTTACGGCGCGTTCTTGGTGTTCATGGTCATCCTGGTCGACATCATCTACGGCTTCATCGATCCCCGCATCAACGTCGCCAAGGCGAGGTCCTGAGTGACCGAGCGCACACCAGGCACGCTGGCCGTGAAGCTGCACGCCGCAGAGCTCTCGAACCGACCGGTAGCGTGATGGCAAAAGAGGCGTTCGTTCTGCCGCCCCTCACCCCCGAGGATTTCATGCCGGCGGTGAGATCGGGTCCCGGCGAGGTGCTGACCCGTCCCTCCCTGTCGTATTGGCAGGACGCGTGGATCCGCCTCCGCAAGAACAAGCAGGCCATAACGTCACTCGCCATCGTCGTAGCGCTCTTGCTGTTTACGCTGCTTGGGCCGCTCTTGTGGCCGGTCGATCCGAGCGCGCAGGAGCTCAGTCGCATCTCGAAAGGGCCGAGCCTGCTCGTCGACGTTCCGGTGCTCGCTGACCCTCCACCCTACGAGGAAGTGGTCGTTCCGGGCATCGCAGTTTCTCCCGAGGCGGATGGCTTGACCTTGCCGGCCCCCGAGCGTCTGGACTGGATCGGAGCGCCGTCGGTCGTGGCGGTGAGCATGCGTTGGTCACCGGTGCCCGGCGCGTCGGGCTACCTCGTCTACCGAAGCCACGATGAGCCGGCAGGCGGCTATCTCGGGTTACCGGTAGGGACAATCGATGGCGGCAACGTGGTGAGCTTCGAAGACAGCTTCAGCCTCGAGCCGCGCACGTACCATTACTCGGTGCTGGCGCGAAACGTTACGGAATCTCTGCACGCGGTCACGCGTGAGCTCACGCTCCCGCCCGGCATCTCCGTCGGGGATGCGCAGGCCAGCACGCCCGGCGCCAAACCCGGAGACGTCATTCGATTTCCCCTGCGCCCGTTCGGTACCGACCATCTCGGGCGCGACCTGCTCGCGCGGCTCATGGCGGGGGCCCGCGTGTCCTTGTTCATCGGCTTCTTCGCGCCCTTTCTCGCCATCCTGATCGGGGTGATGATCGGTGGCACGGCGGGCTTCGCGGGAGGCAAGCTCGATCAGTGGCTGATGCGCACCACCGATTTCGTGCTCGCGTTGCCTTTTTTGCTGTTCATGATTCTGTTCAAGGTCGTCCTCGGGGGAGGGCCGGGGCAGAGCGGCATCTCTGCGATGCTCATCGCGTTGATCGCGCTCTCCTGGACGGGTGCGGCTCGGCTGACGCGTGGCCAAGTGCTGTCCTTGCGCGAATCGGAGTTCGTGCAAGCGTCCCGGCTGTTGGGAGGCAAGCCGCTGTATCTCCTAGTCCGGCACCTGTTGCCGAACACCCTGGGCGTCATCCTGGTGTCGTTCACGTTTGCGATCCCCAGCGCGATCTTCACCGAGGCGTTCCTCTCCTTCATCGGCATGGGCGTCGAGCCACCCACGCCCTCCTGGGGCAGCATGTGCAATGACGGCATTCAGTCCTTCCTCACCCATCCCCACGAGCTCTTGTTTCCCGCAATGTTCATCAGCGTCGCCGTGCTGGCCTTCAACCTGCTTGGAGACGGGTTGCGCGATGCTCTGGACCCCAAGATGAGGTCAGTCCAGTGAGCTTGCTCGAGGTCCGGGATCTACGCGTCGAGTTCGACACCTACGGCGGGGTGGTGAAGGCGGTGCGGGGCGTGGATTTTTCGCTAGAACCCGGCAAGACGCTGGCCATCGTCGGGGAGAGCGGCTCGGGTAAGTCGGTCACCGTGCAGGCGCTGATGGGGCTCATCCCGGTGCCGCCGGGGCGCATCACCGGGGGCTCCGTGAAGTTTCACGGGCGCGAAATTCTGGGTCTGTCGCTCAGTCATGCAAACCAGATCCGCGGCAAGGAGATCGGCATGATCTTCCAGGATCCGATGACGTCGCTGAATCCGACGATGAGCGTGGGCAAGCAGATCAGCGAGACGCTGCGCTACCACGCTGGCATCGACGGGGAGGCCGCGCGCAAGGCCGCCATCGAGTTGCTGGAGCGGGTTCGCATTCCCGAAGCCGCGAGCCGTGTGGACAGCTACCCGTTCCAGTTCTCTGGGGGGATGCGCCAGCGCGTGATGATCGCCATGGCCATCGCCTGTGGCCCCTCGCTCTTGATAGCGGACGAGCCCACGACGGCGCTCGACGTGACGGTGCAGGCTCAGATCTTGACGCTGCTCTCGGATCTGAGAAAAGAGCGTCAGATGTCCATCATACTGATCACGCACGATCTGGGCGTGGTGGCGCGCATGGCCGACGACGTCGCCGTCATGTACGCGGGGCAGATCGTGGAGACGGGGACGGTGGACGATATCTTTTACCGCCCGGCTCACCCGTACACGCTCGGGTTACAAGCGGCGCGGCCGCCCGCGGACGAGGTCGCGCGGGCGCTGCTCGAGCCCATCGAGGGCGCGCCGCCGGACCTGTTTCATCCTCCGACCGGGTGCGCGTACTTCGAGCGTTGCCCCTGGGCGATGCAGGTGTGCGAGCCGCATGACCCGCCGCTCTGGCCGCTTGCCCCAGGGCACGCTAGCCGCTGCTGGCTGCACCACGAGCTCGCGGCGCCGCGACGACCCGACAAGTTGCACCACGGCAAGCTGATGCCGGTGGTGGCCCAAGCCACGGAACGGACCCTGCCATGATCCTGGAGCTGCGCGAGGTAAAGAAGCATTTTCGCCTGGAACGCGGTCGTTCTTTGCACGCGGTCGACGGGGTCAGCCTGGGCCTGAAGGAAAAGGAGGTGCTGGGGCTGGTGGGTGAATCGGGCTGCGGCAAGTCTACTCTCGGCAAGACGGTGGTGGGCCTGCTCGAGAAGACCGCGGGCGAGGTCTACTTTCGCGGCGAGCGACTGCCCCAGTCTTACGGCGCGGCGGAGTTTCGCAAGTACGCCCGCAAGGTGCACATGATCTTCCAGGACCCGTACTCCTCGCTCGATCCGCGCATGACGGTGAAGGAGATCATCGCCGAAGGGCCGCGGATCCACGGGCTCTGGCGCCGCGCGGAGGTCGAAGAGAAGGTGGGCTTCTGGCTCGAGCGCGTCGGGCTCGCGCGCGACTACATGTCACGTTATGCGCACGAGTTCTCAGGAGGCCAGCGCCAGCGGCTGGGCATCGCTCGGGCCCTCGCGCTCGAACCCGAGGTCGTGGTGTGTGACGAGCCCATCTCCGCGCTCGACGTCTCTGTGCAGGCCCAGGTGGTCAATCTGCTCAGCGAGCTGAAAGAGAGCATGGGCTTGACGCTGCTGTTCATCGCCCACGATCTGTCGATGATCCGCTACATCTCGAATCGCATGGCGGTGATGTACCTCGGGCAGATCGTCGAGCTCGGGCCCTCGAACGACGTGTACTTCCGCCCCAAGCACCCGTACACGCAGTCGCTCATCCTCTCCAATCCCGAGCCCGATCCGGAGAAAGCACGGCGGCGGGTGCCCGTCGTCACCAGCGGTGAAATCTCGTCACCCGTCGACCCCAAGCCAGGTTGCCGTTTCGCGGGGCGTTGCCCCCACGTCATGCCGGTGTGCAAGGAGCGCGATCCGGTCTGGCGCGAGGTGGATCCCGGCCACTTCGTGGCGTGTTTTCTGTTCGAGCCGAATGCCCAGGCGGCGGCGCCCGTGTCGCATTAAGGGCTGCGCAGCCAGGGCTTGGGGCCCGTCACTCGCAATCGAGCGCGGCGGCTCCGCCGTGCACGCCCGGATCGCGCGGCGCGGGCTGTAGGGCGTGCTGCTCTACGCGGATACTGCCCTCGTTCCCAGAAGACGCCAGCTCGAGGATAGACGTGCGGTAAAGCGGCCCCTCCGGCTCGGGGCAGCGCGGCAGGGCTGGCAGCGGGCTAGGCACTGCCTCGGCAGCCACAGGGGCCAACGCAGCCGGCCGCGGCGGCGGGCTCGATGAGAGCGCGAGCGCCCGGGCTGCAGCTCCGTGTTGGGAAGCAGAAGCCGCCGCTTCGAGGGCTCCGGAGCCGTGGCTATACACGAAGATGAACATCGTCGTCATCGCCACGACGCTGAGCGCGAGCGCGCCGACGCTGAGCAGCAAGGCGCGCTGGCTGAGGCGTTGGTGACTGAGATGGGGGTGGCGCGCCTGCGGCAGAGGAGCCGGTGAAAGGCCGTCAGGATACCGGCAGTACTGCTCCGAATCGCCCTCCAACGTGTAAGCCGAGCTGCTCACGCGCTCACACTGCCGATCGGCCTTCAGATCGCTCGTGGGGGCGAGCGCAACCCATTTGGGTGCGCTCTCGAGCTCGGTCACCGCTGTGCCGCTGGCGGCGGAGAGTTGTGCCTGGGCTCGGGGAGGGCTGCCCGTGTCGAGCTTCTGGGCAAGGGGACGAGCCCCATCGTGCGCGTAGGGCTCGAGCGCCTGGGCGAGCTCTCGCACGCTCGAGTAGCGGCGCTCCTTGTTGCGAAAGAGCGCGCGATGCACGACGTCGGTGAGCCCGAGCGGCAGCTCCGGACAGAGCTCCGAGAGTGGCTTCGGGTCGACGGAAACGATGCGATACAGAAGCTCCGAACGGTTGCAGAGATGCGGTGGGCGCCCCGCCAGCGCCTGATACAGGATCACACCGAGCGCGTAGATGTCAGCGCGGCCATCGAGCTCCTTCTGATCGGTGAGCTGCTCGGGAGCCATATAGCCCACCGTACCGATCAAGGTGCCCTCCTCACTCAGGTCCGCGCCGTCACGCAGCTTGGCCACGCCGAAATCGATCACCTTGGCGACCTCCTGACCGTCACTCCTCTCTGTGATGCAAATGTTGGCCGGCTTGAGATCTCGATGCACGAGCCCCCGGTCGTGGGCGAGCGCGAGGCCGCGGCAAGCGTCGAGGATGATGCGCACGGCCCGCGCCATCGGCAAGCGCGGTGTCTCCGCCAGGACCTCGCGCAAGTCCTGACCGCGCACGAGCTCCATCACCAGGTAGGGAACGCCGTCGGCGGTGCCGTAGTCGAGCACAGAAATGACGTGCTCGCTGGCGATCGAACCCGCTGCTTGCGCCTCGCGCAGGAAGCGCTGCACCATGCAGCTCTTCTGAGCGTAGTGTTCGTGCAGGAACTTGACCGCGACGTGACGGCCCACCACCGCGTGACGCGCCTCGTACACGCTGCCCATACCACCGCACGCGAGGCGACGCAGGACGTGATATTTGCCGTCTACTACCTGCCCGATACGGCGGTCTACCTCTGGCACCGGATGGTCTTCGCTACGCGGCGCTCGTAACAAAGGGCCATCGCCTTCGAGGCGTTCAGCTTCGAGGCGTTCGGCTTCGAGGCGTTCAGCTTCGAGGCGTTCAGCTTCGAGGCGTTCAGTTGCTAGGCGTTCAGTTGCTAGGCCTTCAGCGGCAGCGCCTTCGGGCCGCCCGAGAATCGGGCTTTCAGCTAAGGAGCGGGGCGCTTGATCCATCACGATGCACGCGCTCTCATGCCGGCGTATATCTCGAGTTCTTGCATTGGCGTGCCTTGGCTCGAAAGGGAGATCGCCTCACGATTGTAACTCCGCTTACGCCGTGGCGCATGCGACAAAGCCAGATCCCGTTGAACACGATGCAACTGCCAGCGACGCCCGTGGTGAACGGCTGGATAATTCGCGCGCCGTTACCATCTGCTCGCGCGTACGAGCACGGCCAAGCCAATCGGGCCCACCTAATCGCAATCCAGGCTGGTGGGTGGATGTCGTTCCTGATCGACGCATGCGTTTTCTCAGCCCGTAACTTTCCAGGCGCTGCGCTCAGCGGCGGGTGAAGCAGAGTTCACGGGGAAGCGCGTTCAGTCCCGTTCATTCAATCGTCACGTGGCGCCAGGGCTACGCGGGCTGCGTTGGCGCGTCACCTCGAGCGCGCCACGGAGCGGCAGAGCATGGGATCTCAGGACCCTCGCACCGCCATCCAAACCGTATGCCGCTTGCTCCCTCGAGCATCGCGGGCGTGCACGCGGTGCTCGTTGACGTCGAAGCCGTGGGCGCGGAGCCGCGCTGCGAACGCAGCGTCAGGGCCTGCGGACCACACGCCGAGCACCCCGCGCGGACGCAGAGTGTTCCACAGCCTCGAAAGCCCCGCGCGCTCATACAACCAGCCGTTGCGGGCCTGGGTCAGCGCTTGCGGGCCATTGTCGACATCCAGCAGGATCAGGTCGAAAGCGGGCCCGCTGCGCTCGAGCTCATCGATGACGTCTACCGCACTGACCGTCACGCGCGGATCGTTCAAGGGGTTCCCGGCGAGGGTCCCGAGCACCCCCCGGTTCCACGCCACGACCGCGGGCGAGAGCTCGCTGACCCGCACCTCTGCCCGAGCCGACAGCGCCGACAGAGCGGCGCCCAACGTGTAGCCGCAGCCGAGCCCGCCGATCAGCACGCGCGGGCTCGCTACGGCGCTGAGCGCTGCGACGCCGAGCTCCGCCAAACGCACCTCCGAGCCGTGTGCGCGGCTGCTCATGAGCTCTTGTCCCCGCGCGCGGATCGAAAAGTCGGCACCGCGGCGCCAGAGCTCGAGCGGCGTCCCGTCGGGGGTGGCCGCTTTGTCTATCAAAACCCAGGGCTGCAACGCCGACGACGCTAACACGAGCTGCGCCGGTCGGGGGTGGAGCTCGACCCAGGGTCGGGCTTTTGTCGTTGACAGGTGCGGCCTAGCGCGCTCCAAACGAGCATGTCTACGCTCAGTCCTTCGGAGCTCGCGCAGCTGTCACGGCAGACGCTCGCCCATTACCAGCAAAATGCGGACTCCTTCTGGGACGGCACGCGGGAACACGACGTGTCTCAGAACGTCGAGGCGCTGCTTTCGTCGATCGGCGTCCAGCGGCCGCGGCGCATCCTGGATTTCGGCTGTGGTCCAGGGCGGGACCTGGCGGAGTTCCGAAGGCGCGGGCACCACGCCGTGGGGCTCGACGGATGTGAGGCCTTCGTGCGGATGGCGAGGCGTCACTCGGGGGCCGCCGTCTTGCATCAGGACTTTTTGTCGCTCGACCTGCCGGATGAGGAGTTCGACGGGGTGTTTGCCAACGCCAGCTTGTTCCACGTGCCGACCCAGGAGCTCCCGCGAGTGCTCGGGCAGCTGTGGTCCTGCCTGCGCAAGGGAGGGGTCTTGTTCAGCTCAAATCCACGCGGCGACAACCGGGAGAGCACGAGCGGGGGGCGCTTCGGCGCTTTCCACGACGAGCAAAGCTGGCGACAGTTCGGCGAGGCTGCGGGTTTCGAGCCCATCGCGCAGTATCACCGCCCGGAAGGCTTGCCTCTCGAGCAGCAGCCATGGCTCGCGACCTTGTGGCGCAAGCGGCCTCCCGTCGTGACGCCGCCGAGTGGTGCCACAGCCAAGACCTGAGCTGAGGCCGCGCTGCAGTTGCCCTGAGCTGCCGGCGTGCGCTCGCTCAACGCAGGATGGGGGGAACGAACACGTCGCAAGCGGTGTCTACCACGCTCACCGCCTGCGCGAAGAAGTTCGAATACTCGGGCGCGCACACGCTCCCGAGCGAGCCGAAGCCGAAGCTCTGCACGAAGCGCTCGAGCCGGGGCGAATCCACGTCATCGAGCGCTGGGCAAGGGCCACCCGGCAGCGCGCCGTTGCCCCCCGCGTCCGCGATCAGGC
The DNA here is from genome assembly GCA_043747815.1 of Deltaproteobacteria bacterium. Classification (GTDB taxonomy): domain Bacteria; phylum Myxococcota_A; class Polyangia; order Polyangiales; family Polyangiaceae; genus SZUA-265. The sequence goes on from JAYTOL010000021.1 coordinate 38,094, forward strand.
CCAGAACGACGATGGCGTCTTCGTTACCGCCTTTGATGGCCAAGAGCCTGCGCTTCCAATCCTCGGGGCTCAGCGCCGAGTTGTCATCTTCCTCATCGGTGATCAGGGTGACGACCAAGACGGCATCTTCGCGTAGAAACCCCGCGTTGCAGCCGTCAGGGCCAGTCAGCGTTGGGCCGACTGCAGAGAGCAGCGCCCCGATGGGTTGCTCGGTGGCGTCACCCGCCGTGCCCACCTGCGCGAGGCAAGCGAAGGTGGACTCGAGATTGGCCTGATTATCGAGTATGTAGCGCCCGCCGCCGGCAATGCCGCAGTCGTAGCCATCGAGGTCGGAGCGCAAGCCCGCTCCGAGCACCCCGACGCAAGCGTCGTCTAGCACGACGTCGCCACGCAACGAAGCGACCACGTCCCCGACGTTGCGGTCATCGGTATCGACGACCATGATATGATGATCCACCGTGCCGAGGGTGTCCTGGACGACGCGCATAAAACCTGAAAAGCTCGCCGTCAGGTTGAGCTGCTCGTCCACCATCGACGCAGAGTTGTCGACGACGTACAAGAAATCGACCTTCTGGCAACCTTCGCGATCCTGCTCAGCGCTGGTCGGCGCATCACTCGTGAAGACGGACGCGGACGGATCCAGCGCCGACGCCTCGCCGGGCAGCGCGGCCGCTGTAGTCGGGTCTCCGCCATGCTGGCCCGACGAGGCGGCGTGCGAACTGTCACTGCCGCCTACCGTACAGCTCAGCGTGAGTACACTCAGACCGACGATCGAGCCGTATTTGTGCATACGATGACGAAGGCGCTCGACCGATCGGGTAGAGACGCATGTGGTTGAAAGTGAGCAATGAAAGGCGTTGCTCGTGACACTCTCCACCGCGCAATGCCTGATACGTGAGCCGCGCGCGGTGTGCTGCCACTAGCCTGGATGACGAACCGTCATCGCGCAAACGTGAAAGCAGCCGAGCGCGCGGCGATCGCGCTTACGCTGTTCCCTCCCGATGCACACGCATTGGCTAGCCAGGAAATTTCCCCGGCCTCGCTCTCCTCTACGACGCCTACTTCACCGCAACTGCGGTGACGTGGTCCGCCCGCTTCACGCTGAATCGGGTGCCCACGACTCGCACGGTGACATCCCCCGCCTGGACAACGACCGGCGGCCGCCCGTGACGTGCCGCCACGTGCGCGTCCAACTGGCCTCGGAGCAACTCCACCTGCCAGCCCTGCACGTCGTCACCGTGCACCAGCATCTCTGAGCCCGAAGCTAAACTGAAGCGCGACTCACCGACGCTGAGCTCGCGAGCTGCCTCGTCGGCAACCAGGCGTAGGGCCCCGAGGCTCGGCTCGGACACCGCTAAGGGTTCGCCCTGGGCAGGTGGGGCGGGTGGCGTGCCCGGGCTCAGGCGGGACGGTCGTTCGAGCAGCCCCGAACCCGTCTCGATCGTCGACCGGGGCGCGGCGAGGGACGTGATGCCTTGCCAGCCAGCAATCGCGCACGCCGCCGACACGGCAACTACGGTGCTCCGCGCCCAAGGCAAGCTCGTGAAATGCCGAAATCGCTGGGCGGCCCTGATGTGGACGTGCGCCGGGTGCGAGGCTGGGGCGCAGGTTGCCTCGAGGCGCCCAAAGACGTGGCGTTCAATCCGCCTCCAGGCGTGTCGCGGCAGCGCCTCGATCGCCGGCTTCGCGAGCGTGAGATGAGTCACGTGGCCTCGGCGGTCGTCAGGTAAGCGGCGAGCACTCCGTCGCAGCGGGCGACGTCCGTGAGTAACCGGCGGGCGCGCCAGATGCGACTCTTGGCGGCGATTAGGCTGACGCCGGTGGCTTCGGCCACTTCCCTGAGCGAGCGCCCATCGAGCGCGAACAGCGCAAACGCGATGCTATAGTGCGGCTTCATGGCAGCGAGCGCGGCGCAGAGGCGGCGCAGCCCCTCCTTCACCTGCAGCTCGTGCTCGGGCGTGCCCACCGCGCCCAGGCTCGACACGGGGAGGTCGGCAACCAAGACCGCGCGTTGGCGGCGCAGGTAACGGTAGGCGACGCGGGCGGTGATCCGGTCTGCCCAGGTGCTGAGCTTGGCTTCTCCTCGATAGGAAGGGAGTGAACGGAACAGCTCGATGAACGCCTCTTGGAGCAGGTCTTCGATTTGCCGGTTGGAGCCCAGCACGCGGTATAACGTGGCGTGCATGGGGCGCCTGAGCTCACGAAACAGAGCGCGCTCTGCTTCGTGCTCTCCGGCGGCGGCACGCTGCGCCAGGTCCAGGTTGACGCTGTCGATGACCGAGGCGGCCTCCGCCTGGGCGCTCGTGTCTCGGTGCCTCGTGAGCAGGCGAAGCTTGGGTTGCGCGCTCATGGAGCTCTGCCATGTTCGGCTGCTGGCCAGGCGAGCTCACCGACTCTGCCGGCGCGCAGCGGCGCGAGCACCGGAGCCGCAACCAGGTGCACGGCCGCGAGCGCGCCCATGCCGAGCACGGGCACCAGGTGTTTGCGTCGTGCCCAGCCCACTTCGATCATCTCCGCGATGATCGCGAGCGCCCCCAGGCTCGGCCCGATCAGCAGCCGATCCTCGGGGAAGCCCACACACACGAACAAGAGCGAGAGCGCGCTGCCGGTGCTCCAGAAATGAATCCGTGCGTGGCGCCGCATCAGCGGCCGGAGCGCGAGCCCGAACAGACCGAGGACGATCAGCGCTTCGCACAGCACAGACACCCGGAGCCACGGCGCGCTGAGCGAGAAGGACTGCCAGAAATCGGCGAAGGGAGCCGCGATCAAGCTCAGGGCCAGGACCGGCAGTCGCTGGCACACGTCCAAACCAAGCGCAAGCAGCGTGTGTGCCGGATCGGGGCCCAGGTGCGGAGCCGAGGGGAGGACGCCGTGGTCTAGATAGAGAGTCGAGAGCTTCCAGCCGAGCACCACGACGGCGTACGGCAGGAGCGAGCCAAAACGCGCGACCCACGAGCCGCGGTCAAAGCACCACGCATAGGCGATCAGGTAAGCACACACGCTCAGCGCGGCCTGCCCGGAGAGCAGGGCCGTGCACATGAGCAGCGGTCCAATCCAGATGCCCTGAAGAAAGCCGGAGCGGCGCTGGCGGTCGTGGACGAGCAGCGCCGGCAGCGCAAGACACAGCGCGACCACGCTGTTGCGATTGGCGAGCGACGTGACGAGCGGCGCATGCGCGTCATCGATCGCAAATAGCAGCAGAGCCAGGCTCAGGCCGTGGCTCGCGGCTCCGAAGCGGCGGTAAGTAGCGCCTACGATCCACACCAAAAGGGCCAGCCATGCCAAGCTGTGCAAGTGAGTGAGCAGGGGCCGAGACGGCCACAATGCCTGGTCAATGAGCTGCGTGAACGAGGCGGCCGAGCGCAACAGGCCGCGCACGCTGCTATCGCCGGGCACCAGGAGCTGCTGCAGGCCAGCATCGCCCGGTAGGCTCCGCCAGAGCGATGGGCTGAGCAGACACAGCGCAAGCACGATGCAGCACAGCGTCGCCACGCGCGTCGACAGGCGCCGGGTGAGCATGCGGCGAGCGGGCATGGTGCGAGCGGGCTGCCCGTAGAGCTCGCCTGGGGATCCGATGCCGTAAGGATTGATAGTGTCGTTCGAGAACATAGCAGCGAAACCCCTTGAGCATGAGCCACGGCTCGCTCTGCGCGACGGCCAGCTCCGGTTCGGAACAGCATGCGTTCGCCAGCGGCTCGACGATAAAGCGTCGTAGAGGGTAGTGGCCCTGAGTCGGAAAAAGGTGACACCTCTCTGCAGGCCCCAATCGGTACGTACGACTGGTCGAGAAGAACGGCGACGAGCTGTGCGTGCCCCGCACACCCACCAGGGGTCACGCCGCGCGTCGAGAGCCGAGGGCAGGCTGGCGCCCCCTCACGCCTCTCGGCCGGAGTCGGTGGATCACGAATCGAGCACGAAGGCCGCCTGAAGGCATTGCAGTGGCTGGTGATTTTTACGCTATGCTCTGCCTCGATGGCGCTGGCATTCGGCAAGGTCATTTTGGTGGGTGAGCACGCGGTCGTGTACGGAACCCCAGCCATCGCGCTCGGCATCGGCGTTGCGGCGACTGCGACGGCACGCCTTGCGGAGCACTCGTCGCTCACGCTCGGCACTCGGCGCTGGGATCTGACGCAGTACTTCGCCGATCCGACGGCGAGCGCCGAGGTCCGCGCGTTTTCTGCCTTGCTCGACGCGATCGGCGGTGACGGCAAGGCGCCCGGTATTGAAGCCGAAGCGCAACTCTATCAACCGTCGGGGGTGGGGCTCGGAGCCTCTGCGGCCATCGGCGTCGCGCTGGCGCGGGCCACGAGCGACGCGCTCGGCACTCCTGCCGATCAGCGCCCCGCGGCAGAAATCCTGTCCGCGGCGCAGGCCTGGGAGAGCGTGTTTCACGGCGCCGCCTCCGGGGTGGACGCGGCGGCCGCGTACTACGGCGGCTGCTTGTGGTTTCGGCGCTCGTCGCCTGTCGAGCCGCTGCGGCTGCGGCAACCGCTTCAAATCGCGCTCGCCGTGGCGGGCCCTGCCGTGAGCACGCGCCTGATGGTCGAGTCCGTGGCTGCCTTCAGGAAGCGCAACCCGCGGCGTTTCGAGCTGCTCATCTACTCAATCCATGCCGTGGTCGAGGAAGCTCGAGCAGCCTTGCTCTTGGGGCGCCATCGCGAGCTCGGTGAGCTCCTGGATCGCAATCATCGGCTCGCGAGCGAGCTCGGGGTCTCGACGCCGGGGCTCGACTTCGCTTGCCAATTGGCGCGCGACGCGGGCGCGCTGGGCGCTAAGCTGACGGGAGGGGGAGGGGGTGGCTGCGTGATGGCCCTCACCGAGCCCGAGACTCGTGCGGGCGTGCTCGCCGCCTGGCGTGAACGGGGGCTGCACTGCTTCGAGGCCAGCATCAGTAGCAGCGCGATCGCCTGAGCTCCTCGACCCGGCCTCAGGCGTGTCCGTTGAGCGCGAAATGCTGGCTTGCCACCTCGAGGAACCGCTGGCGCGCGCCGGCATGCTCCACGATGGGTAATGGGTAATCAATGCCCAGGCGAACCCCCGCCTCGGCGAGCGTCGCCTCGGGTGCTTCCCAGGGGCAGTGAACGTAGCGCGTGGGCAAGCGTCCGAGCTTCGGAACCCAATGGCGCACGTACGCGCCGTCGGGATCGAACTTTTGGCCCTGCGTCACTGGATTGAAAATCCTGAAATAGGGCTGAGCGTCCGAGCCACAGCCCGCGGACCATTGCCAACCCGCGTTGTTGTTCGCCCAGTCAGCGTCCGTCAGGTAGCGCATGTAGTGCGCCTCACCGCGCTTGTAGTCGATGAGCAGATCCTTGGTCAGGAAGCTAGCGGAGATCATGCGCGCCCGATTGTGCACGAAGCCCTCTGTCAAGAGCTGCCGCGCCGACGCGTCCACCACGGGGTACCCCGTCCTGCCCTCGACCCAGGCGCTCCAAGCGGCGTCGTCGCTCCGCCAAGGGAAGTTCTCGAACTTCGGTCGGAAGGGCTCCGTCATGAGCTCGGGCCGGTCCCATAACGTACTGTGAGCGAACTCGCGCCAAACCAGCTCGCTTAGAAACTTCGGCTGGGCTGCGCCACTTATCTCCTGGGCACGGGTCCAGACCTCTCGAATCGACAAAGTTCCGAACTTCAGGTCTGCCGAGAGCCGGCTCGTCCCCGGCAAGTCCATGCGATCGCGTTGCTCATGATACTTCGCGGCACCCTGCTCGAGGAAACAGGAGAGCCTCTGCCGAGCCTCTCGCTCTCCACCCGGTTGAAGCGCAGGGTTAAACGAAAGGCCCAGGTCTGCGAGGCTCGGTAGGTCAGTGACCGCCAAGGGATCGGCCTCCACCTCGCGCGGCAACGCTGGCAAGCGCTGCGGGGGTGGCAATGGGGGCCCGATGTTGGAGACGCGGGCAAAGGCTCGCGCGAAGGGCGTAAAGACGCTGTACGGCGTGCCCTCGCCCGTGCGCAGCGACCCCGGCGGCAGCAGGGTCTCGCCTTCAAACAGCTCGAAGGGCACGTCGAGCGAGGCGCGCACGCGCCGGTCCCTTTCGCGTCCGAGCGGCGCGACCCACGCCTGCGCTACCACGCGTTGCACTTTCCAGCGCCGCGCCAGCTCCGGCACGACCTCCGCGCTCCTGCCGTGGACGAGCAGCAAACGGGAGCCCAGCGCGTGCAGGCTGCGCTGCAAGTCGGCGATGGACTGGAGCAGAAACGCGCTGCGATGCGGGGTGCTCTCGGCGCGCGCGGGCTCGAAGAAGTACGGGTCCAACACGAACAGCGGGATCAGCTCCTCGGACGACGCAGCGCTTGCCAGCGCCTGGTGATCGGCGAGCCGTAAATCTTTGCCTCGAAACCAGATCAGGGTTCGCATGCGGCCCCTAATTTGCGCTCCCGTCGGGCGCGTGCACAGCGCAGCTCTCGCTGTCGCAGCGCCCCGTGAGCCGCAAACGATGCCGAGCGAACCAGCCGTACGCGAGGTCCAGCACGTGGGACACGCCTGGCAACTCGCTGATGGCCACGAGCGGGCCAAATCCCACCGCCCGATACAGGTGTCGAAACACGTCGACACCGAGCACCAGGCGCCCATCCGGGAGGCGGCCATGGATGCGCGCCATCAGGCTTCTGGGGCTCACGCCGAGCGCAGCAGCATCGAAGCCAGGCGCAGCGATATCGGTGAAGACGATGCGCTGACGCCGATCCCGGCGGCGCAGCCAGCGTACTTCGCGCGTGCAGAGCGGGCAGGCTCCGTCGTAGAAGACTTCAAAATCAAACGAGCTCACTCGTGCTCCCCGCCTGAAGCCACGTCGCGTGGGGCGGCTCGAACATGCGAGTCGTCGCGGCCTCTCGATAATCAAAGATCTGGCGCAGCTGGCGCTTGACCCACAGCGTGTGCGCGAGCGACCCGAGTGGCCCGAACGGCAAACGATACTCGACGTCGTCCCGCATGCGCGTGGCTGAGCCGACGGCCTCGAACTCATGGGTGTGGCGCCACAGGGCGTAGGGGCCTTGCTCCTGCTCATCGACGAAGGACACGCCGGGCTGCCACGAGGTGATACGGGTTCGCCAGCGAATGGGCAGGCCCGATAGCGAGAGCGCGTAGTCGATGCGCGCCCCGGCTCGCATTTCGATGGGCAGCGGCGTCTCGATGCGGAAGCGCAGATGGGGCGGGGTGATGGCCTCGAGGTTCTTCGCGTCCGAAAAGAACGCGAACACCTCGGCCAGGGGCCGCGGGATCAACTGAGTGCGCGTCAGCCGGTAGGAGCTCGGCATATCGCGCCCCTCGTAGGGCGGTTGCCCCAACTGTAAAGGCTCGCACCGCCCGAATGCTAATTGCGCTCAATCCTCACGTGAACTCGAGCCGGCGGCCCGGCGCGGGGTCGCCTCACACGTCATGGCGAGGAGGGTAATGGCATCCGGGGCCGCTGCGTCTTGTCATCGCGCAGCCGGCGTAGCTTTTTCCCCTGCCGGCGCGAACGCCGTTCGTCCGCATAGGACCCGAACAGGTAGGCCAGCACGGCCAGCGCTGCGACGACGAATTCAAGTGTCATGGGTCATCACTCGTTTGGACCGCTCAGAGTGCCACCCTCTCGCGCAATGGCAAGGCCGTCCGTGGCCTCTGCTTGGAAAACGCGGCGGCCGTTCTACATGGGTAGAAACCCGCCGCGGACTTCGGGTTTCTCCTACTCCTACTCGTTCAGCTCGCCTTTCGGCCCCGCGTCTTACGCGGTGTGGCTTTTTTTACGGGGCGGGGTTTTACCTCCTCTTCGCTGCCGGCGTCGGCGTGCGCGCTTTCCACGGTGGCTTTGACCGGTCCCTTGTTGGCGCCGCCCTTGTTGGCGACGCTGCTACTGCCGCCACTGTTGTTGGCGCCACCCTGCGCCTGCTCCAGGCTTTGCTTCAGCGCTTCGAACAGGTCGATGACCTGCGCCCTCGGGACTTCCTGGGCCACGTGGATCTGCTCGCCGGCGACCTTCTGCTCGACGGCGGCGAGCACGCGCGTGGCGTATTCATCCTTGTAGCGCTCGGGGTCAAAAGCATCCGTGCTGAGCTGCGCGATCAGGTTCTCGGCCAGGTTGAGCTCGACGTCCTTGAACTGGAAGGTGGCGCCGGTGTCCACCTCTTCGAAAGAGCGCACCTCGTTCGCGTAGAACATCTGGTGCAACAAGAGCCCGGTCTTGTAGGGGCGCAGCAGCACCAGCTGCTCTTTACCGCGCGCCGCCCAGCGCCCCACGGCGACTTTGTTCGTGCGCTGCATGGATTCCGTCAGGAGCCGGTAGGCCTTGTCGCCACCCTTGTCCGGTCCGAGGTAGTACGTCTTCTCCACCTGCAACAGGTCGACGCTGGAGAGCGGGACGAACTCGACGATGTCCACGCTGTTGGAGCGTTCCGCCTCGAGGGCCTTGAGCTCTTCGTCCGTGAACACGACGAACTGGCCGCGGGCGTATTCGTACCCTTTGACGAGGGTATTACGCTGCACGACCTCGCCCGTCGCGGGCGTGATGTATTGCTGCTGCACCCGGGTTTTGCTCTCCGGATGCAGCATATTGAAATGAACCTGTTGCGACGACGTCGCCGTGTACAGCTTCACGGGGATGGCGACGAGCCCGAATGAAATCGTCGCCGATGAGATGGCACGAGCCGGCATGGTGGTATGCTACCGGACGGCGCCTCAGTTGACGAAAAGTTCTGCAGACGATCTCGAGAGCTATCGAGACAAGCGGGATCCGACCCGCACCAACGAGCCGTTCGGCGCTGAACGAATAAACAGGGCGCGTGAGACCTGGCGTGGGGACTTTGTCGTGCACCAGCACGGCGCGCGCCGGATGCACTTCGACCTGCGCCTGGAGATGGGGGGTGCCCTCACCAGCTTCGCCGTTCCGCGGGGTCCGAGCCTGGACCCCGTTGACAAACGCCTAGCGGTCCAGACGGAAGACCACCCGATCGAATATCTCGAGTTCGAAGACGTCATCCCCGAGGGCAATTACGGCGCGGGCCCGATGATCGTTTGGGACCTCGGGCGTGTTCAATATCTCGAACAGCCGCCGGAGGTGGGCGAGCAGAAAGGCAAGATCGACTTCTTGCTGTTTGGCCAGAAGCTCAGAGGTCGCTTTGCGCTGGTCCTCACCGGCAAGAGCAAAGACAAGGACAGCGTCGGTCAGCGGCAGTGGTTGCTGCTCAAAAAGCAGGACGCGCACTGCCGCCCTGGTGAAGACGTCACCGAGCGCCAACCGCATAGCGTGCTCTCGGGCCTGCGCATCGATCAACTGAGCCACAGGGCAGAGATTGGTCGAGGGCTCGAGGAGGAAGCACGCTCGCTGGGGGCGACAGAGGGTCGCGTGCCCGCGTCCGAGCTCGTGCCCATGCTGTGTGCCACCAAGGGTGGTGAGCTACAGGAGAAGGGGCGTATTTACGAGCTCAAGCTCGACGGCGTGCGTATCGTCACGCACAAGCGCGACGACAACGTGGCGCTCCGCTACCGTAGCCTGAGGCCCGCCGCCCTCAACTATCCCGAAGTCGTGCGCGCGGTGCGGGCGTTGCCTGTCTCGGAGCTCGTGCTGGACGGCGAGGTCGTCACTTTCGATGATCAGGGGCGGCCCTCATTCCAACTGCTCGCGCCGCGCATCCACGCACGTCACCCGTTGGACGTGAATCAGGCGCGCCTCAGCTGTCCGATCAATTACGTCGTCTTTGACCTGCTGCAGCTCGGACCCTATGATCTGCGCCAGCTGCCGCTGGTCGTCCGCAAGCAGCTGCTCAAGAAGTTGTTGCCAGGTCGCGGCCTGATCTGGGTGAACGACCACCTTGCCGATGATGGTCGCCCTTTGTTCGAGCTCTGCCGTCGGCAGCGCCTGGAGGGCGTCGTATCCAAGCTCGCCAACGGCCCGTATCGGCCGGGGCCCGCCCGCACGCAAGACTGGATCAAACTGAAGTGTGGCCGGGAGGACGACTTCGTCGTCGTCGGGTGGGTGACGGGGAAGAGCTCGCGACAGCGGCTGGGCGCGCTCGAGCTCGCGAGCTGGGGCGGCGCGCAGTGGATCTATCGAGGGCGGGTGGGCGTCGGTCTCAGCGAAGCCACGATCGACGATTTGTTGCGCCGGCTCGAGCCGCTGCGCCGCCGCGACGACCCTGCCGTGGGGGAGCCGTTGCCCTGTCAGGGCGAGCGCATCTGGGTCGAGCCAAAGCTGGTCGTACGGATCGAGTACATGCAGTGGACGCCGGACGAGCGCTTGCGCATGGCCGTGTTCGTCGCCATTCGCGAAGATCTGGAGCCGGAGGAATGTCGCGCTGCCCCACCCGAGGACGCTGCGGCAGAGCCGGTGGAGCCGGACCAGGCCGAGCCCGAGCCGGACGGGGCGGAGGGCACGCCGGAGGCGTCGCACACCGACTCGCCCAATCAGGCGTCGCGCGTCAGCCTGAGCAATCGCGACAAGGTGTTTTGGCCGAGCGAGGGCTACACCAAGGGCGACATGCTCGACTACTACGCCGCCATCTCCGACACGCTCCTGCCGCACCTGCGGGAGCGGCCGGTGATGCTCGTGCGTTACCCCGACGGGATCAACGGCAAGAGCTTTTATCAGTGGAACGTACCGCGCGGGACGCCAGACTGGATTCGCACGCTATCCCTGCGGGACGAAGAGCGCGACGGCAAGACCGTGGCCACGTTTCTGGTGGACAGCGCCGATGCGCTCCTCCACATCGTCAACCTCGGCTGTATCCCCCTGCACGTGCTCGCGTGCCGAGGAAATGACCTCGAGAGCTGCGATTTCTTGACCATCGATTTCGACCTCGGAGAGCAGCCGCTGCACCAAGGCATCAAGCTCGCGCTTTCCCTGAGAGAGCTGCTCGACGAGCTCTCGCTCACGGGTTATCCGAAGACGTCCGGCCAATCCGGGCTGCACGTGTTCATCCCGCTAGGACCACGCGTCTCGTTCGACACCGCCAAGGCCCTGGTCGAGCTGATTGGGCGGCTGCTCCAGCTACGCCATCCCGACATCTCCACGATGGAGCGTCGGGTGTCCGAGCGCCGCGGCCGCGTCTACATCGACACGGGCCAGACCGGGCGCTCGCGAACTATCGTGGCACCCTATTCGGTGCGGGCGTACCCCGGCGCCAGCGTCTCCACGCCACTGTACTGGGAAGAGGTGCACATGGCGCTCGACCCTCGGCAGCTCACGATGTTCAGCGTGCCAACCCGCGTGCTCGAGCGCGGCGACCCGATGGAAGGTCTGCTCGCGGCTCGCCCCGACATCCCGAGCGCGGTGGTCCGCCTCGGCAAATTGCTCGAGCCCTTGCGCCAATAGCGTGATGCCGGGCTCTGGCGATTAGCGCGGCGGTCAGCGCGCGGTAAGCTCCGCCAGCGCGGTAGCGTCAGCGCGGCGAGCTCTGTCAGTCGAAGCACTCGTCGATCACGGCCTCTGCCGTCTTCGCGGACGCCACGCAGTCGAGGGATTTTTGCGTGATGCGCCGCCCGACGCAGTCAGCGAGAGCGCGCTCCCGAAACGTGTGCTGGGCCTCTTGCACTTCGGAGCCGAGCTCTTGCGCAGGCACGACGCTCTGGAGCTCGAGCTCCGCGATGCGTTTGACGATCTGCTCGCAATCTTCGACGGTGGCCTTTCGCCCGCAGCCCAGGCTCACGCCGCCCAAGGTCAGGCCCAAGATCACCGCCAGAGCCCACGGCCCGCGAAGAACCAAGGCCTCGGGGCCGGCGGTGGCGTCGCGCCCCCGGAATTCAGCCTGGCCGTGCCCGCGCGTGCTGCTCACTCTCTCCACCTAACAATCCGCATCTCGCTGCGCCAGCTTCGTGGCACCTCAGGTTGGGCTAAGCTGTCGGAATCGCGAGTGGACGCCGCAGGCCGAGAGGCCCGCGATGGCGCTCTGCTCGAGCGTTCTCCCGAGGCGTTCTTGACGTTGAATGGCCGCGGCGGAAGGATCAGAAGGATAAAAAGGAAGAGTGTCGAAAACTGGACGCTTGTGCAGGTCCGACTACTCTCGTAGGTGAGCATGGCTGCGAGCGGTGTGGACGGCAAAGCGGAGGATCTCCTCCGGAAAGCGACCTTGGCGGAGTCCTCGGGGGCTCGCGCCAAGTACGCGACGCGTGGCCTCGCCGCTGCCGGCAGCGACCGGACCTTGCGCGCCATGTTGCTGCGGCAACTTTATTTGTCGCACATGGAGGCCGAGCGTTTTGAGCAAGCCTGCGAGATGGCGCGCGCGGCGCTCGAGCTGGGAGTCATGGCCGACGTCGCCTGCCAGGATCTGGCTCGCGCCTATCTGGGCCTCGGTCAGTATCGGGAAGCGATCGAGCAGCTGCGCCGCGCCAGCCGCGTGGGGCCGGCGTCTCGGCGCGCCTTCCACCTTTGGACCCTGGGCAGCGTGCTCTATTTTCGTGAAGAGTACGCAGGCGCAGCCGTCGCTTTCGAGAGAGCGGTGCGTTGGGGGACGACGGCTCGGCCGCTCTACCAAGCCCAGCTCTTACTGGCTCGTTGCGGCGCGGGTCGCAGCACCGGGGCCAAGAGCCTCGCAGCCCTTGGCGCCGCGCGACAAGCGCTGCAAGACGCTGCCTGCGGCCAGGGCTACGGGCGCTTCGTCCTGGGCGAGCTGGCGCATCGTCAAGGTGATGCAGCTCTCGCGCGCGAGTATCTGGAGGAATTCGTGGAGCGCGTGACGTCGGGTCGGGTGGCCTTGCGCGTCGGGTTGACCGCGGAGCTCGCGCGCGCGCGCGCCTTGCTCGCCTCCCTGGACGTAGAAGCCGCGAGGGCCAAGCCGTGAGCGCTACGCCGCTGTGTCGAACGCCCCCGAGGTTTGCCTAGCCCAGTAGTTGAGCCAAGCGGCGCCGCCGGCGGAGGCGTCGCCCGTCACTCGTCGTTGATTTGCTCGGTGAGGTAGTTTTCCTTACCGAGCTGCGCGACCAGGTACAGCTGAGTCTCGTGCCAGTCGATCGACTCTTCCTCTTCTTTCAGGATTCGCTCGAGCAGGTCCCGCGTCCCGTTGTCGCCCACGTCTCGGCATAATTTGATGGCATCGTTCAGCCGGGTGTACGCCTCCAGCTCCAGCTCCAAGTCGAGCTTGTGCTGTTCGATCGGGTCTTCACCCACACGGACGGGGTTGAGCCGCTGCATGTTCGGCACGCCGTCCAAGAACAGGATGCGGTCTATCACGATGTCGGCGTGCTTCATCTCCTCGATCGACTCATCGCGCTTGTGCTTCGAGAGCGACGGGTAGCCCCAGTTCTTGCACATCTTGTGGTGGATGAAATACTGGTTGATCGCGGTGAGCTCTGCAGTGAGAACCGCGTTCAACGCATCCAGGACCTGAGCATTACCTTTCAAGGGGCGCCTCCGACAGGGTTATCGCGGTGCACAATAGGTGCTGCGCGCGCGACTCACAACCGCTAACCGATGCGGGCGGGACATGACCTCGTCATGACCGCAAGGTTAACGCTGCTTCGTATGCCCGCTGAGCGTTCGGGCCGACGCTGGCTTGGGCCGTGGTGTGAGCCGAGCCACCACGTGTGCGTCCTCGTGAGTGCCGCGGCTAGCGCAGCCGTGGGGTTCAGGGATTCGTTCCCGCGAGCTGCCGCCCGATCGTGCGAGGAGTGGGTGACCGAAATGGGTCAGCTGGACCCGGGTACGACTCGTGTGCAGCCAATAGTGGTCTCTAGCCTGGGTATATAAATCCCCTATTTCCGCGATTTGTAGGCGCGATGTTGATTGTCTATTGAATCTCGTTATCATCAAGCTATTCTCAAGAGGCGAGCCGCTCGACGGCCAGAACTCAGCGGATAATCGATGATTGTGTGTCACTGCAGGGGCGTAACCGACCGGGAAATCAGGCGTTGTGTACGGGCGGGCCGCGCCAGCGTGGGAGCCGTATCCGAGGCCTGCGGGGCAGCGTCCGGCTGCGGGGGCTGCGAGCCTCTGGTGAGCGAGATCGTCGAGTCTGAGCTCGAGTCTCAGTGCCGCCGCTTGCCGATGCTCCAGGCATCCATGGCTGGCGCGTAGGCCCTCGGCTGGCGCACAGCCCCTCGCAGCCTCGCTCCGAGTATCCCTCAGGGCCGTGACGCATGCCGGGTTAGAGCCCGGAGCGGGACCGTGAGTGGGCGAGGCTAGGGGGCTCTCCCACTCGTCCGCGGCGTCTCCGCCAAATCCCATCGCTTCCGTCGATTCGGAAGGCTAGCCTGGCGCGGCCAATTGGGGCAGGGATCCCGACGAGATGCCGCGTCTACAACGCACGTTCACACCGGTTGATGGTTCACTTCTGGTCGAGCGAGAGCTCGCCGACGCGGCGGAGCTCGGGGCCGTGGCTGCACGGGCGCGGCGCGCGCAGGCCGAGTGGCGTCGCTTGCCTTTGGCCGAGCGCTGTCGCCTGGTGCGGGCGTTCGTGGAGCGCTTCGCCGCGAAGAAGGATGAGATCGCGATCGAGCTCACGCGCCAGATCGGCAGGCCCATTCGGCATAGCCCCGGCGAGGTGCGCGGCTTGGTCGAGCGCGCCACTTACATGACGGACGTGGCGCCCGAAGCCCTCGCCGACCTGGACGCAGGACCCAAACCTGGTTTTCTGCGCTTCATCCGGCGCGAGCCGCTGGGCGTGGTGCTGGTGCTCGCTCCCTGGAACTACCCATACCTCACCGCCGTCAATTCAATCGTACCGGCGCTCATCGCGGGTAACGCGGTCATCCTCAAGCACTCGGATCAGACGCCGCTCGCGGCCGAGCGCTTTCGCGACGCCATGCTGGAAGCCGGTTTCCCGCGCGACATCTTTCAAATCGTGCATGCGGACCACGGCGCAATAGGCTCGCTGATCGCCAGTGGCGGCGTCGACTACGTCGCTTTCACAGGCTCGGTGAGCGGTGGGGACGCCGTGCAGCGCGCAGCGGCCACGCGCCGCATCGGCGTGGGTCTCGAGCTCGGCGGCAAAGACCCGGCGTACGTGCGCGCCGACGCGGACTTCGCCGGCGCTGTCGAGAACCTGGTCGACGGGGCGTTCTACAACGCAGGCCAATCCTGCTGCGGCGTCGAACGCATCTACGTGGCGGAGCCTCTCTATCAGCGCTTTGTCGAGGCGTTCGTTGCGCTCACCCTGGAGTACCGGCTCGGCAATCCCAGCGACCCGGAGGTGACGTTAGGGCCACTCGTACGGGCCTCCGCTGCCGACTTCGTTCGCGGTCACGTTCGGGAAGCCCTGGCGCAGGGCGCGCGCGCGTTGATTGATCCCAAGCGCTTTGCCGCCGATGCTCCCGGGACAGCGTATCTCGCTCCCCAAGTGCTGGTGGACGTCAGTCACGAGATGCGGGTCATGAACGAAGAGAGCTTCGGCCCCGTCGTGGGCATCATGCCTGTCGCCAGCGACGAAGCCGCGGTGGCGTTGATGAATGACAGCCGCTACGGGCTCACCGCTTCGATCTGGACGGCCGACGAGGGGGCAGCCCTGCGCTTGGGGGATCAGCTGGCCACCGGCACGGTTTTCATGAACCGCTGCGACTACCTCGATCCGGCGCTGGCATGGACGGGCGTCAAGGACTCGGGCCGAGGCTGTACCTTGTCGCGACTGGGCTACGATGCCCTGACGCGCCCGAAGTCATTTCACCTCAAGCGCCCAGCGCCCTAAAAACGCTCCTCGCGAGGAGCAAAAACGCAAAAACCCGGAAGGCTGCTTCCGGGTTTCATCGCGGGCTTGGAAACCCGCTGGGGTCGCGTCTTTCTGGCAAATGAGTGGGCGTGCCGCACGAATGCGCCCCGCTCCTCGACCCACTTCTCAGAGCATTCAAGCGAAGGGGCCGCCGAAAACGACAGCCCCTATCCACTCGCTCACTCAGACCGGCTGCTGCCGATCATTCGATGATGCGTTCACGCTTACGGCGGCGCCGGGCCGCTTCAGCGATCTTCTTACGCTTCTTGATAGAAGGCTTCATGTAATGACGCCGCTTCTTCAGCTCACGCAAGAGGCCTTCAGCCGCTAGCTTTCGCTTCAGATGCTTGATCGCTCGCTCAACCCCTTTGCCATCGACGATGACTTGAAGGGGCTTACACTGTACGGATTCGCTCGGGTTCGCCAAGGGACCGGGAACTTCGCAGACAACGCCAAGGAATGCAAATCGAGAAACCCCTTCCCGACCCACCAAAAGCAAAATTCCCGCAAATGGGCTTCCCAGCCGACCCCCACGCTCCGAAGCACCCTTCCAATCAGCGTCGCTGCCTCAACCCCGCCCGGCGAAGCCTGCGAGGTGGTGTGTGCTCCCCACAGAGAATGTGCGCAAAACGCGGGTGCCCCCCCACGCTCGCAGACTGAGCGTTCAAAGCATCCGCGCCAACCGAACCCCCGAAAAGCTCGAGCCAGATGCGTAGTCGGACGAGAACCGGACCGGAACCGTAGTCCCTACGGTGAGGACCGGAAGCGCAGGCCGACATAGCAGATGGCCGAGATCCTCGGGGGTCGCCTCAGTCGAGATCAACGGCCTCATAGCTGCAATCCGCGTTGAGAACGGTGCCCCAGACCTTGTGCGACCCCTGATGCTCCGACAGCGAATAGCTGATCCTGGTTCCAAACCCCAGATCGAGCCCCTCGATTCGTTCGAGCGCGTCGACGAGCTTCTCCGTCGTCAATGCCCTGCCCACCCGCGCAAGCGCCTCCACGAACACCGAGCCGACGATGAAGCCCTCCAGGGACACGAAGCCCGGCTGAGCCTGGGGCTGGAACTTGGCGAGTTGCTCCCGGTAGTTTCGCACCCCGGTGGCGCCCGAGTCGAAGGGCGGTACGACCTGCGTCACATACACACTGGGACACAGCTCCGGGTTGACGCTCTTTAGCTCTTCCGCCAGCGTCTCGCTGCCGACGAAGCTCACGTTGAAGAAGAGGGTGTTTCTCAGGCGCCGGATGCCGCGCACCTTCTGAATGAACTTGGCCGCGGCGCGGTACGTTGCCACCATCACCACGGCCTTGACCGGGTGTTTGAGGGAACGTGAGGCCGACGCTGCGCGCGGGCCCGTGGCCTGGAGATCGAGCCGGTCATTGTACGTGACCAACGCTGCCACCGCCTCGTCGACGTCGGCCGTGTTGCGCTTGTAGCCGACGCGCAGCGTCTCCACCCCGCCGTGACCATTGGCCCGCATGGCCTTCGTCACGCCCTCGAAGCCGGCGTCTCCGAACGAGTCGTCTTGCGCAAACACGACGATCTGATCCGGCGCGAGCTTCTGCACTTCCAGAAGGTACTTGAGGGACTTTGCCGTCTCCTCCTTGTAGCTGGCCCGGTAGTTGAAAACGTAGCGATCGGGAGGGTCCTGCCGGAGCAGGGGCGCGCCGGTGAACGCGCCAAAGAACACGGTCTTGTTCTGTGCGGCGAACGGCGCCGCCACGGCGGAGGTGGGCGTGCCCACGTTGCCGACGATGGCGAACACCTTCCGCTCCACGAGCAGCTCGGCCATCGTGGCCCCGACCCGCGTCGCTTCGTAGCCATCGTCGAGCGCGGTCAGCGTGAGCTTGCGTCCGTGCACGCCGCCCGCCTCATTTGCCGCCTGGAAGCTGGTCTCGACGCCGAGCTTCATGTTCTGGCCGAGCTCGCGCGAGGGGCCCGAGAACACGGCGCTCATGCCGATCTTGATCTCCGTGTCGCTCACCCCACGCTCCGTGGGCAGCGGGGCGACGGGCGCGGCGCTGGCGAGGACGCGAGCTGGGGGCTCCGCCCTGGGACGGTTCGTGTAGATCATGAAGCCGATGGCCATGATGAGCAGCGTAGAGACGCCGAGCAATGCCCTGACCACCCAGTTCATCACCCGCGGTGCTCGGGCGGAGCGTGCGCCGTTGCCCAGCGCCTGAGCTGCCAGCGTGGCCGTAGTGATCGGTGACTCGCGCGCGGTCGGTGCCTCGCTTGCCAAGGGCCCGCCCGGCAGCGAGCTTCGGCCCGTATCGACCATGAAGTTGAGCTCCGGCAAGGCCGCGTCCACGCCGGGCTGCCGGGAGAGCTGCGCCTCGATCACCTCCCGGATCCGATTGCGGTCCTCGGTGAAAGCTTGCGTGACCACGCCGCCGATATCTCGACCGATCACCGCGGGCAGCAGGTGTTCCGCAAAACGCTCGAGCTCGGCGCCAAGCTCGCTGGCGGTCGCGTAGCGGTCCTCCTTGCGGTAGGCGAGCGCCTTCATACAGATCGCCTCGAGCTGGGCAGGCAGCCGCGGGTCGACGCTGCTCGGTTTCGGGATCTCACCGGCGAGCACTCGCTTCAACGTCTCCGCTTGGGTCAGCCCGTTCCACAAACGGCGACTCGTCAAGAGCTCCCAGAGCAGCACGCCCGCGGAGTAGATGTCCGCGCGCCGATCCACCCCGTCACCCCGGACCTGCTCGGGCGCGATGTACGCGGCTTTGCCCTTGAACACGCCGACCCGCGTCTCCGTGTCCGAGTCGCGCGCCTTGGCGATGCCGAAGTCCATCAGCTTGACTTGACCATCGTAGGTCACGAAGAGGTTCGAGGGCGAGATGTCTCGGTGGACGATCTCGAGCTGAGAGCCGTCGTAGTCCTTGCGCTCGTGGGCGTAGTGCAGGCCACCGAGCGCCTGCACCAGGATGTGGAGGCGCATCGCGAGGCTGAGGCTCTGGCGTGCATCTTCGCTGCGAAACACGCGATGCAGCGGCTGCCCCTCCAGGTACTCCATGGCGAGGAAGTAGCGCGAGCCCGCGTTGCCAATCTCGATGGTCTGGACGATGTTGGGGTGATTCAGGCGCGCCGCCAAGCGCGCCTCGTTGAGGAACATCTTGACGAAGTCGGGGTCCTCGCCGAGCTCCCGCTTGAGCATCTTGATCACGAGCAGCTTCTGGAACTGCACCGCCGCCTGCGTCCCCTCCGTGACCGCGAGGTAGACGTCAGACATCCCGCCGCGGCCGATGTCTGCGATGAGCCGATAGCGACCGAACACGTTCGGGCTAGCGGGGTTCTCGCCCTGCGACAATGGGTGCGAAGAGTTAGTCATTCAAAGTGCCCGACCGACAAACGCGGTCGCCGCTGACGAGGGTGCGCTGCCCAGCGCGCCCCAGCGAACGGTTCGAGAAGCTACTTGAGTTTGGCCCTGACCTGCGACCGGAGCATGATCTTTTTCACTCCGGCGCGACGACGTTCCACGCCCAGCTACTTTCCGCACAATCACCCACATCGGGCGCACACATAGAAGTCGGATCGATGTAACGAGCTGCAGGTTACGTTGGTGCGCGAGCTCTCGGCGCTGAACACCTGCGCTCCAGTGAGCAGAATCGCTCATTTAAGCTGTGTCGGCACAAGAGCGCTGAGCCCTCTCATGAAAACGGGCGCCGCGAGCGCGTGTTGCACGGTGATTGGCAGCTAGCGGGTCGCACGCTGCTACCGCGTGCGCCCCAGATTTAGCGCCGGAAAGCGGCCTCGGCCGCCGCGCTTCAGCTGCTCCCGTTCTGGTACAGCCGGAGGGTGTTGCGCAGGGCCATCGTGACCGTCATGGGCCCGACCCTCGGCACGAAGACGCTGGCTTTTTCTCGCACGTCGGGCTCGAAATTGGCAAAGGTCGAGAAGTTCACGCACACCGCACCAGGGGGGATGTCATGCGCGGCGATCCGCTGAAAGGTGCGGCTCGGTACGCCCGTGACGATCACGTGCGCGTCCGAGAGCGCCGCTCTTCGATCGATCTGGGTCTCCGTTACTGTGTGCGGTTGTCCGCCCGCGGCGGGCACGAAGAGCTGCGGCCCGTCCACGTCGAACGAGACGACCTCGGCGCCGTCATTGGCCAGCATGCTCGCCAGCGGCCGCCCCACCACTTCGCTCCGATTGAAGATGCACACGCGCCGCCCCTCGAGCGGCCGCGCTGCCGCCGTATACACGCCCGCCTTGCCGAGCAGCTTCACGATGGCCAGGGGCGTGCAGGGCAGAATGGATTTTTTGGTGCCGGTCGCGTCGTAGAAGCGGCGATTCGCGTACAGACAATGCGACCAGAACGAGTGGAGCCCCTCGATGTCCTTGCCCGGGTCGACCGAGTCTCGCAAATAGCGATCCTGCTCGGTGCCGAACACGGGATAGTAGACCAGGATACCGTGCACCTTCGGGTCGGCGTTGGCGGCGAGGATGCTGGCTTCGGCGTCGAGGCGCGCCACGTTCCGGAGCTCGAACTCGACGCCCACGTCCTCGCAGCCCTTGCGCGTGTACTCGGCGTACGTATGCGCGGGGGCGTTGTCTCCAGAGATCAAGCCGACCAGGCGCAGCGGCACTGGCAAGGCACTGATGTCCTGACGCAGCGCGCTCCGGTACTCGGCAGCGATGGCGCTCGGGTCGAGGATGCGGGCAGTCATAAGCGGGCCCGGCAGGCTAGCACATCTCAAGCTCGAGCAGACCGAGGGCCTCGAGCTCCCGACGCAGCTGCGGCACGTCGCCCATGAAGTGAATGGCGCGCATGCCCACCGCGCGCGCGGCATCGCAATTGGTGGCGCGGTCATCGATGAACAGACACTCCCCGGGCTCACGCTCGAGCTGCCCTGCGGCCAGCCGGAATGCGGCGGCGTCGGGCTTGCGCACGCGAGTGTCGCAGGACACGAAGCTCCAGCTCACGTAGCGCGAGACACCGAGCCTGTCTTCGATCCAGGCGTACCACTCGGGATAATTTGACAAGGCGTGCATCTCGACGCCGCGCGCCGAGAGCGCCTCGAGCAATGGCTCGATGCCGTCGATCCAGCGGTAACTCCGCTGAACGGCGGCCTTGAACCCCTCGCGGTCGTACGCGCGGCCGTCCGAGAAAAACGTCGCCAAAAACGCAGATTCCGTCAGCTCACGGCGTTCGAAACGGGCCCAGGCCGTCGGGTGCTTCTCGAGCAGCATCTGCTCCAGCGACAAGCCAAAGAACTCGGGCATGACGTGACGGAAGGGGTCGACCACCAGCGTGTCCATCACGTCCCACAGAATGGTTTTTGGCTGCATTGCTCCGCTCCGAGCATACACGTCCGAGCATACACGACGCCCCGGCCGCCGACGCACGCTTTGCAGTTGCCGAGCCGGGTGCTCCTCAATAGGGTGGGCGCCTTCCCACTCGGCGAGCGGAGCAGGCCCATGTTGAGCGTTTCAAAATTTACGGCGGTTCTCGGTGTTTTGGTGTTTTCAGCGTGCGAAAAGCCGCCGGCGGCGAGCGTCGCCGAGGTGCCGGCGAGCGGCGCCGAGCCGCCGGTAGAACAGCCCCAGCCGAGCGCTCCTCTGGACCCGAGCAAACACCCAGAAGAGAGCCATCTGAGTCACATCGTGCAACTGAGCACGGGCGGGGAGAACGCCGAGGCTTACTGGTCGTTCGACGGCAGCAAGTTGATCTACCAGGCTCACGAGGGCGAGGGCTGCGATCAGATCTACATCCGGGATGCGCATGATCCCGCTGCCTCACCCAAGCTCGCCTCCACGGGCAAAGGCACGACCACGTGCGCCTACTTTCTGCCGGGTGACAAGGAGATCATCTACGCCTCGACGCACGCGGCCAACGCAGCCTGTCCCGCCAAGGCCGACCAGAGCCAGGGCTACGTGTGGTCGATCTACGAGGGGTTCGAGATCTACCGCGCCAACGCCGACGGCACCCATCTGCGTCAGCTGACCAATAGCCCGGGCTACGACGCCGAGGGCACGGTCTGTGGGAAAGACGGCTCGATCGTGTTCACCTCAGTCCGTGATCACGACCTCGAGCTGTATCGGATGGACGCGGACGGTAAGAACGTCAAGCGCCTGACGAATACGCCCGGCTACGATGGCGGTGCCTTCTTCAACGCCGACTGCAGCAAGATCTTGTGGCGCGCGTCTCGACCCACGGGGGACGCGCTCAAGGATTTTCAGGGCCTGCTCGACAAGGGCCTCGTGAGGCCGACCAAGCTCGAGCTGTACGTCGCCAACGCCGACGGCTCGAACCCGAAGCAGGTGACCGAGCTGGGCGTGGCCGCGTTCGGGCCGTTCTTTTACCCGTCCGGGGACCGTATCATCTTCTCGTCCAACTACGGTGACCCCAAGGGCCGTGAGTTCGACCTCTTCGCCATCAACGTCGACGGCACCGGCCTCGAGCGCATCACCCACGCCGCGGGCTTCGACGGCTTTCCGATGTTTTCGCCGGACGGCAAGTACCTCGCCTTCGCATCGAACCGGGCCTCTCGCCCCGGCACCTGGGACACCAACCTGTTCGTCGCGAGCTGGGTCGACTCGGCAATGGTCCCCGAGCAGCAGGCCAAGAGCGAAGCCCCGAAGGCCGACAAGCCATGAAGCGTCCGGCGCCGCGCCGGCTGACGGCGCGGCGCCGGATCACTTCGGCGTCCAGCTGGGGTCGCTCCCGACGCGCGGACGCTGCTGAGCTCGCGGGCACGTTCTCGTTTTGACGGGCTGCGAGGAAAGGCGTAAATCGTAGCAGCCGATGACAGACCTGGACGTTGATGTGCAGATCCAAGCGTTGCTCGATAACTACGCCGCTGGGCGCCAAACGCCGAAAGACACGCTCGGCTTACTGCATCCACGAGCGCTGGAAACATTGAATCGCAACGTCTGGACGACGTTGCTCGAGTGGGACGCCATCGCCGCGCAGCTGGAGGACGTGGAGGCGCGGCGAGCGGCCGGCGCGTCCATGCCCCTGTACGGCATCCCCTTTGCGATCAAGGACAACATCGATCTGTCTGAGGTGCCGACCACTGCGGCCTGTCCGAGCTACGCCACGACCCCGCGGCAATCGGCGCCGGTCGTGGCGCAGCTGATGGCTGCCGGCGCGATCGCCATGGGCAAGACCAACCTGGACCAGTTCGCTACCGGTCTGGTCGGCACGCGCTCGCCGTATGGGGTCTGCGCGTCGGCGTTCGACCCCGACTACATCTCGGGCGGCTCGAGCTCGGGCTCCGCGTTGGCGGTGGCGCTGGGCCTCGTGAGCTTCGCGCTCGGCACTGACACGGCGGGCTCGGGCCGTGTCCCTGCCGCCTTGAACAACGTGGTCGGGCTCAAGCCCACGCGGGGGTTGCTCAGCACGCGTGGCGTGGTGCCCGCATGCCGCAGCCTCGACTGCGTGTCCGTGTTCGCTGGCAGCGTAGCGGACGCGGCGCTGGTGCTCGAGCTGACCCTGGGCTTCGACGCGCGTGATCCCTTCTCGCGCCCCAGCCCCGGGGGCGCGCTCTTGCCGATCCCTGGCTTTCGCTTTGGCGTCCCAGGCAAGGAGCAGCTCGAGTTCTTCGGGGATGGGGCCTCGGAGGCGGCCTTCCAGCGAGCGATAGCGCGCCTGACCGAGCTCGGGGGGGAAGCCGTCGGGGTAGACTTCAGGCCCTTTCTGCAAGCGGGGGCGCTCTTGTACGCGGGGCCCTGGGTGGCGGAACGCGCCGCGGCCGTCGGTGAGTTCATCGCGCGGCAACCGCCGGGGCTCGACCCGACGGTGGCGGCCATCATCGGCGGCGCAAAGAGCTGGAGCGCCGTCGAGTGCTTCACGGCGCAACAGCGCCTGCGCGAGCTGCACCGGCAAGTCGAGGCGCTGTGGGAAGACATCGACGTGTTGGTCGTGCCCACCACGCCGACGACGTACACGCATACGGATATCGAGCGCGATCCCTTCGGGCCCAATCAGCGGCTCGGCACGTACACGAACTTCACGAACCTGCTCGACCTCTCGGGCTTGGCCGTGCCCGCGGGCTTCAAGGCGGAAAAGCAGCCTTTTGGTGTCACGTTGCTGGGCCCCGCCTTCGCCGAGCGGGCGCTCTGCAACCTGGGCGAGCTCCTGCACGCGAGCTACCAGCCGAGCGTGGGCGCGACCCAACACCCGGTGCTCGCTCGGGCCCCTCGAACGGCGCCCCGGCGCACGACCCGCGTCCCTGCGCGTGGGCCTCGGGTCTTTCAGTCCATCCAGCTGGCGGTCGTCGGCGCGCACCTCCAGGGGCAGCCGCTGCATTTTCAGCTGCAGGAGCTCGGCGCGCGCTTCGAAGCGTTGACGCGCACCTCTGCACGCTACCGCCTGTTTGCGCTGGACGGCACCGTCCCCGCGAAACCGGGCCTGGCGCGCCAGAGCTCCGGTGGTAGCGCGGTCGAGGTGGAGGTGTACTCGCTCGACGCCGCTGGCTTTGGCCAGTTCGTCGCGCAGGTGGCGCAGCCTCTGGTGATCGGCAACGTCGAGCTCGCGAGCGGGAAATGGGTCAAGGGCTTCTTGTGTGAAGCCGTGGCGACCGAAACAGCCACCGAGATCACGGAGCTCGGCAGCTGGCGCGCCTACCTCGCGTCGCGCGCTTGACCGACTGCTTCAGCGTTCCATCGAAAACGGATGGCGCGCGGCGCCGAGGGTTTCGGGCCGCGCGCTTGCTTGGGGATCAATTAGCGGCTGAGCTCGGGGCTCGTCTGAGCGAAGATACTGGGCTGGTTGTTCGTTGCCTTCGACGTACCGAGCGCCCAGCGGTCGAAGCGGCTCACCAGCAGGCCACCTACGGACAGGAGGACGTACACGTAGTTGTCGCTTGCCACGTCGTATTTGCCCGCGAACAGCATGCCGACCGCCAAGCTCAGGAGCACCAGGGCTGCGGCCTTCCAGGCGCTCCCTAGCCGGTAGCCGGAGAGCAGCCACGCACCGAGCCCGAGCTCGATGAACATGATCACGCTGGCGTGGGCGCGCACCATGAAGGCGGGCAGGAGCGAGTGCTCGAACAGGCTCGAGTAATAACCGACCGTGCCGCTGATGCCGCCCGGCAGCTTCGTGGCGCCGGCGCTCAGGAATAGGCTGCCGATGGCGAGGCGCAGAAACACTGAGGCCCAGTGTAGGTCGCGGGTCAAACTTTGGCCGAGTGCTCGTGCTTGGTTCATGGCGAAGGCTCCTTGTAGGGTCGCGAAAATCTGCATCGGATGAGCTCGGCGCCGCCGCTCCCCGTCCGACACACTGACTATGTGCCGCCGGCTCCGCTTGCGGCAGTCTCCGCGGGCGCGTAACATTGTTTCCAATGAGGAAACAATCCGCGGGCTCCGGACCGGCGGGGCACGCTTTCGACGACGTCCAGGCGATGGTGATCTTCGCCCGGGTGATCGCGGCTCGTTCCTTTACCAAGGCGGCGCGGCAGCTCAACACCTCGACCTCTGCCGTCAGCAAACGCATCGCCCGGCTCGAGCAACGGGCAGGTGCGCGCCTGCTCGCGCGCACGACGCGGCACGTCGCGCCGACGGAGGCCGGGCTCGCCCTGTACGAGCGCTGCTTGCGCATCTTGCGTGAGGTGGAGTCCGCAGAGCTCCTGGTGCTCGGCATGTCCGAGGTGCCGCGCGGCCTGCTCCGGATCAGCGCCCCGGTCTATTTTGGAGAGGTGTACGTCGCGCCCCTGATCGGCGAGCTACAGACGCGGCTTCCGGAGCTCAGGGTGGAGCTGGCCTTGGAGGATCGTTTCGTCGATCTGGTGAGCGAGGGGTTCGACCTTGCGGTGCGTATCGGGGTGGTGAGCGGCGGCTCGCTCGCCCTGCGCAAGCTGGCACGCACTCGGGTCGTGGCCTGCGCGTCGCCCGCCTACCTCGAGCGCCGCGGGCGACCCCAGGGCCCGAAGGATTTACTGGAGCACGACTGCCTGCGCTACACCCTCGATCCAAGCCGAAATAAATGGCGCTTCAAGCCCAAGGGCGGCGCGGCCGTGGTGATCCCCGTCACCGGTGGCTTTGAGTGCAACCACGGCGGCGCGCTGCGGGAGGCCGCCATCGCCGGCCTCGGTATCGTATTTCTGCCGGAGTTTTACGCGGCCGACGCCATAGAACGTGGGGCGCTCGTCACCATCCTGGATAAATATTGCGACGCCGAGCTCGGCATCGTCGCCGTGTATCCGATCGGCGGACAGCTGCCGCCCAAGACGCGTGCCTGCGTGGATTTTCTGGCGCGCGAGCTGCCGGCGCGCCTCGGGTCCGCTCGCGGAGCGTTGCGTTGATGCGCGCTCTCGCGACGTTTCGCGTGCTCCTGCTCACGGCGGCAGCCCTGCTCGAGGCCTGCGTCACGGCGCAGCACCCGCCGCGTCCCGCCGCGATCGGCCCCGTCGGCGCAGCGTCCACGTCAGCCGCGTCAGCCACGTCGCCGAGGTCCTTCGACCGAGCCAAGCAGCTCGCCTGGGGCATCTATCGAGACCACGCCTTCACCTTCTATTGCAATTGCGCCTATAGCGCAGAAAAGCGCCCGCTCCCTCAGAGCTGCGGCTATCGCCCGCGCCATCCCGGCAGGCGTGCGCGCATCGAGTGGGAGCATATCGTGCCCGCCTTCGGCTTCGGCGCGCAGCGCTCGTGTTGGGCCGGCAAGACCTGCGTCGATGCCAAGGGGCGCGCCTATGGGGGTCGCCGTTGCTGCCGGTCTCGGGACGCGGAGTTTCGGCGCATGGAGGCCGACCTGCACAACCTGGTGCCGGAGATCGGCGAGCTGAACCGAGCGCGCAGCAACTATGCGTTCGGTGAGGTGGCGGGGGAGCCCCGCGCGTACGGCGCCTGTGACTTCGAGGTCGATCGCGCCGCGCACACGGTCGAGCCGGCGCCGAACCTGCGCGGCGACATCGCCCGAGCCTATCTGTACATGCGCGCCGTGTACGGTCCAGAGGCGCTGCCGCTCAGCGCCGCGGAGCTGGCGCGTTTCGAGCGCTGGCATCGCGCCGACCCCGTCAGCGCCTGGGAGGAGCTGCGGAACGCTCGCATCGACGCGCTGCCGCAGCGGGGCAACGCCTTGGTCCGCCCATGAGCGGGCATCTATGTTATGGCGGCCGCATGGCGATCCGCTGGGGCATTATCGGTTGTGGCGACGTGTGTGAGGTAAAGAGCGGCCCGGCGTTTTACAAGGCCAGGGGCAGCGAGCTCGTCAGCGTGATGCGGCGTGACGGGGCGCGCGCGGCGGATTTCGCTCGGCGTCATGGCGTCCGCCGCTTCACCAGCCACGCGGACGAGGTGATCTTCGATCCGGAGGTCGACGCGGTGTACGTCGCAACTCCCCCCGGCGACCACCTCGAGTACGCGCTGCGGGTCGCGCGTGCCAACAAGCCCTGTTACGTGGAGAAGCCGATGGCGCGCAGCGCGTCCGAATGCCGGCGCATGATCGAGGCCTTCGAGCACGCGCAACGGCCGTTATTTGTGGCGTATTATCGCCGCGCGCTGCCGCGCTTCGTCAAGGTCCAGGAGCTGCTCGGCGCTGGGGTGCTCGGGCCGCTCTTGGCGGTGAGCCACGTGTATCAAGGGCGCGCGCAGCGCGTCGCTAGCGGCGCCAGCATGCCCGTGGCGGGTTGGCGTGAAGACGTGCCAAGTTCGGGCGGGGGCTTGTTCCTCGATCTGGGCAGCCACGTGCTCGACATCCTGGATTTTCTGCTCGGCCCGCTCTCGAACGTGGCGGGGCAAGCGGCGCACCTCTCGACCCCAGCGCCGCGGCGGCCGGGCGTCGCGGAGGACACGGTGGTGATGAGCTTTCGCACCGAGTCGGGCGCGCTCGGCACGGCTCGTTACCAGTTCCACACTTCCGCGGCGGTCGATCGCCTCGAGCTCGTCGGCACGCTCGGCACGCTGAGCCTGAGCGTCTTTGGCCAGGAGCCGCTCGAGCTCAGCCTCGCGGGCGGCCGTGAAACGATCGCGACCGACCACCCCGAGCACGTGCATCAGCCCCTCGTGCAGAGCATCGTGAACGAGCTCAGCGGTCACGGCGAGCGCTGCCCGTCGACGGGTCAGACTGCCTTGCGGGCCTCACTCGTGATGGATCGCGTGCTCAGCGACTATTACGGCGGCCGCACGGATGCGTTCTGGACGAGGCAGGCGACCTGGCCCGGCCTGGTATGAACGTACGCGCCACCAAGACCGGTGTGCGTATCGACGTCGAGGTCAAGCTGCGGGCCAGTCGCACGGTGGTGCTGGGCATCAAGGCTGACCGCCTGAGCGTCGCGCTGGCGGCCGCTCCTGTGGACGGTGCGGCCAACGACGCCTTGGAGCGAGCCATCGCGGAGCACTTTGGGCTGCCGCGCCGTGACGTATCACTCGTGGTGGGCAAAAAGAGCCGTAGCAAAGTCATCGAGCTCCAGAACCTCAGCTTGGACGACGCGCTCGCTCGTCTGAAGTCCACGCCAAGCGCCTGACCAGCACCTCTTGCACGGCGTGAGAACTTCGCCACCCAACGGTAACCATAAGCGTTTTTATTCTGGTGAGGAGGACGCTTGAAGTGTAGGCGCTCGGCACCCGACGGCCAGAGGCCCTTGCTCGTGGGTCCCGTCTAGGCGACCCTTACGAAGGATGCCAATGGAACCCGGGCGCACCATAGGGCGTGAATTCGTCATCGAAAGCCTGCTCAGTTCGGGCGGCATGGGTGAGGTCTTCGTCGCCCTGCAGAAAAGCACCGGTGTTCGTCGGGCCCTCAAGCTGATGCGTCCGGTCCCTTGATCGGCTTCGCTCGCCCCATCGACTCGAACGAGTCATGCGCTGCCGGTCCTATTCACGTTCGTTCGGAGTCAGGCCGCCGCCATTCCGCGCTGGCGCGGCGGACTCTGCCCGGCGCGGCGGCTCACCGTGCTTCTTCCGCTGCATGAAGCGCCGACCGAAGTCGAGCTCGGCGGCCAGGTCATTGTGAGCGCGGCAGCGTAATTTGATGTTGTGCAGATCAGTAGTACCCCCGAGGGCGTAAGCGCGCTCGTGGTGGAACTCCAGCCGTGCCGTCTCACGGCAGCGAACTCCACGTGAGTCGACGTAGCTGCAACGCCCACCGTCGCGTTCGACCACCGAGCGCCGGAGCGCGGCGGGCACATGACGGCTCGGAGCGCTGTGCCGCGCGGGCGCTGCCGAACGGGGAGGCGTCGTCTCGAGCGTCACAGCCATGTCGGTGGCGCCGCTGTCGGGTCCCCTCGATGCGTTCATCATGATGGGCAGTTCATCCGACCTGCTCTCGGTTGGTGCGTCCGAGCCAGTCACGGCGGGAGTGTGACCAGGTGTATTGCTCGCCCCGTACTTTCTTCGATTCAGCTTGTCGAGCAAGGCTTCGATGGCTAAACGCTGGATGATGGCGAGATCGCGGTCCGGCACCTGGTGCCCCAGCAGATCACGCGCCCGCTCGACCATGTCCACGTAGGCTTGGTCGGCCGTGAACTGGATTCTGTAACGCATGCTGGCGAGCAGCGCTGGTGCTGTGAGGGGCTGGTCGGACTCCGGAGGCACGGAGCAGACCTCTGCCGCAGGCATGTTCGGCGACGAGTCGGTTACTGGCGTCGGGTTGTCATCCTGGCCTCCAGCCAGTGTGGCTTCGAGCCAGTCGGGCGACGCGCTCGGCGCTTGGGTCCGTTCTGTGCCAGGCGCTAGCTCTCGTACGTAACCTGCAAGGCCATGGACGAAAGAGCTCCAGCTGCTCGGCGCGGGAACCCGGAATCCGTCAGCCGCAGGCCCGAGCGGCTCGATCAAGGTGGGCACGTCCGACCGCGGTGCGATCTGAGCCACCAGCTTTTCAATCTCGCGTTTGGTCCGGTAGCGCGCTCGCGCCAGCAGCTCCGCCTGGTTCTCCGGGGTCAAGTGCGGCGCGAGCAGCACGATGCCGGTCAGATGGATGGATGCATCCGCCAGCATTTCGAACAGCATCGGAAACTGGCGTGCGGCGCGTGCGGCGCGGCAGCGGCGTTGGGCTTCGTCCTCGGAGAGCCTCAGCTCGTAAACACAGTAACTCACGAGGCTCGCGCAAGCCCAGAGTCGATAGGCGCCTCGCGCGTCGATCTCGGCGAGGTGAGCCAACACGAGGGCCGTGATTTGGTTTTCGCTGCCGACGCAGAGTTTGACATTGCTCAGCAAGGCTTCGTCGCTGAGCTCGGCGAGTCGATATTTCGAGTCCATGCACGCAGCATAACCCCGCGTTTTTGCGGCCTCTCGGAGCTACGCGGCGGAGCTCTCGGGCCCCTGGACGGAGTTGACGCCACGCATGTCGGGCAACGCTCGAGGTACTAGCGCCAGACGCGACGAAGAAGCTCATTCTCGCGGAGTATTGAAAGTTTGCCCAATGCATCGCCG
This sequence comes from Deltaproteobacteria bacterium, assembly GCA_043747815.1. Classification (GTDB taxonomy): domain Bacteria; phylum Myxococcota_A; class Polyangia; order Polyangiales; family Polyangiaceae; genus SZUA-265. Next base: position 68,020 of record JAYTOL010000021.1, read on the forward strand.
AGGCCGTCAAGCGGATAGTACAGATTCAATGCGCATTTCTCGTCGCCGTTGGCCGTCGGCGGCTCGGAAGCGAGCGGTTAGTTGCGTTAGCCCTCGGGAGTCGCGTCAGTCGTCCTTCCCCGTCGGCATATGAGGGCGAGACGTTCCGCGCCGGCGACGCCGGCGCGGTTCACCGCGGAGCCCACCAACCCATCCTGTTCGCCTCGACGTGCTCGCGCACGCTGTCGCTGTGCCCCGGTGGAACAGCGCCCAGCTCCCCTCCGTGGAAACGCGCCACCGATTCACCTCACCCGAATCGCGTCGACGGCTGCCGAAGTGGGACCAGTTACACCAAGCTCTGTCCCACCCGCGAGCAACGCCAACGCGCCCAGCCTGCGACGCTACACCCCGCCCCCCATGCCGCGCCGTCCCGCGCGAGGCTTGAATTCATGGATTGCGTCAAGGCTTGGCCGGGGGCGCGTCGGGTGCCGGGGCAGGGTCAGGAGCAGGGGCTGAGCTAGCGGGAGTGGTGGTGTCAGGGGCAGGGGCAGCGACGTTTGCGGCCGGAGCGGGGGTGGCCGGAGTGGCGGCGGGCGGGGGGGCTTTGGTGGTACGTTTTTCGGGCTTGGCGGCTTGCTTGCGCTCGAGCTCGGCCAGCAGCACGTCGATCAGCGCCTTGTAGTCCTTCTGCAGCGAGGTGATGCGGAGGTCCATGTCCGCCAGCGCGTTCTTGCTGGCGGTGACCTCCGTATCGAGGGTAAGGCGAGCGGCCTTGGCGTTGGCTAGGCGTTCTTCGACGGAGGCTTTGTAAGACTTGGAGAGGCCACCCGTCGCGAGCTCTGCGTTGGCATCCGCCTCGCTGCGTTCCAACGTGGCCCTGACGTCGGACTCCTGCTCTAGCAAATCATCGAGCTCGCGCCGGTACAGGCTGAGGCGCACGTTGCTCACGAAGCTGGCACGGGTGATCGCGGCCGCTTGACGTGCCAGCGCTTCGACGTTCCGCTCCCCGAGCTCGTCGGTGTGCGCTTTGATGTAGCGCGTGGCGTGGCTGTGGTCGTGCAAACGCTGGTCGAGCTGGCGCTCCATGGCGCGTTCGCTGGCGGACGCCGCGGTGCTGCCGAGCGCGTCCGCGTCCTCTTTGGAGCATTCCTTTTCCTTGGCAGCAAACGCAACGGAGCCCGCGACGCGGCGTCTCAGCGCTCCTCGGTTCTCGCTGAAGAGCTCATCCATCTGCTCGCGCCGCAGCGCCTCGTCGGCATAATACTGTGACTGACCCGCGGCGTCCGCTTGCAGCACCAGCTCGCGGACCCTGCCGAAGTCGGTCTCGCGCACGCTGCTCGGGAGCGCGCGCATCGAATCGAACGAGCGGCGCGTCGCCGCCTCTACCTCCACGAACTGGCTCTGCACCTCGGTGAGCCGGGCCGGGTACTGCTCCGCAAACGCGGAGTCCGCAGCTTTCGGAGTGGTCAGCACGGTTTGCCGGTTGCAGCCGGCGAGGGCGATGGCCGGTGCCAGGAGGGCGAGCACCAGAGTCAGTTTCGAGATGGACATGCGGGCCCATTTCCCTCGACTTCCGGCCGACCGTCAATGCTCGATTGCCAGCGCGCGAGGCTCTTCCTATGCTCCTGCCGCCCTATGGCTGACAAAGTTGCAATCGTTACCGGCGCGGGCAGTGGCATCGGGCGCGCCGTGGCGGTGGCGCTCGCGGCGGAGGGCTACCGGGTGGCCCTGGCGGGCCGCCGCCCCGCCGAGCTCGAGGAAACGGCGCGTCAGGCGGGGAACGGCGCGTGCCTCGCGCTGCCTACGGACGTCAGTGATGCGAGCGCGGTCGAGGCGCTGTTCACACAGACCCGAGATCGCTTCGGTCGCCTCGACCTGCTGTTCAACAACGCCGGCTTCGGCGCTCGCCCCGTGCCGCTCGAAGAGCTCACGCCGAGCGAGTGGCGGAGCGTCGTGGACGTGAACCTGAATGGCACGTTCTTCTGCACGCAGGCGGCGTTCAAGCTGATGAAGTCGCAAACGCCGCGCGGCGGTCGCATCATCAACAACGGGTCCATCTCGGCCGCGGCGCCGCGGCCCCACTCTGCGCCCTATACCTCGACCAAGCACGCCATCACGGGCCTGACCAAGAGCACGTCGCTCGACGGCCGCGCGTACGACATCGCGTGCGGGCAGATCGACATCGGCAACGCCGAGACGGCGACGGCGTCGCGCATGAAGGCCGGCGTGCCGCAAGCGCACGGGGGGATCATGGCCGAGCCGATGATGGCGGTCGAAAACGTGGTCAAGGCGGTGCTCTTCATGGCCAGCCTGCCGCTCGACGCGAACGTTCAGTTCATGACCGTGCTGGCCACCAAGATGCCGTTCATTGGCCGCGGTTAGCCCCCCTGGGTCGGCGCGGAGCCCATCGCCGTGACGCTGACACTCAGAGTCTCCAGCAAGAATGCGCTCTTTCAGCAATGGCTCGCGCTCAAGACCAACCGCGCCAAGCGGCACCGCACCGGCCAATTTTTGGTGGAGGGCACGAGCGCCATCGACAGCGCCGTGAAGCATGGCTGGGTGATCGAAGACCTGCTCTACCCCGCGAGGCGCGCCTTGTCGGGCTGGGCGCAGGGCCATCTGTCGAGCCGAGTGGCGCAGCGCCAGATCGAGATCGACCCGGCGCTGCTCGCTGAGCTCAGCGAGCGCAATGAGGGGACGGAGCTGCTCGCGGTGGCGCGCAGCCAGAGCGCGGAGCTCGGCGCGCTCGCCCTCGATGACCCGTGGCTCGTGCTGGTGTTGGATCGACCGAAGAGCCCCGGCAACCTGGGGAGCATCGTGCGCACGGCGGTCTCCTTCGACGCCGCCGCTCTGGTGATCACGGGCCACGCCGCTGATCCCTTCGACCCGGCCTGTGTGCGCGCGAGCGTGGGCACGCTGTTCGACTTGCCCCTGGTGCTGCTCCCGTCACACGCTCCGCTGCTCAGCTGGGTGGAGCAGCAGCGCGCCCGGCAGCCGTTGACCTTGCTCGGCACCGGTCAGGACGGTCCTGATCGCGTCGACGCTGTCGACCTCCGCGGCAATCTGTTGATTGTGCTGGGCAATGAGACACACGGCCTGTCCCAGGCCTATCGCGATGCTTGCGACCGCTTCGTGCGCTTGCCGACCAGCGCCCGGCACTCCTCGCTGAACGTGGCCGCCGCTTCCGCCATCTTGCTTTATGAAGCGCAGCGGCAGCGGGTCCGCAGTGCTTAAAGCCCGGACGCGGCGGCGAAGATCCAAAACGCCCCAGCTGCGACAGTAATGTTGGCGGGGTTTTGAGGGTTTGCGGAGAAACGCTGTTAGGATGCGCTCAGGGCGCGCTGGTACGGAATTCGCTACGGCGTCTCGATTTTCCACACTTGCTTCCTTAACGCTTTTTCTTGGCCAACATCGATCTGCCCGACCCGGGGCCACTGTCAGAGCGGGGGCCAGACTCCTTTGGCGACCGGATCGTTCGCGCCGCCAGCACGCCAGCCCATTTCACTTGGGTCATGAGCGGAGCCAACGGCGAGCTCCGCATCGCCCTGGGCGGCAGTATCACCATCGATGAAGCAGCGGCGCTTTGGAAGCGCGTCGCCGAAGTGCTCGAGCGGGTGCGCCAGCCCGTGCGGGTGGACGTAGATCTGAGCAACGTGCACGCCATCGACGGTTCGTGCATGGCGCTGCTCACGCATCTGCAGGGGGAGCTGCGCCACCGGCGCGTGCCCTGTGAGCTCGTCGGGGGCGGCAAAGACGTTCGCAATCTCCTCAAGCTGTACGGGCGTCGCCGGCTCAAGCGTCGCCGAGGCCGGCGGGCGCGCAACGCAGTCGAGCACCTCGGGGAAGCGACGGCGGGCTCCTTCGCCGAGCTGTTGCGCGTGCTCAATTTCTTCGGTGAGCTGCTGGTCACCGCGTTCGCCGCGCTGCGTAATCCACGCAGCCTCAACTTGCGCGACGTGGCGCTCACGATGGAGCGCTCCGGCGCGGACGCCCTGCCCATCGTGCTCTTGATCAACTTTCTGATCGGCTTCGTGATGGCGTATCAGAGCGCCGTCCAGCTCGAGCAGTTTGGGGCCAACATCTTCGTGGCCGATCTGGTGGGCTTGGCCGTCACGCGGGAGCTCGGTCCCCTGATGACGGCCATCATCGTGTGCGGGCGATCGGGCGCGGCGTTTGCTGCGGAGCTCGGCACGATGAAGGTCTCGGAAGAGGTCGACGCCCTGCGGACCCTCGGGCTCCTGCCGCTCCGCTACCTGGTGGTGCCCCGCGTGTTTGGCCTGATGCTCATCGCGCCGGTGCTCACCCTCATGGCCGACGCGATCGGCATCACAGGCGGGATCGTGGTCGCGGCCACTCAGCTCGACGTGACACCGGCTGCCTTCATGAACGAGCTGCGCGAGGTGATGGAGCCCTGGGACGTCATCTCCGGCCTGGTCAAGAGCGTGGCGTTCAGCGCCACCATCGGCATCGTGGCCTGCCAGCAAGGGCTCTCGACGTCGGGCGGCGCCGAGGGGGTGGGGCGGCGGACGACGTCCGCGGTCGTGACGATCTTATTTTCGCTGATCCTGCTCGACGCAGTGTTCACCGTTTTATTCGGAGCGCTCGGCTTATGAGCGAGCCGCTGATCACGGTGCAGGGGCTGACGGTCGGCTGGGGGGATCGTGTATTGCTCGAGAACGCCGACTTCGAGGTGCAGCGCGGTGACGTGTTCGTCATCCTGGGCGGGAGCGGTTGCGGCAAGTCGACCTTGTTGCGCCACCTGATCGGGCTGGAGACGCCGCGTGCGGGTCGCATCCACATCGCCGGCGTCGGCGCGCCGCGGCTCGAAGGCAACATCCCCGAATATGGGGTGATGTTTCAGTCGGGAGCGCTCTTCAGCTCACTCAGCGTGGGGGAGAACGTCGCGTTCGCGCTTCACGAGTGGACGGACCTGCCCCTGCCGGCGATCAACGCCATCGTCAAAGCCAAGCTCGCCCTGGTCGGGCTCGAGGGGACGGAAGACAAGCTGCCCGCCGAGCTGTCGGGGGGCATGAAGAAACGAGCTGCCATCGCCCGGGCCATGGCCTTCGAGCCGAGCCTGATCTTCCTCGACGAACCCTCCGCCGGGCTCGACCCAGTCAGCGCTGCCGAGCTAGACGAGCTCATCAACGTGCTCAATCGCGCCCTCGGCTTGACGGTCGTCATGGTCACACACGAGCTCCCCAGCATTTTCAAGGTCGGCAAAAATTGCATCATGCTCGATAGAGAGTCGAAGAGCATCATCGCTCGGGGCAACCCGCTCGAGCTCAAAGACACGAGCGTAGACCCGCGCGTGCGGCAGTTCTTTTTGCGTGAGGCGCGCTGATGGCCACCGGGACGAATCACTGGAAATTGGGGCTGTTCGTGATCTTCGGAATCGCGGTCGCGCTCGTCGGCCTGGTCACGCTCGGGGCGAGCAACTGGAACGAGAAGAGCGTGAGCTACGTTAGCTACTTCGACGAGTCCGTGCAGGGGCTCGAGCTGGGCTCGCCCGTGAAATTTCGCGGCGTCACGATCGGCCGCGTTTCGCGCATCGACATCGCGCCAGACCAACGCCACGTCGAGGTCACGCACGCGCTCACCGTCGCGCAGCTCGGCCGCCTGAACTTGGGCAACGGGGAAAGCGACGCGCTCGTCGTGCACCCCGACCTGCGCGTCCAGCTGGCGCAGACTGGCATCACGGGGGTGAAGTTCATCCTGCTCGACTACTTTGACAGCCAGGATAACCCCATCCTGCCGCCGCCTTTTCCCACGCCGGCGAACTACATTCCGACGGCGCCTTCCACGCTGAAGAACCTCGAGAGCTCGGTGGTCAAGACTGCCGACCGCTTTCCCGCCATCGCGGAAGACCTCGGGCGAGCCATGGCTCGGCTCAACGCGGTCATGGAGCAGGTGGAGCGTGGCCGCCTGCCAGAGCAAGCGGGCGTGACGCTGGTCCAGACGGGTCTGGCCATGAAGGAATTGAGCACTCAGCTGGAAGGGCTGCACGCCAGAGAGGTCTCCGATTCCGTCCAGCAGAGCCTCACCGCCTTCAACGCCAGCATCGCGCGGGTGAACCAATTGCTCGAGCGCCTCGACAGCGATCAGGGCCTATTGATGAGCGCGCGCCGGGCCGCGGATTCGGTGAGCGAGGTGGCGCGGGGCAGCCAATCGCTCGGGCCCGAGCTCGAGCTGACTTTGCGCGAGGTGCGCGGCGCCGCGCGCTCCATTCGTCGCTTCGCCGAGACCTTGGAACGGGAACCGGACATGTTGTTCAAAGGCCGCGCCCACAGGTGATGACGTGAGAGAGAATATGATACGCGCCTGGCTCTTGAAGTTGACGGTGAGGGCCCTGTCCCTCGCGGCGTTCCTACACAGCTCGGGCTGTGCGCTGCTCTCCAAGGCCGAGCCGATGTCCCCGCGCTACTTCAGCCCGGCGCTGGAGCTCCGCCCCAGCTCCTCGCCATCGGCGGCGGCTGGGCTCGATCTCCGGCTCGGTCAGATCGAATCGGCGACGCACCTGGAAGAGCGCATCGCCTATCGCGTGAGCGATACCGAGCTCGGCTACTACGAGGACCGGCGCTGGACGGAGCCGCCGGAGCAATTTGTGCGGCGCGCGCTCGAGAGCGAGCTGTTCGAAACGCGGGGCGTGAATCGGGTCGTCTCCGGCGCGTGTCCCACCTTGGACATCGAGCTCTCGAGCTTTGAAGAGCTTCGCGAGCGACCGCCGCGGGTCCGCCTGGCCCTGAGCTTTTCGCTGCGCGATGATCGCCGAGCGCTGCTCGAGCGCACGCTGGTCGTGGAGAAGCCGATCGCCGCCGGAACGTCAGCCAAGGCGGACACCAAGTCCGACGATGACGAGCCAGACACGGCGGGCGCGCTTGCCGTCGCCATGTCGAGCGCGCTCGGGCAGGCCGTGGCCGAGGTGGCCGACCAGGTGATCGCCGCTCTCCGCGAGAATGTCAGCGCGAGCGCGACGTCGGATCAGCCCGTGCCTCGCGCCGCCTCGCCCGGGTCCGAGTGAGGACCTGGCGGGAGGTCCGGCGGCATGCCCATCGGCTGCCAGACTCTTGCGTGTCTTTGGTAGCGGGCGCGGCTGAGGAGCGCAAACTTTTGCCCATCGTACGCGACCGCGTCGACCTGCAGCGCGGCGCCGTCGATCGTGATTTGATTGTACGCGTTGGCGTGCCCGCGCAGACGCGTCGAGGTCGCGGTCGAGGCGTGGATGGCGAGCACCGAGCCGGGCTCGTCGGTGGTCTCGATCGCGAGCCCGCTGAAGCTCTGGTGGAGGTGCCCGCTCAGGCACACGCTCACATCCGCAGCATCGAGCACTCGAAACAGCTCGGAGTGGCGGCGCAAGCGGCGCGTAGGTCGCTCGGTGCCGGCGTGGACCAGCGGATGGTGCGCGGCCAAGAGGCGCACGGCGCTCGGTAGGCGCTTGGCCGATGCCGAGATCCAGGCGAGCTGGCGCCGAGAAATAGTGCCCTCCTTCCAGCGCCAGGGCTGCACGCTCGAGAGCCCGAGCACCAATAGCTCGTCATCGTGCCAGGTGTGGTCGATCTCTGACGTGATGTAGCGCCGGTAACGCGCGTAGGGCATCAGCAGGCGCGTGACCGGCCGATACAAAGGCGCGATGTCGTGGTTGCCCGGCACCACCACGCGCGGAAACGGCAGGGCGTCGAGGAAGCTACGAGCCAGCCGGAATTGGCTCTCGCGCGCGCGTTGCGTCAAGTCTCCGGTGATCACCAGGAGCTCGGGTTGGAACCGCTCGAGGCTCGCGCCGAGCTCGCTCAGAACCGGCGAGGTTTCGGTCCCAAAGTGCAGGTCGGAGAGGTGAGCGAGGCGTCGCATGAGAACCCAGGGCTCGCGCGCGCGGCCCGTACCTTGCTAAGCATAGCTCGGTCGCTTCGTCCGCTCGGAACATCTCCAACATGTTACACACATTTCGCGCCGATCACCGCTTCCGGAGCCGCATCGAGCTTGCACTGCATGGCATCGAGCAGAGCCTCGCCGAGGGCCCTTTGGCCACACTCGACACAAAAACGCTACGCCGTGTCGACTCGGACGAGCAACGTAGCGGCTCCAAGCCACTGCTGACGTTGCGCTCGGAGGACGGCAAGGCCTATGCCTTCAAGCAATGCGAGCCGCCCCTCGCCGCGGCGGAAGAGGCGGCGTATCGGCTGCGTCGGCTCGGCCGGCGCCCGGCGGTTCCGGCGCGTGCCCTGAGCCTGGATCTGGATGGCTCGGGCGCCTTCCCCGGGCTGCTCAAGCCCTTCGTCGAGTTCAACGTGAGCGCCGAGCTCGAGTCCGACACGACGACCTGGACGCCTGAGCAACGAGCGGTGATGCTGTTGGAGCACGCCTGGGAGTGGTTCCTAGATAACCTGGACACCAACACCAGCCAATACGCCCTCATGGGCCCATTGAAATTGCCCGTCAACATCGACTGGGACCGTGCGTTTTTCTCCGACGGGCGTTCTGAGCTCAGCCGCTTTGCCAAGTACAAGCCGGCGCTGCCCAACGCGCGCACCTTCTTGTACGCAGACTACGTGGCAGGCAAGATTGAGCTGCCGCTCTGGCTGCTCGCCGACGAAGCGCGCCGAATACGCCGCCTGCCGAAGGCGGAAGTGAAGAAAATTCTGGCGCACTACGCCAGCATCCGCTTCGAAAGTGAGACGGAGCGCGAGCGTTTCGTAGCCCGCGCGCGCATGCGCCAGCGCGGCATCGAGCGGGAGGTGGCGGTCTTCATGCGTCTGCTCTGGTCGGAGCGGCGCTCGCTCCAGCACCCCGCGGGAGGCGCCGGCGAGTGGCTGCGCCGCAGGTTGATCGCGTTTTGGGCGGACTGGCAGCGCGTGCTCAACGCCGTGTTGCGTGGGCCCATCGGGGTGGGTGCGCGGCGTGCGGTCAGCCTGTTCCGCGGCTTTCGCGTCAAGCCGAGCGCCACTCCCGAGGGCACCGACAAATTGCCGACTGCCGAGCTCGACGTTCCCCCGAAGAGCGCCTAGCCCAGGAGCAAACGACCCTACGCATAACCGAGCAGCACCTGCTCCGACGTACGACAAAGCGCGGTCCGCCCACACAATCCCCGACCCGCGGCTCGCTGAATGAGGTCGGTGTGATAGGGATCTGGCTCTCCCCGACACGCGCTCCCTAGGTGCAGTGATAAAGGATTCCAGGATGTTTAGGCCCTGCCGTTCGGGGATGCGGAAACATGCAGAGAAAGAGCAGCGCGCGCAACAGAGCGGTTACGGAATCGCAGCAAGGGGCCGCCCTCGCCCAAGGCCTCCGCGCTGGCCGTGATGACCGAGCTCCCGCCCCGCCCGCCTCGGCTCGGATGGGCTCGGGAGAAATGACGCTCGGCGGTCACGCCGACCGCGGGCTGACGCTGGCCGCATTGTACGACACCGGCGTGCTCGAATGCCTGCGCCTCGAGGTCCGCGTGCGTCTGATCTCCGATCTCACGCAGTCGCTCGCCTGGCTGCACGCCAACCCGCGCCTCATGGCGTCGCATCGCCACCTATTGATTGCGCCCTCCACCGTCGTGATCGGCCTCGACGGCGTCGCGCGGCTCGATGTGCGCTCCGCGAAGAAGCAAGAGACCGAGCGCAGCGAGCTCGAGACCGACTACTCGGCACCCGAGGTGCAGAACGGAGACCCTGCCGCCGATCAACGCGCAGACATCTTCAGCATCGGAGTCTTGGCATGGGAAGCCTTGGCAGGGCGACGCCTGAGCAGTCGGGATGCCTGGGGCGTCGTTCCCGCTCGCTCCAGCGACGCTCGCGACGGCGCTTACGCCGACTTGCCCGTCGCGTTCGGGGGCGGACGCTCCTCCGCGCGTGAGCCCGCGCATCGCAAAGCCACGGCTCGCGCTATCCCTAAATCCAGCCACCGCCGGATGAAAACGGCTCCGACTCTCGCGCTCCCCGCCGAGGCCGATTGGGCCATGCCGTTCGCAGCGCTCGCCTTGCAAGCGATGAGCCCCGACCCGAGCGATCGCCCGCAGGACTGCCGCGAGTTGCTGGCCCAGCTCGAGCTCATCGCCTCTCGGATGGCCACGAACCAAGAGATCGCCGAGGTGGTTCAAGGCATCAGCGCCGTGGCCACCCTGTGCGTCCCCGAGCCAACGCTCCCCGACACCGATGCCGTCTGCCAGGGCCCCGGCCCTGCCGATGGCATGAAGTTCATGGACCGTGAGGCGTGCTCCGACCCTCAGGGTGACAATTGCATGCAGCGCTTGGCGCCCGCGCTGCGCCGGGTGCCGGAGCCGGTAGCCACGGCCGCCGCGATCGAGGCTCCGCCTGCAGCCCCCCTCCCAGCAGCCGCGCCGCTCGTCGGCTGGCGTCGCTGGAGTGGTGGTTATTCAGGTCGGGCGTGGTTCGTTGCGGGGCTGCTCTGGCTGGCGGTGTTTGGATCGCTCGCTGGCTACGTCGCGTCCGTCCTCGCCGTGCGCTAGTAGGCAGGCCGGCAGAGGTCGCGCGTATAACGCGTAGCGCCGCGAATAAAGTGTGGCCGCCGGGGTTTTACGCAGGGCCTGCCGCACGGTCGGACGAATTGCCCGCGCGCCGTTTCCCTGGTCGTTGCTGGCTGCTAATCTGGAGAGGCTCATTTTCGAGGAGCTGTGTGATGATAAAGCATGTGATGCCCAATCGAGCCTTGGCGTTGGTCTTGCTGGCGTTCGGTGCTGGAGCGTGTGAGCGCACGGCCGAGGGGCTCAAGCAAGACACGCGCGCCCTGACCGAGTCAGCCAGCAAGAGCGCCGACCAGACGAAGCAGAACCTCGACGGCGAGGTCAGCGCCTTCAAGGCCGAGACCAGCGCCAAGCTCGAGCAGCTCAGCCTGGCCCTCTCGACGTTGGAGGCGAAAGCCAATGATGGCCTCGATACCTCGAAGCAGAAGCTCAAGGCTGAGCTCGACCAGACCCGTGCGAAGTTAGCGGGCCTGAAAGCGGGGAGCAGCGCCGACCTAGACCAGGCGAAGGTCGACATCGGCACTCGCCTCTCGGAGCTCGGCAAGCGCATGAGTGAGACCCTGAACAAGGCAGGGGACGAAGTGAACCAAGCGGGGGACGAGCTGAAGAAAAAGGTCGAGTGACTCCCGCCTGCCCTCGGTACGGGTGGCTCGAGCCGTTCGCTCGAGCGCTGGCTGATTCACCCGCCCCGCGTCGCGCGCAGCTCGACTTCGGCTCGTATCTCCTCTGCCCCGCGGGCAAAGCTCTCGGGCGGCGGCAGCAAGCTCAGCACGAGGTGCGGGGAACGCTCCGAGAAGTCGTAGAAATACCCGGGGTGCGTCAGCACGCCGCGCTGCTCGAGCAGCCCCAGCACCCACTCCTCTTCGCTGGCGACATTCGGCAAGCGCACCACCGCGTACCAGCCGCCCTCGCCGCGCAGCAGCGACGCTGCGGAGCCACCGAGAGCACGAGCGAGCGCGTCACGGTTACGGCGCAGCCGCTCGCATAAGCCTGCGCGAAACGCGGGCGCGCGCTGGAGCAACAGCGGCAGCGCCTGCTGTATTGGGCTGGCCACGGAGAGATAGGTATCCGCGAGCCAGGACAGCCGCCGCATCGACTCCTCGACCTGCGCCTGGGGTCCACTCACCGCCACCCAACTCAGCTTCAGCTGCGGCAGCCCCGCCGACTTGGACAGGCCATCGATGCAAAACGTGAGGGCAGACGAAGCGCCGAATGCGCTCTCGAGCTTCCGGCGCTCGGGTTCCAGGTCGTAGTGCGCGAACACCTCGTCGCAGAGCAGCGGCAATCCGAGCTCGGCCAGCGCCGCGAGCTCACCTGCGCTCGTGTACGAGCCCGTTGGATTGTTCGGGCTGATCAGCACGATGGCGCGGCTCCTCGCCGTCTTGGCGCGTCGCACCGAGTCGATGTCGATGTGCCACGCGCCGTCATGGATGAGCTGGTACGGCACGAGCGACACCCCGGCGTAACGCGCCAGGTGAGCCAGGAGCGGATAGCTCGGCTCGGGCGCGAGCACCTCGTCGCCCACGTCACAGAGCAGCGTGAACAAGTAATGATAAGCTTCGCTGCTGCTCGGCAGGAGCACGATGTTGTCCGGATCGGGGCCCCCGTGTCGGCCGGGCCATTGACGCGCGATGGCGGCGCGAGCGCTGGGCAGGCCGAGCGGGTCGGGAGAGTAGAGCGGCGCTTCGAAAGCGAGCCACTCGCTCGGTGGCCCGTACGCAGCATACGAGAGCTCGGCGCGGGTCGGATTCGAGAGCGTCAAATCAATGCTGTCCGGACGCGCCAGGCGAGCGGCGTCCAACGCGAGCGCCAGGCGGCTCGGGACATCGTCGATCGCGCTGCGGTCGGAGAGCTTCACTCTGACAGTCTCGGACGTCGGCAGCGGTGGGCGCAAGCCCCGCTTCGATACGGCAGCGAAGCGTCAAGAGCGCGAGCAGCGCTGCCGCGAGCGACGAGCCTTTAGCCTGCGTCGTCGTTGACCAAAGCTCTCGATCGAAAAGTGGCCATAGTGCATGACAAGGAGCCGCGGTCGACGCGCGGCGAGCCTTAGCCGCAGGGCCGCTCGGCCGTTTGATCCACCTCCTCACTTGCGCCTCAGGGGGCGCGCGAGTACTTCGATGGCCTGCGATGAGCGCTCTCGAATTGGATTGCGTGACTCACCTCAGCTACGAGGGTCGCGACATCTATCTCGTGGGTACGGCCCACGTCTCACAACGCAGCGTCGATGACGTGGGGCGTGTGGTGGATGAGCTACGTCCCGATACGGTCTGCGTCGAGCTCGACGCCGGCCGCCACCAGGCCCTGGTCGATCCAAAGCGCTGGCGCAACCTCGACATCTTCGAGGTCATCAAGCAGCGCCGCGTCGTCTTCCTCCTGATCAGCCTCGCGCTCAGCAGCTATCAGCGGCGGCTGGGTCTCAAGCTCGGGGTACGCCCCGGCGCGGAGATGATCGCCGCCATCGAGCACGCCGAGCGGATAGGCGCGCGCTTGGTGCTCGCCGATCGCGACATCGTCGCCACCTTGAAGCGCACCTGGGCCGCGCTCAGCTTGTGGGATATCCTGCAGCTCATGGGGACGTTCTTCGGCTCCCTGTTTGCAAAGGGCGAAATCACCAAAGAGCAAGTCGAGGCCTTGAAAGATCGCGACACGATCAGCGAGCTGGTGCGGGAGTTTGCGGAGGTCATGCCGCGTCTGCAGCGGCCGCTCATCGATGAGCGCGATCGCTTCTTGATGAGCGCCATTCGGGAAGCGCCGGGGCAGCGCGTGGTGGGGGTGGTGGGTGCAGGTCACGTCAGCGGGATGGTGGGTTACCTGCACGCTGAGGTGGATCGGAGCGCCCTGAGCCAGATCCCGCCCGCCAGTTGGGTGGCTCGCTTGGCGCGCTGGCTCATCCCGGTGACGGTGCTTCTGGCCCTCTACTACGCACAGCGCCAGGGGTCAGGGGTGGTGCCGCTGCTGGTCGGTTGGGTGCTCGCCAACGCGTTCTTTGTCGCTCTGTCCTGCCTCGCGGCGCGAGCGAAACCCCTCACGCTGCTCG
>JAYTOL010000022.1:0-17895 GCA_043747815.1 Deltaproteobacteria bacterium
CCGCCAGCGCGCCGTATTCGATCATGCCCCGTGATTAAATCGAATCGCTCCGAATGGAAAGAAGAATCTGGCCGAACTTCTGCCCAGCGGCACTAGTGCCCCGCTGGCTCAGGCGCCGGGGCTCGAGCCCGTAACCAGCGCGCCAGCTCGTCGCTGGGCACGTCTGAGGCGTCCAGAAATTGGGTGCTCTGGCGCTCGAGTCGGCGCGCGAGTTGAGCATGAGCGATCGGTGCGAGCGCGACCGGCGTGGGTGGTGCCGCGCTGAACGTGGCGACGGAAGCTACCCCATAGCGCGTGACCCCGCAGGGCACGATCGAGCGATACAGCGAGAGGTCGGGGCAGAGATTCAGCGCGAAGCCGTGCATGCTGACCCAGCGCGAGAGCCGCACGCCGATGGCGCCAATTTTGACGGGTTCTTTCGCCGCTGCAGCGCCGGGCCAGGCCGCAGGCTGCGACGCGTCCACCCACAGCCCGACCAGCCCCGGAAGCTCACCCGCGTCGAGCCCCTGAGGCGTGATCAGCTCGCGCATCGTCGCCGTCAGATCGCGCACGTAGCGCCGCACGTCGCAACGATCAGGCGCGAGCCCGAGGATGGGGTAACACACGAGCTGCCCGGGAGCGTGCAGGGTGATCTCGCCGCCGCGGTCGCTGTCCTCGACGTCGATACCGCGTTCTCGCAGGCTGTCACGGCTGGCCAGCAAGTGCTGCGGCTTGGCGCCGCGCCCCAGAGTGATCACCGGCTCGTGCTCGAGGCACAGCACCACGTCGCCGAGCTCGCCGCTCTTCTTGCGCTCGAACAATTCACGCTGCAACTCCAGGATCGGAGCGTAGCGGCGGCGGCCCAGCCAAACCCCCAATAACTCGCGAAACACGAGCCTATATAGCGCCCGAAAGCGCCTGGCGCGTGCAAAACGCGGGCTCCCTCCTCACACGCGCAGCTCGACCCGGCGCGCGGCCGGCGGGATCGCCGGCGCATGGCGCTTCAAGAAATTGAGATTGAGGCCATTGACCAACGCATGCGCCGCGAGCGGACCGAGCAGCGACCCAGTGAGCTCGAACAACCCACCCAGGGCGAAGCCCACCACGAAAGCCCAGGTCACCCAGATCCAACGGCTCGGCCCCGGCAACTGATGCACGAGCCCGAACAAGAGGGCCTGCGGTAGGAGGCCCATCCAGGGCTGCAACAAGCCGCGAAACAGCAGCTCTTCACCGGCGGAGCTGAGCAGCGCCAGAACCACGATGCCCGTCAGGCTCAAATCCAGGGCAAACGGGCGCAGCTCGAGGTGCAGGCGGCGCGCCCAATCAAAGCGCTGCACGGTCAGCCGCGAGACGAGCACCACCGCCAGCCCGAAGCCGATGCCAGCGCCCAAGCTCCACCAGTGAGCTGAACTCTCGTCCAGTGCGAGCCGCGGGTGCGGATGCAAGAGCGGCGCGCCTCTGGCCCACAAAAGCGCCAACGCGACCCCGCCCAACACCGCGTAGGCCCCCGCGAACCTACCCCAACGGATCATCACGCGAGCGTATCGCATGCAGCCGTTTAACGGAGTGCATTTTACCCCTATCTGGGTGTAAGCTCTGATGTAGGGATGGGTACGCCGAAGGATTCACCTGAGGTCCTGGCACGCTTCAACGAGGGGCTGCCTGCGGTAAGGCCGCTCGCTTTCCGCCTTCGGCGCTCGCTTGGGCGCGCGGCCGAGATCGACGATCTGATCAGCTATGGGCAAACGGGTCTGCTGGATGCGGCGCGGCGCTTCAATCCGGAGCGGGGTGTACCCTTCCGGGCGTTCGCAAACTTTCGCATCCGCGGCGCGATGCTGGACGGCGTGCGCAAGCTGTCGAACTTACCCCGGCGCGTGCACGAGCGGCTCAAGGCCTATGGAAGCGCGACGAACTATTCGGAAGGCAGCGCCGAAGATCTCAACGCGAGCCCTCCGCCAGGACAAACCGCGTTAGATCGCGAGCGGCGGCTGATCGATCACCTCGCGGGTATGGCCACGGCGATTGCGATCGGCTTGATCTCTGAGCCCGCGATCGACGACCAAGGTGTGGCGACGGCGGTGGCGTCCTGGGAGCTGTCGCCGGAAGAGCAGTCGAGCCGCCATCAATTGCTCGCGCTGGTCGAGGTCGGCATTCAGAGCTTGCCCGACCAAGAAGCTCAGTTGATCCGGCGCCACTACCTCGAGGGCGAACGTTTCGACCAGGTTGCGGCCGAGCTCGGGCTGAGTAAGTCCTGGGCCAGTCGTCTCCACTCGCGAGCGATAGGGCGGCTCACGAAGCGGCTCGCTGGGCACGCCTCATAACCTGCCCGCGAACCGGAGGGCCACCCGCGGCCCAGAATGGTTTCTTGCTGGCCCGCAAACCACGATAGGCTCAGCAGATGTCTCAGCGTGTCGTGGTCGCCATGAGCGGCGGCGTGGATTCGTCGGTAGCGGCCGCTCGATTGGTGGCCGACGGCTACGACGTCATCGGCGTCACCCTGCACCTGTGGGATTATCCAGACGACGGCTCGGTGCGGGGCCGCTGCTGCGCACCAGAGGACATCTTCGACGCCCGCCGCGTCGCCGACAAGCTCGGAATCCCCCACTACACGTATGATCGTCGCGAGGCGTTCGATGCCGAAGTGGTGACCCCCTTCGTCGAGGCGTACCTGAACGGGCGCACGCCCAGCCCCTGCGTGCAGTGCAACCGCGGGGTGAAGATGCGCGAGCTCCTGCAGATCGCCGACGATCTCGCGGCCGACTGCATCGCCACGGGCCACTACGCGCGCGTGGACACCACGCGCACGCCCGCCGCGCTGCTGCGGGCCAGCGACCACACGAAGGATCAGAGCTACTTTCTGCACATGCTGCCGCCCGAGGTGCTGGCGCGTCTGATATTCCCGCTCGGAACCTCGACGAAAACGGACGTGCGCGAGGAGGCGCTACGGCTCGGGCTCTCGGGCGCGGAGAAGGGTGACAGCCAGGAGCTGTGTTTCGTGCCGCGCGGGCGCTACGATCAGTTCGTGAGCGAGCGTGCACCGGATCGGCTGCGCCCCGGCAACATCGTGGACGAGGCGGGCCGCACCCTCGGCGCGCACACGGGCATCCACCGTTTCACCCTCGGCCAGCGCAAAAATCTCGGCGTCGCGACGGGCGAACGCGCGTACGTCGTCGCGGTCGACGCGGCCTCGCATCGGGTGACGCTCGGCCCGCGAGAGCGGCTGCTCTCCCGCGGCGCTCGGCTGGGGAATGCGAGCGTGGCTCCGGACGTGGCGTTTCCACTGACGTGTGGAGTGGCCGTGCGCTATCGGGGCCAGGTGCTGCCCGCCAGCGTGCAGCGCTGGGGCACCTCCGGGCTCGAAATCCGCTTCAACGAGCCAGCGCTCGCGGTGGTGCCGGGACAGGTCGCCGTGTTTTTCGCTGGCGAGCGCGTGCTCGGGGGCGGGACGATCGACGTGGCGCTGCCGCAGGCCGATTCTTTTCCGGTATCACTAGGGGCACCCGCTTGATGCCGCGCCTGCCGCGCGGAGCGATCGGCATGTTCTTGCTCGGGATGTGCGGCCTCGGGTGGGGCTGCTCGGTGGGACAGGGTGAGGGCTCCGTCTCCAGTGACAAGCTGTTCGTGGCCAATTGCTGGGACGGGCCGTTCGACCTGCAGCCGTCCTTCTTCGGCGCCAACCCCTTCAACGACACGTTGACCATCCGCGTGCAACGCGGCGAACGAGACATCCAGGTCTCGGACGGCTTCACCATGCTGGTCTACAACGTGGCGGCGGTCCGCGAGTCCGGCTTGGGTGTGCCGCTGCCCCTCGGCTTGCCCGTCGGCGTGAGCCCGCTCGGCTTCCCGCTGCCGCCCATTCCCGACCCCCCCGGTGCGACGCTCAGCCTGTATCTGAACAACAGCTGCAGGAGCCAGAACTCGCAGCTGCTGGCGGTCGAGGGCACGGTCGAGTTCACGAAGCTCTTCAGCGGCGATCCAAACGAAGACAGCTCGGACGACCGCATCACGGAGGGGGTCTTCCACGCGGTGGTCGTCGATCCGCGCGACGCCCTCCCGGCTGCGGAAGCCGGCGCTGGCCTGCCCTATTTTTACCCGGACGATCGCAAGAGCTTCATTGAAGGCGCCTTCAACTTCGTCTTTCACCGCGGTACTCCGGCGCAGCCCTTCCCATGACGGAGCGCTCGCACCCGCCCGCACTGCTGCGGCGTACGGCGCGCACCTTGCGCGAGGAGACTCCGGTGCACGCTGGGGATCGGATCCTCGTCGCCGTCTCGGGCGGGGGGGACTCGATGGCGCTCTTGCACGTGCTCGCGCGCTTGCGGTCGGAGCTCGGGCTCGTTTTGTTTGCGCACGGGGTCGATCACGGGCTACGAGCCGGCGCGAGCGCTGAGCTCGACCTGGCGGAGGGCTTTGCGCGTGAGCTCGATGTGCCCTTCTCACGCTCCGCGCTCGCAGTGGCGGACGGGGGTAATCTTCAGGCGCGGGCGCGAGAGGCGCGTTACGCCGCTCTCGCGGCTGCCGCGGGGCGGCTCGGGGCGCGCTGGGTGGCGACCGCGCATCACGCGAGCGATCGCGCGGAGACGCTGTTGCTGCGCATCCTGCGCGGTACGAGCCCGCGCGGGCTGGCAGTCTTGCCCGCCGCTGCAGAGCCGCTTCTACGCCCGTTCATCCGCTCGCCAAAGAGCGCCGTCGAGACGCACCTCGAGCGCCATCGGCTCAGCTTCGCGACGGATCCGTCGAATCAGAACCCGCGTTTCCTGCGCACGAGGATTCGGCATGAGCTGATTCCGTTGCTCGAGGATTTGACTCCCGGCGCCACCGAGCACCTCAATCTCTTGGCCGACGAATGGACTGAGCCAAAGCCGGTCGTGGTGACGGATGCGCAGGGTCAGCCGCTACCCTTGCAGCGCAGTCACGCCGCTCAAATCCGCCGTGCACAAAAAATGCGACTGCCCGATGCGCGAATTTGGCTCACTGGTGGGCTAGAAATAACACCTTCAGGGGCGGTGATCGACCGGCCCGAGGCCGTCATCGACGCTCGCCGGTCCTCCAAAAAACCTCGCCTCTCGCAACAAAAGCGGGCCGGAAGGGGTGCCAAACCCACCAAAAGTGATTAACTCCATAAACAAAGCAATATCGGCAGCGCGCATGCCGCCGTTATTCTCTGCAGGCACTCTCTGCAGCGTTCTCGCAGGGGCCGTGGCCCGTGGTTTTTCGTCTGTCGCCCGACGAAACTGGTGTTTTGAAAGTTCGTAGGTCAACCGAGGTCTCTAAGTGAAGCAACCGCACAAGACGCTTCTTATTTGGGTCGTTCTCATCGTCGCTTTCCTGGCTATCTGGCAATTTTTGGTGCCAGCGGGTCAGCCGAAAAAACAACGCCCGTTCAGCGAGTTCATCGAGCTCGTCAAAGCGTCGAAAGACAAGCCGCACGTCGAATCCGTGGACATTCGGGACCGCGAGTATTCGTTCGTGATCAAGCGCCCGGGCTCGCAAGGCACGCCAGAGCGCGGCGTCACCATCGGCCCCGCCAACAGCGACTTCGTAGAAGAGCTGTTGCTCGCGAACGAGGTGCGCGTCGAATATCAAGAGGACGATACAAATCCGTACCTCGCATCGACGCTGACGATCCTGCTGCCGATGCTCTTCCTGCTCGTGATGTTCTACTTGTTCATGCGCCAGCTGCAGGCGGGCGGTGGCAAGGCGATGAGCTTTGGCAAGAGCCGGGCGCGCCTGCTGAACGAGTCGCAGAACAAGATCACGTTTGCGGACGTGGCCGGCGCAGATGAAGCCAAGGACGATCTCGAAGAGATCATCGCCTTCCTCAAGGACCCGAAGAAGTTTCAGAAGCTCGGTGGCCGCATCCCCAAGGGCGTGCTGATGATGGGCCCGCCCGGCACGGGCAAGACGCTCCTGGCTCGCGCCATCGCGGGTGAAGCGGGCGTGCCCTTCTTCAGCATCTCGGGCTCAGACTTCGTGGAGATGTTCGTGGGCGTCGGCGCGAGCCGCGTGCGCGACCTGTTCGAGCAGGGCAAAAAGCACGCGCCTTGCATCATCTTCATCGACGAGATCGACGCCGTCGGTCGCCATCGTGGCGCCGGCCTCGGCGGCGGCCACGACGAGCGGGAGCAGACCCTGAACCAGCTCCTGGTCGAGATGGACGGCTTCGAGTCGAATGAGGGCGTGATCATGATCGCGGCCACCAACCGGCCCGACGTGCTCGACCCGGCCATCTTGCGGCCCGGCCGATTTGACCGGCGCATCACCGTGCCACGTCCCGACATTCGGGGTCGCGAGGGCATCCTCGGCGTGCACACGAAGAAAGTGCCGCTGTCGAGCGACGTGCAGCTCAACATCATCGCTGCCGGTACCCCCGGCTTCGTGGGCGCCGATCTAGAAAACCTCGTCAACGAGGCGGCGCTCCTCGCCGCGCGTCAGGACAAGGACGCGGTGTCCATGGGCGACTTCGAGCTCGCCAAGGACAAGGTGCTGATGGGAGCAGAGCGCCGCAGCCTGGTCATGAGCGAGGCCGAGCGCCGCGTCTCCGCCTGGCACGAGTCCGGCCACACCCTGGTCGGTAAGCTCGTGGCAGGTAACGACTCGGTGCACAAGGTCTCCATCATCCCCCGGGGCGCAGCGCTCGGCGTGACGATGTTCCTGCCCACCGAGGACCGTCACACCATGACGAAGCAGCAGTCCCTGGCCCGCATCGCCATGGCCCTCGGCGGGCGCGCCGCGGAGAAGATCGTGTTCAATGAGGTCACGAGCGGCGCGAGCGACGACATCAAGCGCGCCACCAACCTGGCGCGGGCCATGGTGTGTGAGCTCGGCATGAGCGAGCGCATGGGCCCGCTCAGCTACAGCGAGAGCGAGGGCAACGTGTTCCTCGGTCGCGAAATGGGCACGCGCCGAGACAACTACTCGGAAGAGACGGCGCGGGAGATCGATCAGGAGCTGCGCCTGATCATCGACACGCAGTACGCCCTGGCCGTGAAGGTCTTGGAAGAGAACCGCGACCGGCTCGATCGCGTGGCCCACGCTCTGCTCGAGCGGGAGACGCTGGACTCGGAAGAGATCCAGGCCGCCTTCGACGGGCGCGAGCTACCGGCTCGTGAACGGGTCATCATTCCGACCTACAGCGACCAGCGCAAAGAGCAGAAAGAGAAGAAGCGCCCCGCCAGCATCTTCGGCGCGCCGAAGCCGGCGACCAGCAGCTGAAGCGGCACGGCTGACCGAGGCCGCACGCAACGCGACGACGCCGACCCTGACCGGGTCGGCGTTTTCGTTTCAGCGCCGTACGGAGCCGCAGCGCCCGAGGCCGGCGCAGCAGCCCGCGAGGCACGTCAGCGCGGCGCGCCAGCGTCGGCCGCGGGCGCCACGTCCTCGAAGGAACGCGTGGGGACGGCAGGCGCGTCCGGGGCTGGCGCAGGCGCCCCAGCGGGCAGAGGAGCCTGCGACGAGGCGCCGGACGGGGGCTGCGCCGCGTGGGACGGCCTCACCACAGTTCGAGTGGGCGTGACCGTCGCGGGGACGGACGGCTCACCCTCCGGGCGCAGCGTGAGCTCGACCGTGTGCGTGTAGTTCGGACACTCGCCGTCCCGCTCCTTGACGACCACCTCGGCGGAGGCCGACGTGTAGCCGGCTCGGCGCGCGGTCAGCAGCCATTTGCCTTCGGTCAGCGCCGCGCTGTAACACGGCCGCAAGCGCCGCTCTGAATCCCCGTCAGACACCCAGACGTCCGCGCTGCAGGTCTTCTCACCCGTGTCCGGATCGCGCACTCGCACCCGCACTCGATCGTAACACTGCGACGCGAGATAGCCGGTGCCGCCGAGCAGCGCGACCACCCCAACCCCGACGGCTGCGTTACACGCAGGCAAGCCCGCGGCGATGACGGCCGCAGCGACCCACCCGACCGACTTGCGCGGCCTGTGCCTCATCGGTGACCTGACCGTGAGTTGCAGTTCCCCGCCATCGAGATCACGCGCATCGTTCAAGGATAGACGGCACGGGGCGACGCGGCAACCTGCCGCCATTCCTTCATGCATTGGAGAGCTTCGACACAGTCCTCTGGGATGGCGAAACTGCCAACCGTGGATGGCACCGTGAGCGCGTTGCGGCTCGCCAAGATCGCGGCGGACTGCGCGTCCTCTCGCTGCGGCATTTGGCTCGGTCACGCTGAAGTCCCGTTGGCGTGACCGCAGCTCCATGCCTTGCGGCCTATAAGCGCAGCTGAAAGGAGGTCGCCATGACTTCTACAGGAGCACTGCGGTTAGGAACGAGGGCAATGGGTACAGTAGGCCTGAGCTGGGCCTTATTGGGCTGCGGAGACGCCGATGTCACGAGCCTCGGGCAGAGCGAGGCGGTCGAGCTAGAGCTCGGCGCCGTGCGCTTGCAGCTGGCAGCGGCGCCACTCGACGCGGCCTGTCTACAGGTCACGTTCTCGGGCAGCGAACGGCAGGAACTACGCGCGCTCGAGTTGACCCCAAGCGAGGCGACCGAGGTCACGTTGCGCGGGCTGCCGGTGGGGCTCGTGTCGATTGCGGCGGCGGCCTTCGCAGAGCCCTGTGCTGCGCTGACGAGCGCCGCCGAGCCGAGCTGGGTGACGGCGGCTCCGAGCGTGGTGCGGCTGGTGGCGGGAGAGGCCTCGCCCGTCGCCCTGGAGCTCCAGCACAACGGCCTGGCGGCGCTCGCGATCGACTGGGAAGCTCCAGCGTGGCTGAGTGAAGCGGCCGGGCCCGTGACGCTCGCAGTGCTGGGCGACACGCCCTACGGCGCCGCGCAGGTGCTCGACTTCCCCCACTTGATCGCCCAGCTCAACGCCGATGGCGCCGTATCTCGCGCCGTGCACCTCGGCGACATCAAGAACGGGAGCAGCCGCTGTGACGACAGCTACTTCGGCTACATCTTCGATCAGCTCAGCTCGCTCGACATCCCGCTCGTCTACACTCCGGGCGACAACGAATGGACGGATTGCCACCGCGCCAC
Source organism: Deltaproteobacteria bacterium (assembly GCA_043747815.1). Classification (GTDB taxonomy): domain Bacteria; phylum Myxococcota_A; class Polyangia; order Polyangiales; family Polyangiaceae; genus SZUA-265. The sequence goes on from JAYTOL010000022.1 coordinate 8,962, forward strand.
GAACGGCGCGTACGACCCGCTCGAACGGCTGACAGCGCTGCGGCAGGTCTTCTTTGCGACCCCCGGGGCCACGCTCGGCGCTTTCGCAGAGGTGCTCTCCCAGGCGGAGTCCGCGGGCTACGAAACGTTTGTCGAGAACCAGCTCTGGTTCCAGGCGCGGGTCGCGTTTGCGACCGTGCACGTGGTCGGCAGCAACAACAGCTCGAGCCCCTGGTATGCCGACGACACCACCGGCACGCACACCGACGACCCCGCGGCGCGCGACGCGGAGCGCGCCGCCCGCACCCTCGCGGCGCTGGCATGGATCGATCGCGTCTTTGACCTCGCCGCACGTGAGGACGCGGCAGCGGTCGTGATCGCCGGGCAAGCTGACACATTTCAAGCGACCCCGGAGAGCGGCTACATCGAGATCGTGCAGCGCATCGCGGCGCGCAGCCGAAGCTTCGGCAAGCCGGTGCTGTGGTTGCAGGGCGACTCGCACCGCTTCCTCGTAGACCAACCGCTCGCCGCAGGGCACGCCGGGTACGGCGTGACCGAACCCGTGCCGAACTTGACGCGGCTCGTGGTGGAAGGCGAAACGACGCACGAGTATCTGCGGCTTCACATCGACCCGACGCAGCCGGCCCCCTTCACCTGGGAGCGTGTCACGTTCTGAGCCTCACAGGCGCTTGCCTTTCACGGCGCGCCCGGAGGACGCCGAGCCATATAGCCTTCAAATCTGGCCTTGTCATGGCTACTTATGCAGGCCATAATCGTAGTATGGCAGGGCAGGCGAAGATCTCCGAATTGAAGGATCGGCTCAGCCACTATTTAGCTCGCGTGCGCCGGGGCGAATCGATCCTGGTTCTCGATCGAGATCGCGTCATCGCTCGCATCGAGCCTGCCGGCAGTCACAGTGCCGCACCGAGCGAGGAGTCCGAGTGGCTCGACGCACTCGAGCTTCGGGGCTCGATTCGGCGGGCTCTTCGGTCGCTACCGCGGGGCTGGCTCGGGCGCCGGCCCAAAGTGAAGGCAGACGTCGTCAGGGCCCTGCTGGAGGAGCGCGACGAGCAACGATGAGGTTCTGGGACAGCTCGGCGCTCGTTCCCCTCATCGTCGTCCAGCCCACGTCTGCGGCGGTCGATCAGTGGCTCGCGGCGGACGCAGCGATAGCCGTTTGGGCGCTGACATCGGTGGAGCTCGCGTCGGCGGTGGCGCGGCTTTTGCGCGAGCGGTCGATCGACGACAGCGCTGCGCACGCGGCCGAAGTACGCATCGACGAGCTCCTGAGCTCCTGCCACGCGGTGATCGATGTCGAGGCCGTCAAGGCGCAGGCGCGGCGGCTGCTCAGAGTGCACCCGCTGCGAGCCGCCGATGCACTGCAACTCGGTGCGGCGTGGGAGTGGGCCATCGGCCGCCCCGCCGAGCGTGTCTTTCATACTTTCGATGGTCGGCTGGCGATCGCGGCGAGGCGCGAGGGATTCCGCGTCATCCCCGAGCCAGCGTAGTCGAAAGAAGGGGTCATCGGGGGGCGCCGAGACGGCCTATCACGCTGCGACGCTTCGCGACGCCCCTGTGCAGAGGTTCGAGTCGGCGCCTTGCAGGCCATCTTCTCGCTAGCCGCAGGTCGACGCGACGAATATCCTCGGGCCGCCCATGACCAAACTCACCTCGTCTAATGCCGGCTGCGGCATCTGCCGCAAGCTCGAGACGGCGAGCCCAGACGGCATTCTCTACGAGAACGAGCTCTGGCACGTGCGCGCGATCGATCCGCCCACCGGCGTGCCGGGCTGGATGATGCTGATGACGCGCCGGCACGTCTCGGGGCCGGCCGAGTTCGACGATCGCGAAGCGGCGACCTTTGGTGTCACCCTGCGGCACTTGCAGCGGGTCTTGCTTTCGAGCACCGGCGCGCTGCGCATCTACACCGCGGCGATGGGTGAAAGCTCCCCCCATTTTCACGCACACATGGTGCCTCGCTACGCCGCGATGCCGAAGGACGCCAAAGCCTGGGGCGTCTTCGATCTACAGCGCGCCGCGGCCGCCAAGGAAATCGAGGTCGATGAGCCCCAGGCGACCCGCATCGCCCAAGCGTACGCGCGAGCCCTCGCCGTGGACCCACCTCCGTCGCCCTGAGCCCCTCAGGGCTCGTGCCCGCGCGAGGTGGTCGACGAGCGCGAGCAGCGTAGGGTCAGCCTCTGAGCGTCACCGAAACAGTATCAGGCCGTAGTCGCCCGCGCGCCGAAAGCCGACGGCCTCGTAGCTCTGGGCTGCGCTCGGGTTGCTGGTGAAGAGCACCGCGCGGCTCGCGCCGCGGGAGAGCGCCGCCTGCAGTGAGCCCGCGACCGCGGCCTTGGCGTAGCCGCGCCCGCGCAGGGACGGCGGTGTGTAGATGCCGCCGAGTTGCACGATGTCGGGAAGCGCGGCGTTGAAGGCCGAGAGCGAGACGGGCTCGCCGTGGTGGACGGCGACCCAGGCGTTGCCATCGGCGATTTGGGCGTCGAGGAGGGCAGCGGCGCTCTGCCGAGTGGCGTCGTCGTCCGTGGCGCCCAAGACCTCGACGTTGTAGCCATGACGCCAGGCGCACAACGTGTCGCGCTCGGCCGCCAAGGGTGGCCGGCACGTGAGGGCCCCTTCGGCGAGCGCCGTGGGAACGATCAAGTCGGCGAGGTCCAGCGTGTAGAAGGCCTCGTCTTCGTCGAGGGTCGTGGCCGCGCCGTCGAGCTCGAGCGCGCGGCGTGCGCGCCGGACTTGGTCGAGCGGTCCCAAAAGACCCGTGACACGCCGCTGGCTCGACGCGACCGCCTCGCGCGCGACCTCGTCGACGTGCTGCGGCGCTCGCAGGAGCAGCATGCCATTCCAGGAGTGGGCCGCGACCCCCACCATCTGCTCTTTTATGAAGGCGCCGACGTACGTCGCCTGATAGCGCTCTCCCGCGTACACGAGCCCCGCCTTGCGCGCGTTCGAGCGCAAGAACATCGACGTGTCGCGGTGAGACGACAAGAAAGCTTCGAACGCCGCCTCGTCGCCCGCTCCGAGCACCCGCAGTTGCATGCCTCGGAGGTTAGCGCCGTCCCGACTCGCCCGCCACGCCGCGCGGGAGCGCCAAAAAACACAGCTCGAACGGCGCCCCGCCGAGCTTGCTGTGAGCTCAGCGCGCCCGGCGCGTTCGGATCGCCTGAGCCAGCTCTTCGAGCACCGGCAACGTCGCGTCCCAGCTGATGCAGGCGTCAGTGATGCTCTGGCCGTAGGTGAGCTTCTTGCCGGCCTCGTGCGACTGGTTGCCTTCGACCAGGTTGCTCTCGATCATCACACCCATGATGTCGCGCGAGCCCGCCGCGATCTGCTCGGCCAGCGCGTGCGCTACCACGGGCTGGCGCTTGTAGTCCTTGCTGCTGTTACCGTGGCTGCAGTCGACCATCAGCCCGCGGCGCAGGCCAGCTTTCTCGAGCGCGTCGGAGGTGCTCTTGATGCTCGCGGCGTCGTAGTTCGGGCCCGACGCGCCGCCACGCAAGATGACGTGGCACTCCGGGTTGCCCTTGGTCGAGACCACGCCGGCCAGGCCCTGCTCAGTCACGCCGAGAAAGTGGTGAGGGCGCGCGCTCGACATCACGGCGTCGACGGCGATCTTGATCGTCCCGTCCGTACCGTTCTTGAATCCGATCGGCATCGACAGGCCCGACGCCAGCTCGCGATGCACCTGGCTCTCCGTGGTGCGCGCCCCGATGGCGCCCCAGCTCACCAGGCCGGAGATGTATTGTGGGCTGATCGGGTCGAGGAACTCGCAACCGCACGGCACGCCGATGGCGTTCAAGTCGCAGAGCAGACGCCGCGCCTTGCGCAGACCCGAGTTGATGTCGAAGCTCTCGTCGATGTGCGGGTCATTGATCAGGCCCTTCCACCCCACCGTCGTGCGCGGCTTCTCGAAATAAACGCGCATCACCACGGTGAGGTCGCTGCGCAGACGCTCGGCGGCGGCGCCCAGCAGCTCGGCATACTCGAGCGCCGCGCCCGGATCGTGAATCGAGCACGGGCCAACGACCACCAGCAACCGGTCGTCTTCACCGAACAGGATGCCCTTCACCGCGCGCCGAGTGGCGTCCACGGTCTTCTCGCCTTCGGGCGTGATGGGCAGCTCCTCCATGAGGATGGCAGGAGAGAGCAGCGGGCGAACGCCACGGACACGAAGATTGGTGGTGGGGGGGGCCATACGATTCTCGAGTTGTCTTTAAGCACGTCGAGCCGACGCGCGGCGAGGTCAGCTCACTTGTTTTGATTGGGCGTGGTCACGGCGCCGTCGGAGGCGGACGAGACGAGCGCCGCGTATTTCGCGAACACCCCGACCTTGAAGCGCGCCGGCCGCGGCACATAGCTGCGCAAGCGTTCCGCGATCTCGCCCGGGTCGACCTCCAGATCGAGCCTATCTTGCTCGGTGTCGATGTTGATCATGTCCCCGTCACGCACCGCCGCGATGGGACCCCCCACCACCGCTTCGGGCGCCACGTGGCCGATCATCAGGCCTCGTGTTGCACCGCTGAACCGCCCGTCCGTGATCAGCGCCACCTCTTCCCCCAGCCCCTGCCCGACGATGGCCGCCGTTACTCCCAGCATCTCACGCATGCCGGGCCCACCGCGTGGACCCTCATGCCGGATCACCACCACGTCGCCCGGGCGGATGCTCTTATTTTCAACGGCCTGGAACGCGTCTTCCTCACTCTCGAACACGCGCGCCGGACCGCGGTGCTTCGTGCGCTCGTGCCCGGCCATCTTCACCACCGAGCCCTCCGGTGCCAGCGTGCCCTTGAGGATCACCAGCCCGCCAGTGCTCTTGAAGTTCTTGCCCGGCTCCGCGATCACCTTCTGCTCCGGCGCCTCCTGAGCGAAAGCGGCCTCCTCAGCCAACGTGCGACCGCTGACGGTGCCCGCGTCCCCGTCGATGAGCCCCGCTTCGAGCATACGCAGCGCGAGCAACCGGCTGCCGCCCGCCTCGTGAAAGTCCACCGCCACGTATTTGCCGCCCGGCTTCATGTCGGCCAGGATCGGCGTCCGCTTGCTGATGCGGCTGAAATCATCGATTGAAAGCTCCACCCCGAGCTCGCGCGCCAGCGCCAGAAAATGAAGCACGGCGTTGGTCGAGCCGCCCGTGGCCGCCACCGAAGCGATCGCGTTATCAAACGAGCGCCGATTGATCAGCTCCCGCGGCCGCACGCCCTGCTCGAGCAACTTCATCACCCGCTTGCCGGCGAGCACCGCCACGTCGTGCTTGTCCGGATCCGTCGCCGGCACCGAGCCGCTGCCCATCACGGACAGCCCAAAGAACTCCATGGCCAGAGCCATCGTATTGGCCGTGTATTGCCCGCCACAAGCGCCCGCGCCCGGGCACGCCGAACGCGTGATCTCCGAGAGCTCATGGTCGCCCATCTTCTTCGCCGAATGCCGACCCACCGCCTCGAACACGTCCTGGATCGTCACGTCGACCCCCCGATGCTTACCCGGTTGAATGGACCCGCCATACAACAGCACCGACGGCAGATTCAGCCGCAAGAGCGCCATCGCCGACGCCGGTATCGTCTTGTCACAGCCCGCGATCGCGACCACCGCGTCAAACAGGCAGCCGTGCCCCATCAGCTCGATTGAATCCGCGATCACCTCGCGGCTGATGAGCGACGCCTTCATCGCTTGCGTGCCCATCGACACCCCATCACTCACGCTGATGGTGTTGAACTCCATCGGCGTGCCCCCCGCGGCGCGCACGCCCTCCTTCACCTTCTCCGCCAGCTCACGGTGATTGAAGTTGCACGGCATCGTCTCCGTCCAACAATGCGCCACGCCCACCAGGGGCCGCTTCAGCTCCTCCTCGGTAAACCCGATGGCATGCAACATCGCCCGGGCCGGCGCGCGGCTTGGGCCATCCAGCAACACCGAGCTCTGACTGCGCATATTTAGCTTCGAATCCGTCATGATGGGCGCTCCAAGGGCTGCCGCCGCCGTACACGAACCCCCCGCCTCCGTCCAGATCCGTAGCAGCGCGGCCGGCCACTCGATTACGCGCTCGCCCCCCGCGCCAGCGCAGATAACACCCCGGCATCGAACGCCAAACGGCAAATTCGCTGACAAATATGCGACTCGGCGCTAGTAGGTCCCCTGTCAGCTTCGGCGGAACACCACCGAGGCCGGCCACGAGCGCGAGTGGCGGAATTGGCAGACGCACTGGATTTAGGTTCCAGCGCCGCAAGGCGTGGAGGTTCGACCCCTCTCTCGCGCACAAGGACGGAATCGTTGGGGAAAGGGAAACGTCACAGGGCTCCCTGGAGGGAGTGGGCGGCGGGGGTGACGTTTCCGGTGACGATTCAGAGAGGCGCCAGGCTCGGTCCCAGGCCGTGGCTGCGCTAGCCCGTGAGCTGCACAGGCTAATCGAATACGGGGACTACGACGCAGCACACATATTGCTCCGAGCGCTTGCGGCTTTGACTGAAAGGAACCTTGCCCAACCGATGTGGGTCGACAGGACCTTACCCACGCGATGATCGCCGCGTCCAATGTCTCGTCGGGTGTGAGCCCGGCGGTGGCGCAGCGCGACCTCGCGTGGCCGCGGCGGACGAGCCAAGTTCGCCGTGAACGAGGCGCTCGCTGGACTAAGGCCGAAACTCTACAGACGAGCCAGGCAACCTCAACACCTATGTCAGCATCTAAAGCCGACAGTTGCCCCCCTCCACGAGGACAGACTTGCCGAACCACTTTACAAGGACGTCACCATGCCCACGCATCATGAGATCCTGACCCACCTCACCCGTGACGAGCTGCTCGTATTGGCGCAGCGCTGCGACATCTCGATCGGTGAGCGCCCGCGGAAGGACGACCTCCTCGAATCGCTCGGCAAGGCGAAGGTCGCAACTCTAAACGTCGCTCTCTCCGACCTCTCACGCGACCGACTGAAGGAGGTCTGTCGGAAGCTCTGCCTCGACGACGGTGGTAGGGACAAGGCGGCGATCATCGCCCGCCTTTTAAACGGAGCTGCTGAGTTGGCGAAGCAGCGCATTACGCGACGCCGCCTGCCGTCGACTTCTTTCAGAGCACCAACCGGGTCGAACGGCACAGGTCGCCGCGCGTCGAACGCGGCTCACCCGAATCCAGTGGCGGCGAACCCTTCGGCCCCAAAGCCCCTTCCGCTCACCGCTCCGTCTGCCGATGCCATCGGTCCCTCCGAGCTCGAGTCCCACCTCTGGGAGGCGGCAAACATCCTGCGCGGCAGTCCTGTTGATCGTACCGACTGGAAGTCGTTCATCCTTCCGCTCCTCTTCTTCAAGCGCATCTGCGACGTGTGGGACGAGGAGCATGAGGCGATGGTCGCGCACTACGGCGAGGACTTCCCCGACGAGCATCGCTTCCAAATCCCCACCGACTGTCATTGGTCGGACGTGCGCAGCGTGGCGAAGAACGTCGGGGCCGCCCTTTCGCATGCCCTGCGGAGCGTCGAAGCAGCCAACCAGAAGCATCTCTTCGGGGTCTTCGGCGACGCACAGTGGAGCAACAAAGAGCGCCTTCCCGACAAGCTGCTCAAGGACCTCCTCGAACACTTCTCGGCGCTATCCCTAGGTAACCGTCACGTTGCATCCGACGCGGTGGGCGACGCCTACGAATACTTGATCAAGCAGTTCGCCGACGCGACAAACAAGAAGGCAGGCGAGTTCTATACCCCGCGAAGCGTCGTACGCCTCATCGTCGACATGCTCGACCCAAGGGCAGGCGAGACCATTTACGACCCCGCATGCGGCACGGGGGGCATGTTGCTCGCCGCAATTGCCCATGCACGGGAGCGTGGCGACGATCCACGCACATTCTTCGGGAAGCTCTACGCCCAGGAGAAAAACCTGACCACCGCGTCCGTCGCTCGGATGAACCTCTTCCTCCATGGCATCGAGGACTTCGTGGTTGAGCGCGGCGACACTCTTCGCAACCCCGTGTTCACCGACCCTTCCACCGGCGGGCTCGCGACATTCGATGTCGTGATCGCCAACCCGCCGTTCTCACTCGAAGCCTGGGGCCGGGATGTCTGGGAGAGCGACCCGTGGGGGCGAGCCTTCGCGGGTCTGCCCACCGACTCCTCTGGCGACTTTGCTTGGGTTCAGCACATGGTGAAGTCGATGGCGGAAAAGACGGGGCGCATGGCCGTCGTTCTTCCGCAGGGCGCACTCTTCCGCGGCGGCGTCGAGGGGCAGATCCGAAAGAAGTTGCTTGACATGGATCTCATCGAAGCTGTCGTTGGCCTCGCACCCAACCTGTTCTACGGCGCAGGCTTGGCGGCGTGCATCCTCGTGCTGCGGAAGAAGAAATCAGCCATGCGCAAAGGCAAGATCCTAATTGCCGACGCTTCGTCACTCTTTCGTAAAGGGAAAGCGCAGAACCTCCTTGAGTCCAGCCACTTGACCGAGATTTACAGTTGGTACAAGAGGTTCGAGAAGATTGCGGACAGGACGTGCATCGTCACCCTCGCAGACATTGAGAGGGAAGGTGGGACACTCAATATCTCGCGATACGTGCTGCCACCTGCCGGAGCCGACATTCCGCCACTCCCAGTCGCGGTCGCCGCGTTCAAAGAGGCGCTCGCAGAATGCCTCGATGCCGAGGCCAAGCTGCGGCAAGTTGTGGTCGAAAGAGGGTGGGTGTCGTGAGCGGGCGTCTGTCGCAGGCGGAACTAGGGCACCGATCAGTTTGATTCTATTGTGATATCGATCGCTTACGGTAGGGGATCGACACGGACCCACGCGACGTGATCTCGTGCGGTCATGAGGTTCGCATAATGGAGCGCTGGACGCCGCCGGTCGCGCAATCCCCGCAAGAGAAGATGTTGATGAAACGTAACCCGTCCACCAACGGCGCCTGGGAAGACGGGGACGTCTGGGGCAGCGGAGCGGGATGGAAAAGACAGCAGGAGACGTTACGTGGGCTGCCATT
>JAYTOL010000023.1:0-25644 GCA_043747815.1 Deltaproteobacteria bacterium
AACGCCGGAGACCATCATGGACGTGGCGATCAAGGGCATGTTCTGGCTGCTCGAGGCGTGTCGCGAGAGCCCTGTGTTCGAGCAATTCGTGCTGGTGGGTGGGGACGCCGGGATGGGGCACTTCTTCTATCGCCACCCGACGCCGGTGACCGAGGCCCAGCGGCACAGCGCCTACCCGGGGTGTTATGCGCTCTCGAAGGTGCTCGAGGAAGTGATGCTCGAGCAGTACTACATCCAATACGCCTTCAACGGTTGCTGCTTACGCGCGCCGTGGATCATGGAGAAGGACGACTTCAAGCAGCAGTTGTCGTTTGGCGAGGACGTCTTCGGTGGGCCGAGGTGGCGCGACCTGGTGGGTGAAGAGGCAGCCGATCGGTACCTGCGCGGAGGGGCCGTTCCGGTCATGCTCGACCCAGAAGGAAAGCCAGTGAAGCGCAACTTCGTCCACGTCGACGATCTAGTGTCGGCCATCCTCGCGGCGCTCAGTCATCCAAAGGCCCGCCAACAGACCTTCAACATTTGCATGGATGAGCCGGTCGACTACGGTCAACTGGCAGAGTATTTGAAAGCCACCCGCGGGCTATCGGCGGTGCCGATCGAGACCCCGTATCACTCGACCTGGCTCGACAACAGCAAAGCCAAGTTCCTGCTCGATTGGCGCCCGCAATACGACTTGCGGCGCATGGTAGACGCCGCCTACGACTATCTGCGAGCGTCAGGTGACGTTCGCAAGGTCTGGTATCCGGGCTAAGCGCCATGCAAGCGGCGGTCGCGCTTTGTCGAGGCAAAAAGGGGGGAGCAAAACCGTCACGGTAAAAATCCGCCCCCCGCTTCGCTGAGCGGCGACCGCCTCACGACTCCAGCTTGCCAACGGGCGAGCCTATGTCTATTCCGCTAGCTACGCTCATACCCTCACCATGGTGATTTATGCGTCACATCGAGTCAGACACAGCAGCGTCGAAACAAGAGCAGTCGGGGTCGCCGCGGCTGACCGCCAAAGACTTTCATCCCGAGGTGCTCAGGCTGTTTGATGCCTATGTCCACGGAGCGCTCGACCGCCGAGGTTTTCTCGAGCGCGCCGCCAGGTTCGCGGTGGCGGGCGTCACGGCGGCAGGCTTGCTCGAGGCTCTGAGCCCGCGCTTTGCGGCTGCGCAGCAAGTGCCCAGCGCCGACCCTCGCATATCTGCGACCTACGTCGAGCTGGATGCGCCCAAGGGTTATGGCAAAGTGCGGGCCTATAAGGTCAAGCCTGCCAAGGCCTCCGGGAAGCTGCCGACGGTGCTCGTGGTGCACGAAAACCGCGGGCTGAACCCTCACATCGAAGACGTCGCGCGGCGCTTTGCGCTCGAGGGCTTCATCGCCGTCGCGCCGGATGCGTTGTTTCCGCTCGGCGGTTATCCGGGGGACGAGGACAAAGCGCGTGAGCTGTTCTCGAAGTTGGATCAAGAAAAAACACGGGAAGACTTTGTCACCGTCGCCAGCACGCTCAAGCGTGACCCGCAGGGCAACGGCAAGCTCGGCGTCGTCGGCTTCTGCTACGGCGGCGGCATCGCGCACCTGCTGTCAACCCGCTTACCCGACCTCGACGCGGCCGTGCCCTTTTACGGGAGCTCGCCGTCCCCGGACCTCGCTGCCCAGGTCAAAGCCCCGCTGCTCGTGCAGCTCGCGGAGCAAGACGAGCGCATCAACTCGGCGTGGCCCGCCTACGAGGCCGCGCTCACAGCGGCCAAAGTGAAGTTCGAAGTCTTCAAGTATCCGGGGACGCAACACGGCTTCCACAACGACACGACGCCCCGCTACGACCAAGCAGCGGCCAAGCTCGCCTGGGAACGCACCCTCGGACTCTTCAAGCGCACGTTGGTCACCGACAAGAAAGCAAAGGCTGCGGCCAAGGGTTGAGGGCCGAGCGCGAGCTCACGGCTGGAGCCGCGACCGATCGAGGCGACCGAAGTCCCATTGCCGGGCGTCGTTGGACGCGTAGCGGACGAACATGCGGTCTCCGGTCCTCAGGTTCTGGAGAGCGGTCCCGTCGAACGTGAAGACCACCCGCGTCAGGTCGCCGTCAGGGTGGCGCGACTGGGTGCTCTGCACTCGGCCGATCTCCAGCACCAGGTGATCGTCTTGTGCCAGGAAAGGCTGAGACGTGGCGAGCTCGATTTCGACGCGAGCATTTTCGACGGCTCGGAGCGCCACGACCTCGTTCCCCGCGACGGTCAGCTGTCGCACTGCCGCTGGGCGCGCGCCGGGGACGATCTGCGTCGCGCCGCGGTTGGGGGCTGCCGGCTCGCCGCTCACGCCGACCGGGCTCGCCGCCCCTCCGCCGCGACCGGAAACTGCCTGAATGGGGCTCAGGCTCGCGCTGCCCAGGCTGGCGCGGATGTCGGCCAGGTACAGGGTGCTCCGCTCAGGCGAAGGAAAGGTAAAGCGCACGCCTCGCACCGCGCCGCGCGTCGCGGACCTGAAATCGCTGAGCGGGATGCGGGCGCTTTGCAAGACCAGGTGGGTGTCGAAGGGGCCTCCCACCGGCCCATCCAAGCGCACTGAATACGCTGCAACGTCCAGCAGCTCGGAGAGCGAGCCATCGCCGTTCACCAGCTGCACGCCGAGCGCGGCGGGCACGAGCGCATTTTCCGCCTCGGCGCGACCCACCCGGAGCTCGAGGTGGGTGTAGCGGCTGAGGTCGATGCCGCCGGACGCGGCGCTCAGCTGGATCTGCAGGAAGCGCTCCGCCGGCAGCTGATCCGGAGCCGCGCTCTCCCAGACGATTTCTGCGCCCCGCAACCGCGCGTCGTGCTCGGGGATGGGGCGGTGGGTCACGACCACGTTCTGTTGGATGCTCGGTAGGCCGCGCGCGCTTTGCCCGGTCGGACCGCTGAAGTCCTCCAGCGTGATGCCGCGATTCGGCCGCAGGCTAGGCGTAAATGCGCGGTCGAAGCGCGTGAACGACTCGAGCGGCGATGCCGGATCGAACAGCTCGTTCAAGACCGTGTTCTTGCCGGTGCCGACATTGGCCAGAAAGAACGTGAGCATGCTGCGCAGACCGACCTGACGTTGCTCGGCAGAACCGGTGATGCCAGGGCCGTCGGAGAACAAGGGGCGATGATCCGTGCAGCCCGGCGAATCGGACTGTTGCCACTCGGTGTTGAAGTAGTTGTGATTGGTGCCCCAGGCGACGAAGGTGCTCTTGGTCGTTTCGCGGAGCTCGCTCGAGAGGCCGAGCATGCGATCGAACGGCTTGACGCCCTGCAGATCGGAGACGTCACCGTCGCACATCGGCAAGAGCACGTTCCACGCCGTGCCATCGGCGTTCAGCACGCGCGAGGTTTGGCCGTCGACCGGACCAATCTCGAACATGCCCCGGAACACCACGGACTCGCCGATGCGCCCTGGCCAGGGGCTATTGGGATCGCGGAATTGTTCATACGCTGCGCGCACGCCCTCGCCGCCGCGCGAGTGACCCATCATGCCGAGCTGCGTGAAGTCGAGCTTACCTTCCAGGCTGGCCCCGATGCTCGCCGGGGTCGCCGACTGACCGCGGTTCCACTCGGCGAGCAGCTGCAGGTGTTTGAGCAGCAAGCGTCCCCGCGCGAGGTTGAAGCCAAAATCGCCTTCCTCTCCCCCGCCGCAGGTGATGCCGCGGTTGGCGTTGACGGAGACCACGATATAGCCGCGCGCCGCCAGCTCGGCCGCCACGTAGTCATAACCTCGATGGCTCGGCGACACCACGAAGCCGTCGGGGCAAACGCCCTGTGAGGTGTACGTGCAATCGAAATCGCTGCGCGGGTTCGTCCCGCTGCCGCAGGTGCCGTGGTTGCCGTGTAAGAACAACACCAGCGGGTAACGGCGCCCTTCGACCAGGGTTGCCGGACGCGCCACGGCCGCCCAGAGCTCCGTGACCGTGGCGCTCGTGATCTCCCGATCCAGCCGGGCGGGTAGCTTATACTCGGTGATCGTCGTCGGCAGCACGCTCGCGTCCAGCTCGTTCGCGTTCGCCAGCACGCGAGCCTCGGGAGAGATACCGCCGGCCACGAGCAGCTGCCCATCGGAGAGCAGCACGGCCTCGTGCGCCGCGCGGCCCTGACCGGTACCGGGTCCCGATGTCCAGGTGCCCCAGGTCGGGTTGTAGATCTCCGTACCGCTCGCTCCGCTGACCCCGAGACCGCCGACCACCGCCACTCGACCATCGGACAACAGCGTCGCCGTGTGGCGCGCGCGTGGCTCGCTGGTCGCGCCCACCGGCGCAAACCCTTGCGTCGACGGGTCGTAGAGATCGACGGAGCGCGTGCCGCTGCCGCTCTCGACTGCGCCCTGCGCGAGCTCGCCTCCGACGACCAAAACCTTGCCGTCCAAGAGCCGCGTCGCCGTGTGCTCGGAGCGGCCGAGCGCCGACTCCGCGATGGCGGCCCAGCCGTTCGTCGCTGGAGTGTAGAGCTGAACGCTCGGCGCGTTGGGCCCGATCAGCAGCACACCACCATCGCTCAACGACGTGAGGCTATTGCCGGGCTCTGCTGCGAGCAGCACGCCAGCGGGCGACCACACGCTCTCGCTCGCTCCGAGCCGAGCGGCAAGCTGCGACGCGCTACCACCCGCGACCAAAATGCTACCGTCATCGAGCCGTACGGCGGCGTGCCCCACGTAGGCTGCCGGGAGCGCGGGGCCGGCGGACCAGGTCCCCACCGCGGCGTCGTAAGACTCCGTGCTCGACAGCGCAGCGTCCCCTGACTCGCCACCGGCCGCCAACGCGTCTTGCCCCGGGAGCTCGCGTGCGGTCAGCGTGAAGGCGCTACGCGCCTCGTTCAAGCTGCCGGTCACGGCCCAGGTGTTGCTCGCCGGATCATAAAGCTCGGCGGAGGCGCTGGGCTCGGGTGGAACACCGGAAAGACCCCCAGCGACCAGCACGCGACCGTCGTCGAGCAGGGCGCTCCCGAAGCTCTCGCGCGGCGTGCTCATGCTCGCGGCCCCGCTCCACAACGGATCGAGCAAGGCGGGGTATTCCACGCCGGTCGAACCCCACGCGACGCGCAGCTCGCAGACGCTGGCGCCCGGTGCGATCGGTGAGCGGCCCCAAGGCGGCGCCGGACTCGTGTCCACCTGGCAACCCATGACCTCGAGCTCGGCGTGTGTCGAAACTCCGTCGGCGCCCAGCACGTACGGCGGCGCCACGCGCAGCCGAGGTGCCCCTCGCGCATCGAGAAACTCGAGCGTGCGGCTCACCAAGCGCAGGCCGGCGACGCTCGGGTCGAGGCTCACGCGATACCGGACCTCCTCTGCGGCGGGCGGCGCCTCGAAAGCGATGTAGTCTTCGACACCGAGCTCGCCCGCTCGATAGAACAACGTGGCCTGCTGCCCTACGGCGTCGGCGTACACCGACAAGGCGCCGACCTGGCCCACCGGCACCGCGCGCGCACCGAGGAGCCCGACCCGAATCGAGAGGTTCGAGCTCGCCTCGCGCAGCGTGAACGCTTCGTTCGCGAGCTCGGGTAGCGTGACCTCGAGCGTGGCGGGTGGGCGCTCGCCGCGGAGGGGCCCCGCGGAGACGAGGACGCCCGGGCCCTGCGCTGCCTCGGGTGATGCACCCTCCGCGAGCCCGAGCGGCCAGGCCCCGTGCCGATCGCGGAGCCGCGCGACGAGCTCACCTGCCGCCGCGCTGCGCTCGTCTGCCGTGCCGTGGAAAGCCGAGTTGCCGAGCCCTCTGCCGATGGCAGCGCCGGGCGCGGGAATGGCCTCCGAGGCCGGAAGGTCATCACTCGACTCGGTGCCCCCGCTTCCCTCGCCAGCGCAGGCAGCCAGTAGCAGCAGCGCGAGCGACGGCGTGCCGCCGTGACGAATGCTATCCATCTGACGGCCCCGCCGCTGAAGACCGGCTGCGCTCACCCGAGCCGCGCGCGACCGGCGGCCCATCAGAGAAAGCAACGACCCACCCCGCCCGTGCCGACGTCGAAGCAAAATTCACAGGCCGGCGCGCTCAGGTCACAGAAACGAAAGCAGGTCCCGCTGAAGCCGAAGACGGGATCGTCCCCATGACAATCGAGACCCGCTGCGCAGACCTCGCCAAAGCACGAGCTGCCCTCGGGCAAGCTGCCGGGCGCCCCGCACACGCCGAAGCTACCCCCGGGGAATTGACACGCTTGGCCCTCGGCACAACCCGACTGAGTCAGCAGGTCGCAAGAACCTGGAGGTGGAGGGCCGCACACGCCCGCGTCATCCGCGAAGCTGAGCCCGCGACAGTCGCAGCCAAACGGCGGGGAGAGCGGATTGCACAGGGCCGTGCACGCGCTCTCTCCCGGAGCCGCAGGGTCGAGACCCAGACACTGCGCGCCAAAGACACACTGGTCGGAACCACACGCCGCACCGACCTCGAGCGAGCCCGGCGTCGCGCAGAACGTGCCGCCCTCTGCGTCTGCGAGCAAGCAGTGCTGCCCGCCGGGGCAGCCGCTTTGATTGGCGACGTCACAAGACGCGAGAGAGGCTGGATCTGCGACAGCGAGCCTGACGCTGACCGAGCCCTCGCCGAAAGTGACGACACCCGTCGGCGTGGTAAAGGTAAACGCCACGGTCGTGACGCGTTCATTCCGGATCGTGAAGTCTGCTGGGTTGGGGCTGATCAACGCGGCGCGAACCGGCGATGCGCCGCCGCCCGCCTCGAGCCGCTCGAGCGACCAACCATCGGGGAGCGTTATCCGGTATTGCCCGGGGTCCAGATCCGCAGTCAACGCCTGGGCATCCGGATCGACGTCCGAGTCGAGGCTGAGCACTGGCGCACCCGAGCGCGCGATCTCGAACGTCGCGTTCCGCAGCCGAAATTTCTCTAGGTCGGGCGTGACGAGCGGTAAGCGCACTGTCCCCAGCCCCTGCAGCTCGGAAGCCGCCGCAACATCGCCTCGAGCATTGATGACGACCGCGTCATCGGACGTGCAAGCGTTGCCCGCTAAGGCCAGGACCAAGGACGGCAGCAAGACGCACCGCAGGCCCTTCATGCGATCACCGCACCATGTAGATGCCCGCGGGCGCGTTAGGTTAGCCATGACTTTCACGTTCGTGCTCCTCACTCGTGGCGCTAGCCACGACCCTACGTTCAGGCTCGATTGAGCCTCAGCCCGATCAATTCTGCTGATCAACAATCCTGCCGCTCGAGCTCGGCCGTCCATGCCGCGGCAGGGCTCGCCCCCGTGCGGGGGCCCGGGCGCCCGTGGTAGAGCCGCCCTCTCACGCGACGTCGCGCTGACAGCTCGGGCCCCCCGTATTCACTCTGTCGGCACATTCGGCAGTGAGACACCGGGAACATACCTCCACCCTCGGCGCTCGGTCTACACGAGGCGGCGCATCAGGGGCAAGCGCGAAGTGAAGCCAGCGGCCATCTAGGGCGTCACAGCGCAGATGGCGATGGCGTAGACGTCAGGCCCTCCCCCAAAGCGTTACATCCAGCTGCTTCAGCAATACGGCCGCTGCTTCTGGCCCTGGTAACCCGGCGCGCTCGGTGAACGCCGCAGGCAGAGTGGCCTTGGCGCTCGAGTTCAAGGCCAGTGCCGCCTCTTCACGACAGGCGAGGATGCGCCGATTCGCCGCTCTGCCCAGGCGAGCCCGCGCCCAGTCGGCGATATCCCAGGAGAGGGCGGCGTGCCGCGTCTCGTCGACCGCGATGCTCCTATACAGGCGTCGTATCCGGGCGTCGCGCGCGAACGACCCCTGGTGATGGGCCACGAGCGCTCCGTAGGTTTCGCGCACGCAGCCTTCGACCGCGTTGTCGCGCGCGAGCGCCTCCAGCATCGGGACGCCCTGAGGCGACACGCGCGGAGCGCGAGGCCTGCCGCCAAACGTCCGCGCGAGCCGGGACACGGCGCGAGCGTGCCGCACCTCCTCGGCCGCTGCGGCTCGGGCGCGTGCCGCGAGCGAGGGGGGCGCCGCGTGCACCGAGAGGGCTGCGCCGAGCGCCAAGAAGGCGTGCACGGACGCCGCTTCGAGCTCGGCCGTCTGCGCGAAGTAGGCGCCGAGTGAGTGGCGTCGCTCGAGCGCCCGGAGCTTTAGCCCAGCCGGTCGCCGCCCGACCACGCAGCCCGGTTCGGGCTCGCGCTCCAGGCTGGAGCCGATCATGGAGACGCGGCCATCGGCGTCCACGTGGAACAGGTAGCGCCTGCGCCCGTCGCAGCCCGGATGCCGAAACAGTTGCACCTCGAAACCGTCCGCCACGGGCTTGGCCCCGCTGCGCGAGCAGGTCGCGGAGTAGCCGTTGGTCGCGAGCAAGATGGCGTCGCTCGTCGTGTCGATGGGCACGAGCAAGTCCTTCAGGCCTTGCGTGGTGCTCACGCTGATGACTTCAGCGCCGCGCGTCGCTCGTAGCTCATAAGCGAGCACGAGCTGGATCGACTCGCCCAACATGAGCCCGGTCTCGACCGCAGGCAGCGCCAGCTCGCTCAGGCAGGCCGCCTCGTCGCCAGCGTCTAAGCACGGGGTCCCCGTCTCTTCCAGGACGTGGAACGGATCGCCTTCCGCCCCGACCAGGCCGAGCGCCAGGTAATCGACGGCCTCCGCGGGCTCGAGACCGTCCAGATACTGTGGCCGACCTTCCTCACAGATGACCGGGACAAAGCCTGGATCATTCTCGATGCCCTCGTCCGAACAACCCGTGAGCACGGCGGGTGCCCCCATGCAGGCGATCAAGGCCTGCCGAAACGTGGCCTGCAAACGCAACGCGGTGTTCTGCATAGATTGAGCTCCCAGAGGTGACGGATTTGGGTCAGCATGCCCTGGGGCTCGTCGCTCCGCCATCGGCGCTCCGCGCTTTGCATGCGGCGACGCCGATCCTCGCCGATCGTTTCTGCTAGAGGGTTAGAACTCGATCGCGGCGAAAAGGCGCAGGAAAACAGCGGCAGGCCGCGCAACGCGCCGCTGGAAGTAAATGCAGACGGGTATCCGTTCTGGGAAAGGACGCTAAACTTGGGAGAGCCAACGAGACCTTTGGGCTGAGCTTCCCAAGCTGCGAGCGAAGCGGCGTGTGCTGGAGATCGGCAACGCCAAGTCGATGCGCGGTGCAAACAAGCCTCGTGCCGCAGCGCTGCTGGGGTTTCCGGCACGCTCGACGACCCGAAGGGCGCCTGCGCGCAGACGGGCCGGCTCGGTCGGCGCTCTCTCGCCGGTGTTGCGCGCCATGCGCCGATTTCGCTGGTCACGCTCCCGCCCTTCGGATGACTCTTCCGGCGATTGTCCAAACTTGGCGCTGGCGCCGTAGCACGGAGAGGTGCGTCGTTGAGAGTCCTAGCTCGGGTGGAACGCGCGCGCTGGTTTCGGAGGGCCCTGGCCGCGCTCGGAGCGGCGCTCGCCGTCGGCGGAGAGGAGCCGGAGGCCGTGGCATTCGCGCCCACGCCGCTGTTCGAGGCGGCGCTGCTCGGCACCGGCCACGCGACGATCACGGAAAATGCCATCTTGCGCGTGTTGTCCAGCGACTACGGCATCACCCAGCCCGCCGCCTCGGTCCGCTCAGCGATCGAAACGATCAAATCGGGCAATGCTTTTACGGATGAAGATCAGTTCCGGTCGGGCAAACACTTCGACGGGGAAAACTTCGTCGGCGGCCACGAGGTCGTGATCTTCGAGCGCAACCAGGTGCTGGAGTTTACCCGCAGCGGGAGCTTGGTCTTGGCGCGCTTCAGCCTGGGAGAGGCGCTGCATCCCCTGCAGGATTTCTACTCGCATTCGAACTGGATCGAGCTCGGCAACGGCTCGCCCAATGCGATGCTCACGCGCCCGGGTCAGACCCAGGCGAGCTGTTGGCGGCGTTTCAACAGTGGCGCAGCCTGCAGGCGGGTCCTGACGAAGCCACTTGCGTGACGTGCAGCCCAGTCGAGCTCGTGGCGCTGTGTCCAGATTGTCGCTCCAACCTGTCGACTTCACGGCTCACGAGCGGCTACTACGGCGGAGAAGATCGGGCGCCGCGCGCCGGCGTTCGCAAGTGCACTCACGGCGGCCTGTTCGACTCCGCCGCCGAAGCCTGGCCGAACGAGCCGCTGCTTTCACCTCTGCCGTTTCGCTACGGTATGAATAAAGACGGAAACAACTGCCGTTTCTCGCCGCACAACCACTTGCACCCCACGGCGGCGGCGGTCGCAACCGACGCGACAGAAGCGTTTCTGCGCGCGCTCTCGAGCGAGCTCACGGCCGCGGAGTTTCGGCAGTTGTTCGGCATCGGTCCGAGCTTCAACCTGACCATCGACACCACCTCCAGTATGGAGCCCGTGATCGACGGCGTGCGCGAGGCCGTCGCGACGCTGCTCCAGGAGCGTCAGGGCAGCGCCGAGCAGCCCACCTCGTTCGTGCTCGTCAACCTGAATGACCCCGTGGTCGGCGCAGCGCAAACGACGACGGACCCCGCGGCGTTCCAACAGTCGCTCGCCAATCTCTCGGTCGGCGGCGGCGGCGACTGCGCCGAGCCGGCGATGGCTGCGCTCTTTCAGACCGTGTCCGCCGCGGAAGAGGGGTCTGCGGTCATCCTGTACACGAACGGCTCGGCCAAGGACGCCGCGCTGGCCGACTCTGTGACGGCGCTAGCAAATTCGAAGAGCGTGACCGTGTACCCGGCGCTGTTCGGTAGCTGCTCGCCGTACGATCCGGCCTACTTCAAGGTGGCGGAGCAAACGGGTGGGCAAGTGTTCGCGCTCGATCCGACCGAAGCCAGCAAGGTGGGTGAGGTGCTGAATGCGACGGCGCGCACCAACTCCGCGCGTCTGCTCGCGCTCAATTTCGATCTGGCGCCGGAGCCGCGCCGAACCGAATTTGTGGTGGATGCCACCATCTCGGAGCTGGTGGTCTCAATCTCTGCCGAAATCAGCGAGCCAGCGGTCCCGGGGGCGGCAGCTCCGGACGCGGGCACGCCCCTGGACGCGCTGCTCCAGGCGGCGCTGCGCGGCCCCGACGGTATCGCCATCGATGGGGCGACGCCCGGCGCGCGCGTCGTCGAGCTGTCGACAGGGCGCGTGCTCATCGTGGCTGCGCCGGCGGTTGGGAGCTGGTCGCTCGAGCTGTCGGGCGCCGGTCGCACGAGCGTCGCGGTCACGGCGGAGACGCCGCGTCAGCTGCTCGCGGTGGAGTTCGTGGAGCTGCGCGGCCGCGAGGGCCACCAGGGCCTGTATCCAATTCGGGGCATGCCGGTGACGGGGCGAGAGGCCGACGTGGTCGTTCGTACCAGCGGCGACGCGGTCACGGCGCGGCTCGTGTTCCAGGCGCCGGGCGGTGAAGTACTCGGCGAGCACGAGCTCACTCCGGTGGGCGATCCTGAGGCTGTCGCGCTCGGCACGGCCTACTTTCAGGCGCGGGTCGTGCCCCCGCTCGGCGCGTTCCGCGCGCTCGTCTACGGCGTGGACGCGGGTCAGAACCGCTTCCAGCGCGCCTTCCCGCGCGGCCTGAGCGGCCAGCACCTCGCGCTCGCTTTTGCGCCCACCTTCCCCGTGACGCCGGGCGCGGCCGCGACGCACGACATCCTGCTCACGAACGAGGGCGAGGCGGACACGTTCAAGGTCACGCTGAGCGAGGAGCGCGACTACCTGGACATGCCTGAGACACAGGAGCTAGTGCTCGGCGCCGGGGAAAGCCGCGTGCTCGAGGTCGCCGTCCGCGTCCCACGAGACGCTGAGCCGTTCCGCGGCGATACCATCACGGTCGGCTTTGTCAGCCAGCAGAACCCCGCCGCGAACACGTTCGCCGTGGTTCAGCTGGAGGTGCTGAAGACGCTCGAGGTCGATGACGATTTGTTCCCGCAGCAACTCGACAACTGCCCCGATACATCGAATCCCGAGCAGCTCGATACGGACAGCGACGGCAAAGGCGACGCTTGCGACCCCGACTCGGACGCCGATAGCGTCGACGACGATGCTGACAACTGCCCGCTCGTCGCCAATCGGGATCAGCTCGACACTGATCGCGACGACCTCGGCGACGCCTGTGATCCCGATCCGAACTGCGCCTGCACGCTGCCGGGCAGCTCAGCTTGGGGGAGCGAGTGGTGGCTCGTCGTCGTGGCAGCGGCCGGTGTTTGGCGGATCGGGCGCGGCGGGCGCACCCGGCGAGCGGGGCAACGGCCTTGAACGCGCACTCCTATTACAAGAAGCGGCTCTTGGGCTATGCGATTGGCCTCGGCCTGAGCTTGCTCTGTATGCCGCTGTTGCACGCGGCAATGGCCGGAGTGAAGGGCCACGCCAACCCCCTCATCGTGCTGCCCGCCATCGGCATCATGGGGCTGCGCCTCCTGGCGCTCGCCTTCGCGGTCCTCTGGATCGTGACGTTCGTGGGCTGGAACCGCGCCGGCCGCCCGAAGAGCCCTTTCTAGCGATCAGCCAATCCCGAGCCACCAAGCGCGCGCCGTGATCCGAGTGAAAGGAGGCGGGCGGCGCTCGACCTCCGAGGTGAGCGGAACGATGATGATCATCGGATAGGGCAGCAGGTGGCCTGCCTGGACCACGATTGCCGGACGCGGTGTGCCGGCGGCATCTCAGCGCGGTGCTGCTGCAGCCGCGTCCCAGCGGCCTTGCCGCGCCGACTGGGCGCCTTCTTTGCGTTAGTGACCGGCGGCGCGTCGTTTACCGAGCGAACGCTGCGGTGGGTCCCTTCGGCCATTACCAGGACCTGCTCGCCGTCGTCCTTCACACCGGCTTCGGAGCGCTCTGGGGAAGACGATAGGACGCGGCCGCGCCGTCTCTCGCCCGAAGAGTCCGTCCAAGTCACACGTTCGCCATGCTGAAATGTACGATACGACACGTCTATCCTTCCCTGCGCCTGACACAGCTACGGTTGCGCCCAGCCCGCACAAAGGGCCGCAGGTCCAGAGCGGAACACGTTTCGCGCTCGCCGTTGGGATGAGGCGGAGGATGCGGCCAAAAACGCCCACGGCCGCCACCAGTTTGCTAGAAGCGACCCATGGCGAGCCCCGAGCCCGAGCGCCCGATCAGCGATTATCTGGATCGGTTGATGCGGCGAGGCTGCTTTGAAGCATTGTGGCCCTTGTTTGCCAAGGCGCCCAAACCCGCCAAGGAAATGACCGAGAGCTATTCGGCGCTCCGCCACCTGCGGCCGCTGATGGCAGCGGGCGAGCCGTGCCGCGTGATTCACATCGGGGACGGCGCGCATGCGCGAACTGGGGCGATGTTTTCGCTAAAGACCTCCGCGTTCAACATCAGCGTCGACCCGCTCATCAACCTGGGCCTGGTCGAGGCCTGGCGCTCGCGCTTCGAGGTACGGCGCTTCGACTGGCACAAGGCCCGCATCGAAGACGTAGCAGATGTCCTCAACGCGATGCCGCCCATGCCCGTGCTCTTGACCTTCGTGCACGCTCACGTCGAGCTCGACAGGATCCTCGGCCTGTTGCGCTGGGACGCCGCGTTCACGCTCGGCTGTTGTCTGCCGGGGCATCAGTTCACGCAAACACGTGTGCCCGTGAAGTGGGGAATCGATCCCTGCGTGCTCTCCGAGGGTCGCGAGTATCAGGTGCTGGTCAACCGCTAGCGGCTCGGCACGATCGTCCTTTCCGCGGCGGGTCCATGCGCGTGGATTCCCAGAGCCGCCTCGAAGTCCGCCTGCGCCGGCTCGACCATGGTGCTGAAGTCGTTAGCGACGCGGTTGATCACACTGCTTGCGGCTGCCATTCAGAGCAGCTCCAGACGCTCTCCGGACGTTTCGGCAGAGCGCGCCGAAGTGTCGTTTTTTACTACGTATGGTGACTAAAGTAACTAATAGTCTACGGAAGCATTCGGCATTAGATTTGTCGCCAGTGGGCGCCGACCAAGCGCAGTACATAGGAGCGAATATGAACCTCGAAGGCATCGGAACACCGTGGTTGTGGTTTGGCTTCACTGCCTTCATCCTGGTCATGCTCGTGCTCGACCTCGGCGTCTTCCACCGCAAGGCGCACGAAGTGCGTGTGCGAGAAGCCCTCACTTGGACCGCCGTCTGGGTCTCCCTAGCTCTCACCTTCAACCTTGGTGTGTACTTTTGGTTTGGCTCGGAGCGCGCGCTAGAGTTTCTCACGGGTTACGTCATCGAGAAGGCGCTGTCGGTAGACAACATATTCGTCTTCATCGTCGTCTTTTCGGTGTTCGCGGTCCCGGCCAAGCTCCAACACCGGGTGCTCTTCTGGGGGATTCTCGGCGCGCTCATCATGCGCGCCATCTTCATCGTGCTCGGCGCGGCGCTCCTGGAGCGATTTCATTGGGTCATCTATATCTTCGGCGCATTCCTCGTTTTCACGGGGATCAAGCTGCTCGTGCAGCGAGGCGGTGAGGTCCAACCAGAGCGCAACCCGATCTTCCGGCTGTTCAAGCGGCTCGTCCCTTCGGTGGACGACTACCGTGACGGGCAGTTCACGGTGGTCGAGGGCGGCAAGCGGTATGCGACCCCGTTGCTCCTGGTGCTGGTGGCCATCGAGGCGACGGACCTCGTCTTCGCCGTCGATTCCATCCCGGCCATCTTCGCCATCACGACCGACCCCTTCATCGTCTACACGTCGAACATCTTCGCCATCTTGGGGCTGCGCGCGCTCTATTTCGCGCTCGCCGGAATCATGGAAAAGTTCCACTATCTGAAGGTCGGGCTGTCGCTCGTCCTTGTATTCGTCGGAGCGAAGATGCTCCTTGCGGGGATCTACAAGATTCCGATTCTGGCTTCCCTGGCCGTGATCGTGGCCCTGCTCGCCGGCTCGATAGTGGCTTCGTTGCTGCGCCCACCGACCCAGCCGCTGGCCGTCCTGCCCCCACCTCCAGGGCCACCAGCAAAGCAGCCTCCGGTGAAGCCACAACCGTCCACCCAATGAGCACGACCATTGCAGAACCGGCGCCTGTCTGGCGCGCTCGAGCCCAGGCGCTGATCGAGCATCCGCGCTTCGATCAGGCGATTATCGTCCTGATCATCGCAAATGCGATCACGCTCGGGCTCGAAACCTCCCCCGCGATTGCCGCGCGCTTTGGCGACTTGTTTGGCGCGATCGACCGCACGGTGCTGGGAATATTCGTAGTCGAGTTGCTGCTGCGCTCCTTCGTCTATCGCAGTGGGTTCTTCCGCGACCCGTGGCGCGTATTCGACTTCGTGGTTATCGGGATCGCACTGGTGCCCGCGAGCGGTGCGTTCAGTGTGTTGCGAACACTGCGAGTCCTGCGAGTGGTGCGGCTGGTCTCGATGGTGCCCTCGATGCGCCGGGTCGTGAGCGCTCTGCTCTCGGCGCTGCCGGGGATGGCGTCGATCATCGGCCTGATGTCGCTCGTGCTGTACGTATCGGCGGTGATAGCCACGAAGCTGTTCGGGGCGATCGCGCCGGAGTTCTTCGGCACTTTCGGCGCCTCGATGTTCACGCTGTTCCAGGTAATGACGGTGGAAGGGTGGCCCGACATTGCGCGCGCCGTGATGACAGAATCGCCGTATGCTTGGGTGTTCTTCGTCAGCTACCTGCTGGTCGCGACGTTTATGGTGTTGAACCTGTTCATTGCGGTGGTCGTCAACGCGATGCAGTCGCAGGTCGCGCAGGACCTCAAGGGCGAAGGGGAGGCCCAAACCCAGTTGATCCTCGACGAGGTGCGCGCGCTGCGACGCGAAGTCGGGGAACTTCGCGGGAGCGACGTGAAGCCATGACTGCCACCGAAGGTGCCTGTGCCGGGGGGAGGCGGCGGTAAGGTTGGCGACGGCAAGTGCGTGCCTCACTCGACCTCCGTCCGAGCAATTCGGTCGACGCACGACAGGCCGACGGTGGGTACCGACGGCCTGTTCGGGGCAGCTGCTGCTTACAGCGCCGTGTGCTAGCTAGCGCTTGGCGTCCGTGCCGTTCACGGGCTGCACTTCACTCGCCTCCGTGCCAAACAAGCCGATGGCGGCGTTGCTGACTACGCCCTTCGACGCGAGCTCGGCCTGGCGCTGAAAGAAATGCTTCAGCGCGGTCCTCGTGCCCTCACCCAGTACCCCGTCGACAGGGCCCGTATAATAGCCGAGCAGCTGCAGTCGTTGCTGCAACTCCTTGGCTTGGTCGGCGCTCAAGCTGCTGAGCTGCACGTTCGTCGCGGCGTCCTCACGCAGCGGTTGTGCGGCAGGGTTCTGAATTTGCGCCGACCCCTGCACGTTCGCGGTGTTCGCGGGTTTCGTGTCGGTACCGCTCACGGCCTGGCGCTCCGGTGGCAGGCCCAGCTTCTCCGCGGTCGTCGCGTTCAGATTGCCCGTGGCGTCCAGGCCATTCTGGGTCTGAAAATTGCGAAGGGCGGCCTCCGTTTTTGGCCCCCACACGCCGTCCACTTGGCCCTGATAGATGTTGCGCGCCTTCAACGCGCGCTGCATCTCCAGCGTTCGTTGATAACCGGGGCCCGGGTTTGTGGCCTTGGCGTGAACGGTACCGCTCTTGGTGGTGACCGCGGGGCCGTCATCGCCATGCGGAACGCCGCCCTTGGCGGTGGCCGGCGCGGCGAAGGCAAGGCCCGAGATGGCCATCGTAGTGACCAAGGTGCTACCCAAAAGTGCTGCGCGAATTCGTTGCATAATTCCTCCATTGGCCCCTAAAGGGGCTCGCGACGCTCGAGCGTCGAAGTCTGGATCGGTTAAGAAGTTACCGTTGGTGGACGCCCCCACGGTGCAACGGGCATGCCGGACCGCCTCCAGGGCGCGCCGCTCCACTTGCGGGGCGGAAGGGCCAAGAGACTCATAGACTTGGAGCTGAGGAGCGAGCAGCGGGGAAGATTGCGAAAGCGCCTCGGCGCGCCAGCTGCACGTCCGCCGCGTGGCATGCTGGCGTGAATTGGAGCTTTGGCGCGCCCGGGGTGGCGGGCGGCCAGCTCAGGTCGAGTTGGGCGGTGCGCCGACTCCGCTGCTCGCCGACTCGCCATTTGCAAAGGCTTAGCGCCGCGGGGCCTTGCGAGCCGGCTGCTCGAGCTTGCCCGCATCCAGCCCGGGCGTGGCGTCCTGCGCCAGCGCTGCGCGTTCCAACGTCGCCAGGCGCGCCACTTGTTGCTCGACCACCACGCCCGTGCCGCGCATGAAGGAGAGGATCAGCTCCAGCTCGGCGTTGGTGTAGCGGGCGAAGAACTTCAACATGGCTGCGCGCAGCGGCGCGAAAAAAGGCCGCAGATCAGGCATGCGTTCCGGGGTGGAGCGGATCACGACCCGCCGCCTGTCGTTCGGATCGTGCGTGCGCTCCACGAAGCCAGCGCGCTCCAGCCGATCCAATACCCCCGTGATCGCGCCGGTGCTCAAGCCGGTGAGCTCCGCGAGGCGTCCTGCGGTCAGCGCCTCATCCTGACTGTGAATCAGGTCGACACACTTGTGATCGGAGGGATTGAGCCCCAGCTTATCCGCGATGACGGCGTGCATGAGGACCGATCGAGTGCTCATCCGGCGGCCCTCGTCGGTTACGGTTTCGAGCAATTGTTGGCGCTTAGGATCGTTCCTTGACATCGACGCTTCAATTAGTTTAATGCGCAGACATCTTAGCACGTAAGATATTTACCCGAAGAGATTTCTCGCCCGTCGGCGGTACCGGCTCGCAGCCGGGGGCCTCTCGGAAGTGTGCGGAGCCTCATGACAGCCATCGTTTCGATTCAAAACGCCACTAAGGACTACCACCTGGGTAAGGTCGTCGTGCCAGCGCTGCGCGGCGTCACGCTCGATGTCGAGCAGGGTGAGTTCTTGAGCATCGCGGGTCCGTCGGGCAGCGGCAAGACCACGCTCTTGAACCTGATCGGTTGCGTCGACACGCCGACCACGGGCAGCGTGCAGGTAGCAGGCCGAGACACGGCGGCGCTCAGCGAGCGCGAGCTCACTCGGCTGCGGCTACACACCATCGGCTTCATCTTCCAGAGCTTCAACCTGGTAGGTGTGCTCAACGTATTTCGCAACGTCGAGCTGCCGCTTCTGCTGCAGCAGGTGCTCTCCGGTTCCGAACGGGAGAAGCGCGTGCGCGACCTCTTGGAGCGCGTGGGGCTGACGGAGCACGCGCGGCATCGGCCGAACGAGCTGTCGGGCGGGCAGCGGCAGCGGGTCGCCATCGCGCGTGCGCTGGTCACGCGTCCGAGCTTAGTGCTCGCGGACGAGCCCACCGCCAACCTGGACTCGGTCACGGGGCAAAACATCCTCGACTTGATGAAGGAGCTCAACCGCACCGAGCACACGACCTTCATCTTCTCCACGCATGACGCCCGCGTGATGGCGCACGCTAGCTCGATCGTGCGGCTCGCCGACGGTAAGTTGGTCGAAAGCAGCCAGAGCAGCGGGGTCACCGCCGCGGAGCTGGCTGAGCACGGGTCGGGAGCCGTGCCCGGAGCCGTGCTCGGAGCGCGGGCGTGAAGGGCTACCTCGGCACGTTTGGGATCATCGCCCAGATCGCGCTCCGTAACCTGTTCGCCAGCAGTTGGAAGACGCTGATCGTCGGCGGCATCATCGGGTTCGGCGCCTTCCTGGTCGTGCTCGGCACGTCGCTGTTGGACAGCGTCGACCGTTCCATGAGCCGCAGCATCATCGGCAGCGTGGCAGGGCACATTCAGGTCTATTCCTCGGGGTCGACCGAGGACCTCGACGTGATGGGGGGCTTTTCTTTCGACGCCAACTCGATCGAGCCGCTCTCCGACTTCGCCAAGGTGCGGCAGACGGTGCTCAGCGTGCCCAACGTCGCCAACATCGTGCCGATGGGCATCAACAACTCGCTCGTCGTCTCCGGCAACACGGTGGACCTCGCGCTCGCCCGGCTGCGCCAGCTCGTGACGGACAAAAAGGAGGGCCGCGCCTCGGCTGACATCGAGGCGGCGTACGCGGCCGCCAAGGATCACGTGCGGCAGATGATCGGGGTGCTGGGCGCCGACATCCAGAACGCCAAGCAGCTCCTGGACGAAAAATCGCAGGTCACCGAAGATCTCTCCGCCGTCGCGACCGCGACATCCCCGGACTTCTGGTCCAGCTTCGATGCGGAGCCCTTCGACGCGCTCGAGTTTCTCGAGAACCGCATCGCGCCCCTCGCCACGGACGCGGACATGCTCTTTCTGCGCTACATCGGCACCGATCCGGCGGAGTTTGCGCGCTCTTTTGACCGCATGACGATCGTGCTCGGGCAGCCCATCCCCGAGGGTCAACGCGGGTTTCTGTTTTCGAACTTCGTGTATGAAGAGCAGGTCAAGCTCAAGACAGCACGCGGCCTCGACAGGATCCGGGACGGGCGGGACAACCGAGGCGCCAAGATAGCTACTGACGCAGAGCTCGGTCGCCTGGTCCGGGAGAGCTCCACGCTGGTCAAGGAGGTCCTGCTGCAGCTCGACGCACCGAAGACGGAGCTGTTCCGGGAGAAGCTCGGGGCCTATCTGCATTCGGGAGAGCCCAGCGTCGGAAAGCTGCTCGAGTCCTTCCTGACGCTGACGGACGAGAATTTCGACGAGCGCTACGCCTTCTTCTACCGCGAGCTCGTCCCTTCGCTCGAGCTCTACCGGGTGCGGGTGGGGGACACCTTGACCATCAAGGCCTTCACGCGCAGCGGCTACGTGCAGTCGGCGAATTTGAAGGTCTACGGCACGTTCGCTTTCAAGGGGCTCGAAAAATCGCCGCAAGCAGGCTCGCTCAACTTGATGGACATCGTGAGCTTTCGCGAGCTCTACGGCTTCATGACCGAAGATCGGCAGAAGGAGATCGCGGCGTTGCGGGCGGGCTCGGGCGCAAAAGAAGTGAGCCGGGAGAACGCCGAGGCCGAGCTTTTTGGCAGCGCTCCGCCCGAGGCGTCGCTGGCGGGGGCGCCCACGACCATCAACGCTGGGGTGACGGACTTTGGCACCGAGCTGTCGAGCATCGCCGGCAGCCGGCAGAAGGACAGCGACGCGGCCCGCGGCTACGATCCGAGCCAGCTCCGCGAAGGCGTCATCCTCAACGCCGCAGTCCTGGTGAAGGACGAGGAGAAGCTGGGCGAGACGATCCTGGCCATCGAGGCTGCCGGCAAGCGCGATGGGCTGCCGCTCAAGGCCATTTCCTGGCAGAAGGCCGCGGGCCTGCTCGGCCAGTTCACCGTGCTGATGCGCGTCGTGCTGTATACGGCGGTGTTGATCATCTTCGTCGTGGCGCTGGTCATCATCAACAACGCTCTCGTCATGGCCACGCTGGAGCGGGTGCGGGAGATCGGTACATTGCGCGCCGTCGGCGCCCAGCGGCGCTTCATCCTGGCCATGCTGGTGCTCGAATCCATGGTGGTGGGCCTGGCGTTTGGGGCCTTAGGGGCAGCGCTCGGGGGCGCGCTCGTGGCCATCCTCGGCAAGGTCGGGATCCCGGCCGCCAACCAGATCTTCATGTTCTTCTTCTCTGGCCCACGCCTCTACCCTGCACTCGGCACCGAGAACCTGCTCTTGGCGCTGGCGATTGTGCTGTGCGTGAGCGTCATCTCCAGCATTTACCCCGCGTGGATCGCCATGCGCATCAGCCCGCGTGAAGCCATGCAATCGGAGGAATGAAAGATGTCTTGGTTTGGCCTCGATCTCCGCATTGCGCTGCTCAGCCTGTTCGAGCACCGCCGGCGCGCGTTTTTTCTCGGCACAGCAGTGGCCACGGTCACAGCGCTGCTCGTCCTGCTCAACGCGCTGTCTGCCGGCATTCGCCACACCCTGGTGGAGACGGCCACGACGCTGAGCACCGGCCACCTCAACGTCGGCGGCTTCTTCAAGGTGACAGCGGGCCAAGCGGGGCCCGTAGTGACGGACTACGAGACGGTGCGCGGCGTGGTGCAGCGCTCCCTGCCGGAGATGGCGTTCAGCGTCGAGCGCGGCCGAGGCTGGGGGAAGATCGTGTCGGACACCGCGTCGCAGCAGGCAGGCATCGCTGGCATCGACGTCGCTCAGGAAGAGGCGTTCCGTTCGGTGTTGCGCATCAAGAGCGGTGCGCTGTCGGACCTGACGGGGCCGAACACGATCCTGCTGTTCGACGCGCAAGCCAAGAAGCTGAAGGTGGCCGTGGGAGACGCGATCACGATCTCGGCGCAGACGACGCGCGGGGTAGCCAACACGATTGATTGTCGCGTCGTCGCCATCGCCGAGGACGTCGGCCTGTTGAGCCAATGGAGTGTCTTCGTGCCCAATCAGGCGCTGCGGCAGCTCTACCAGCTGCGATCCGATGTCACGGGCGCCATACAGATCCACCTAAAGCCCGACTACCAGAGTGACCTCGGCCCCCTAGCGGCAAGGCTGCGCGGCTCGCTCGAACAAGCCGGCTACCGGCTCATGGAGCCGGATCCGCGCCCCTTCTGGATGAAGTTCGAGAGCGTGGCGCGCGAGGACTGGACGGGGCAGAAGCTCGACGTCACCTCCTGGGAAGACGAGCTGTCCTTCATGATGTGGACCCTGCAGGCGTTGAACGGGCTGAGCTTTGTGCTGATGGTGATCCTCGTAGCGATTGTCATCACCGGCATCATGAATACGATGTGGATCGCCATCCGCGAGCGCACTCGGGAGATCGGCACGCTGCGTGCCATCGGCATGCAGCGGGGCAGCGTGGTGCGCATGTTCCTGTGGGAGTCGTTCGCGCTGGGCGTGCTCGGGGCGGTGCTCGGCGCGCTCCTGGGCGTCGGGATTGCCGCGATATTGAACGCCGCTCACATCCACGTGCCGCTGAGCGTGCAGTTGTTCTTGATGACAGACACGCTCCAGCTCACCGTGCTGCCGGCGGCGCTGGCGTCTGCTGTGGTGCTCATTTCCCTCGTCACCGGTGCCGCCGCGCTGTACCCCGCTTTTCGCGCCTCCCGGCTCAAGCCCGTGGACGCGATGTCGCACTTTGGCTGAGGTCCCACCTTGCTGAGGCCTCACTTTGGCTCAGGCCACTGGTTGATTGTTCACATGAAGCTAACGACGATAATGCTGTGTTTGGGGCTGGCCGTGACCGCCATAGGTGCGCCCTTCGTTCCGCTCCGTGCACAGGCCGCCGTGCAGAAGAGCGAGTTGGTCGAGATCTTGAAGGTGGTCGACGACCGGCAACGTAACCAGGGGGACTGGCGCTCGTTTGCGTATATCGAGCAGAAGGAGAAGGACAAGGTCGCCGTCGTTTACGAGGCGTTCATCTTTCGGCGAGGCGCCGACAAGAAGTTCATGATCCTGTTTACCAAGCCCAAGGCGTCTCAGGGGCAGGGGTACCTGCGCGTGGACGAGAACTTGTGGTTTTACGACCCCGCCGTCGGCAAGTGGGAGCGCCGCACGGAACGCGAACGTATTGGCGGCACCAACTCACGCCGCTCCGACTTCGACGAGTCGCGCCTGGCGGAGGAGTACGATCCGGAGGATGGAGGGGAGGAGAAGCTCGGCGTGTACACCACGCAGGTGCTGAACCTGAAGGGCAAGCCGGGCCTCGATCTGGCGTTCCCCACCCTCAAGCTGTGGGTGGACAAGGCCACGCAAAACGTGCTCAAGCGCCAGGAGTTCGCCCTGTCAGGCAAGCTGCTACGCACGTCTTATTATCCCAAGTGGCAAAAGGTGTTCAGCGAGTCGCGCAACGCGGACATCTGGTACCCGGAGGAGATCCGCTTCTACGACGAGGTGGAGAAGCAAAACTCGACCTTGATTCTGATCAAGAGCGTGGACCTCAAGCCGCTCGAAAGTAACCTCTTCACCAAGGCGTGGCTCGAGAGCAAGAGTCGATGAAGCGAGCGGCCAGCACCAGCCTCCTCTGGCTCGGTCTCTCGCTCGCCGGAGGGGCGAAGTCGCAAGAACGCCCGAGCGAAGCAGACCTCTTCGGGCCTTCACCGGCCGCCCCCGCTCCTCCACCGCCCGCGGCTCCCGGAGCACCCGCAGCGCCCGCGGCGCCGGAGCAGGCAGAAGGCACGGCCGAAGCGGCGCGGGATGCGCAGATCCTCGGGGCCACCCCGCCGCGCATGTTCGACGAGCAGGCCGCACCAGACGACCCCTTGGAGATGGGGGGGCAGCTCTACCTGCGCACCCAGGTCGCCGCTCTCGAAGGCCAAGCACCGCGCGACTGGACCCTCAGCTCGCCCGCGCTCCTCGACGTGTACCTGGACGCGCGCCCAAATGATCGGGTGCGCGGCTTCGTGCTGGGTCGGATGTCGTTTGACCCCACGCTGCCCTCGACGGCGGCCGCTGCGAGCGCGGCCGGCAACGTCGACGCGACCGGCGGCACCGCGGGCAGCGCGCCGCCGTCGGCCCTGTTTCAAGCGCAGACGCGCGGGCCACGGGTGATCCTCGACCAGCTCTGGCTGCGCTTCGACGTGAAGCACACCGTGTTCGTGACGGCGGGTAAGCAACACGTGCGCTGGGGCACCGGGCGCTTCTGGGCTCCGACCGACTACCTGCACGTGCGCAAGCGCAACCCGCTCGACGTCTTTGATGCTCGCAGCGGCACGACGCTCTTGAAGCTGCACCTGCCCATCGAGTCACGTGCCTGGAACTTCTACGCCTACGGCGTGACCGAGGGCCCCGGCGCGACGTCCACGCTCGGGAGCCTGGCGGGCGCGGCGCGCGCTGAGCTCGTGTTTGGGCCCGCCGAGCTCGGGCTGGGCGCCTTCGTCAAGCGCGGTCAGAAGCCCAAGTATGCCCTCGACCTCTCCGCGGGAGTCGGCGACTTCGACGTGTATGGGGAGCTCGCCGTGCGCAGCGGCGAGGACATCGACCGCGTGCAGTATGCCACGGGCGCGAGCTTGCCCGAGCTCGACGGGCCTCCGTCCTGGGAGCGGCCCGAAGAGACCGCTCGCCGCCAGCTCGCCACGGTGATCGATGCGCTCTATCCCGTCTACCGTTCGCGCGGCATCAAGGCGCAGGCCGTGGGCGGGTTCAGCTACTCACAGAAGTACAACGACAACGACACCTTCACGCTCGGCGCCGAGTACTTCTACAATGGCCTGGGCCACCAGAGCCCCGCGCCGTACCCGGGCCTCGTCCTGCCGCACTCGCGCGAGCTCGTCGATGCGGCCACGTTCTTCTACCTGGGGCAACAATATACCGCCGTCTTCCTCGCGCTGCCGGCGCCGTACTCGCTCGACAACCACACCTTCACGCTGTCGACGCTGGGGAACTTCTCCGACTTCTCATTCATCACCCGCCTGGACTACTCCTTGGCGGTGCTGACCCACCTGCGCTTCGAGGCCTTCGCTTCCGCGCGCTACGGGCACACCAACGGCGAGTTTCGCTTCGGCGTGGACCAGCTCGACATCGGAGGCTTTAATTTCTCCCGCGCGCCTGCGCTCCTCGACCTCGGCGTGGGGCTGCGGATCGATATTTGAGCATTACAAGCGCCAGCCGGAGGAAAAAACGCGGCAGCCAGAGGTCCTCGATGTAGCCTTAGGGTCCGGGCCCTCTACGAAAGGCAGGTGCATGGCCGCGCCGCAGGATCTTTACAGCGACTATCTCGGACTCGATCGGATCCTCGACGCGCAGAAGCCCTGGAGTGGCCAGGCGGGCCGAGAGCCTGCGCACGACGAGATGCTGTTCATCATCTTTCATCAGACGTATGAGCTCTGGTTTCGGCAAATTCTGTTCGAGCTCGATGATATCCAGCAGCGCTTCTCGGCGAGCGTGGTGGACGACCGAGACATGCAGCCCATCCTGGCGCGGCTCGACCGGATCGTCAGCATCTGGCGCCTGCTGGTGCGGCAGATCGACGTCTTGCAGACGATGGCCCCGCAAGATTTCCTGGATTTTCGCGAGTCTCTGCGTTCCGCGTCCGGCTTTCAGAGTTGGCAGTTCCGCCTGATCGAGACGCGCCTCGGGCTGCGTCGCGGCGACCGCGTATCTGTCTTCCATGGCCCGTTCGACGCCGGGCTGGAGGCGGGGCGGCGTAGCCAAATCGCGCAGGCGGAGGCCCAGCCGAGCCTCTACGACCAGATCGACGGCTGGCTCTCGCGTACGCCCTTCGTCGACAGGGGCGACTACAAATTCTGGGAGTCCTATCGCGGCGCGGTCGACACGCTGCTCGACGCCAAGGTCGAAACGGCCCAGCAGAGCCTGGCCGGCGAGACGCTGGCGACAGAGCTCGCTGCCATCGCGCAGGGGCGCCGCAAGTTTCACTCGATCTTCGACGAGCGTGAGCACGACAAGGGCCGGAGCGAGGGCTTGTGGCGCATGTCCTGGCGTGGGCTGCAAGCGGCGCTGCTCGTCACGCTGTATCGCCAGGAGCCCATCCTCCAGATGCCCGCCCGCCTCTTGTCGCTGATCATGGATGTGGACGAGCTCTTGTCGTTGTGGCGCTATCGGCACGCGCTGATGGTGCAGCGTATGATGGGCATGGCTATCGGCACGGGCGGCTCCGCGGGCTACGGCTACCTGATGTCCACCCTGGAGAAGCACCGCATCTTCTCCGATCTGTACGGGCTCGCGACTTACCTGATCCCGTCCCACGCCCTGCCGCGGTTACCGGAGAGCCTGAGGTCGGAGATGGGCTACCGCTACTCCAACCGGCCCGGCCCGTGACGGTGTGTGTGAAGACCCGCGCAACGCAGCGAGTGTCGGACGCGTCGACGTGCAGAACCAGGCGCGTAGCTGCAATGACCTCGCGCTCTGTTCAACGGCTAGTTGCTTCGCAAACATTCACCAACTCACCCGAGCCTGAAGCGTCGACTTTCATGCAGTCATGTGCAGCCAGCGGCGGGTCGGTCCCAGCGCGGGGCACCTGGTCTCGCCGCACGACAAGCCGCCGCCTGCAGACTCGAGCAGCGCGCCCGACGGCAAGATAATG
>JAYTOL010000024.1:0-3302 GCA_043747815.1 Deltaproteobacteria bacterium
GAGTTTCATCGAACGCTTCGAATGGCAGCATGACTTGTCCACCGGCACCCACATGGCACGCACAAGTTATGAGTCTCCCCCCCGGACCCCCCCGCCCCGGATGGCGACCTGAAACGTGATCGCTATGATGGACGACTGAGACGTTTTTGAGTAAGAACCCAGACGACGACGGACGATTGATTCGTTGATTTACCAGAGAGCAGATCACACCTTAGCTCTCCCCCATTTTGGTCCAAAGAATGGGGTCCACCTCACTCCTCAGACGAGCGTAACTCTTCGGGTAGCGCCTCACGCACCTTAAGCTCCTCGTAACCCTGCGTGACGGTTGCCTTCGCACCCTCAGCATCGGCACGGGAAGCGATGAATAGGCTATATCTTCCGTTCGGACCGTCCACCTGTTCCAGAACAGGAACCAGACCATCCTTCGGAAGCCCTTGCTCGCTCAAGATGTGCCGCAAGGGAGCATCGTCCAACGGGTTTTCTACGGCTTCCCCGTCCGCAGTCTCGAGGGACACCGCCTTTTTTGATATCTCCACGTCGGAGCCGCAGGCGGTGACGAGCAGCCAGGTCACGACCGAAGAGTAACTAAAGGCGTATTTTCGAATCATTGGCGTCACGCTTACCCAGATTGAGACATTGATGGTTCGCTGTCGCAGAGGCTTGGGGAACGGTCGGCCGCATCGCCTTCTTAATCCTCATGACGTCGTCGTAACGTTATGATCCTGCCATTTCTGGCGCGTTGAAGCGTTGAAGTCACGCTCAAGCAGATTGTCGGCGATGCGCTTCATGTTCCGAGTCCGTCGTCTTTCGAAAGCGTCGTGGCGTATCGCCGCTGAGCCCGCGAGCGTGCATCAATCGAGCCACGCGGTTCTTTCTCGGTCGGGTCCGCGCGCCGTCTGAGCGCACGGCGGAGTCGCGGAGCACCCTAGCGGCCCTTATGCTCGTGGAAGACCTCCTCGAGCTCAGCCGCCAGCACTGCGTCGTCGATAATCGCGCGCTGGGCTCGGCGTGCACCCACTGGTAGCAGCCGCTGCGCGAGACCCGGAAAACTCGGCAAGTGCTGCGGGTTTCTAGCAGCAAGTTCTCCGCCTCAGGTCTCGAAGCTCGCTGCGCAGCCGTTCCATCTCGTCGCGTTCGCCCTGGCTTAGCTGCGCGCCGCCCGCGAGCTCGGGCCAAGGCGTTCGCGCCAACGATGGGCATGCTGGGGCTGACGCCCAACTCCTTGGCGATCTCGGGCGTCGTTGTGTACCCGTCTCACTTTGGACGTCCGGGGTAGCCTGCCCCTTCACATCCAGCCGTCGCCAGACGGCCGCTCCCAGCATTGGCTGACCTGTCGTGCCCACGACTGCGGAGCACCTCCATTCAGCTCGTGTCGAGCGGCTTCCAGCGGTGAGGCATGAGCTCGTCGACGGAGCATTCTGGATCGCGTCCGAGTCGCCGAAGCACGTCCGCCAGGTACGCTGTCGGATCAATGTTCGCCCTCTTGCAGCACGCCGTGAGCGTGTAGAGCGCGGCGATGCTCTGCCCAGCGGATTCTGCGCCCACGCTCATGTAGTTCTTGCGCCCGAGAGCAACAATTCGAAGCTGTCCTTCGGAGAGGTTGTTCGAGACGGGGATCTTGGCGTTGGACAGGAAGCGCGTCAACTCCTTCCAGTTGTTGAGCGCGTACCCGATGGCATCCCCCATTTTGCTCTTGGGCAGATGGCGTGGCTTCTCCTGTATCAACCACGCATGCATCCGCTGCATCGCGGGGGCGCTTTTCTTCTTGCGCATGCCGAGATGTTGCCTGCTGCCCATGATGCCCAGCTCTCGCGCATCGCGTTCGACGACGAACACTGTGGTGTAGAGATCGATCACGTGCTGCGCTTCCGGCGCATTGGCGAGCGCCTCACAGAATTTGCGTCGTGCGTGCGAGTTGCAGCCAGCGCGGTGGCGACCATCGGGCTTCGTCACAACGTTATAGCCGGTGAACCCATCGACGAGGAGCACGCCCTTGGTGCCCCCCAGGACCTTCTTTGGTGTCTCGCCGCTGCGATTGGAGCTGTACACGTAGGCGACGAGGTCGCCGTTGCCGAAGGTCCAGAATAGCCCTTGCCGTCCTGATCCTGCTGGCGGATGGGCGTCTCATCGCCGAGGACGATGTCGCTCTCGGCGATGAGCGCGAGGATACGCAGCGCCACGGGAGCCAGTACCCGTCCGGCTTGCAAGAAGACACGGTTGAGCGTAGCTCGACTTGCTGGAACACCTTGACGGCGCAACTGCTCCGTCTGCCGTGCAACAGGTAGCGAGTCGCTGCACTTGCCGGTAACGAGCTGAGCCACGACACTCGCGTCGTACTGCGATTTGCCGAATCGCTCGGGCGGGGGCGCCGACACGATGGTCTTTCCGCAGTGGCAAGCGCGAGTGTCGCGCGTATAGACCTTCTTGACCAACTTCGCGGGTCGCATCGAGTAGACGGTGGAGGTCTTGCTGCCGATGAGATGAAACTCTTCGGGGCCATCGCCACAGTACTCGCAGTGGCATTGGGTACGCGGCACGTCGGGGCGATGAGGCTCGGCCTCGATCCGCTTCTTCTGCTCCTCCGTCGCCCGGCGTTTCGCCTTGGCCTGCTCGGGGTCGGTGGGGCGCTGCTTGCGAATCTCGGCGTTGATGTCCGGTATCCGCTGACGCTCGCTACGGCGCCCGAACAGCCTCTTGTTGAGCGCTTCGATTCTCTCGTCGAGCAGCCCAGTCTTCTCCTTGAGCTGATCGAGCTCCGCGCGCGTCGTGCTCAGCTCCGACTGAAGGGCTTCGGCGCGATCACGCCAGTCACAGCGATGGTTTTTGCGCGCGGCCAACCAGCATTTTTGATCATATCGGGATCGATTTGTCGATCCCCTTTCAGCGGGCCACTTCGAATTTATTGTGGCGGCTGCCAGAGCTCGGGACGCCGCACGCGCCCGAAGTCGATCCCGTCGAGCAGCATGCTCAGCTGTACGGCGTCGAGCTCGATTCGTGTGGCCCCTTGCTCGACCTTCGGTAGCTTGAAGCGACCACGTTCCAAGCGTTTATAATACAGGACGAGCCCACCCCGGTCCCAGAACAGGATCTTGCAGCGATCGCGGCGACGTCCGAAAAAAACGTAGAGATGACCGTCGAACAGGTCCATGCCCCATTGACCCTGAACGATGGCGCTCAAGCCATCGTGGCCTCGCCGCAGATCCACGTAACCCGTCCACCAACGGCGCCTGGGAAGACGGGGACGTCTGGGGCAGCGGAGCGGGATGGAAAAGACAGCAGGAGACGTTACGTGGGCTGCCATT